>DATBHZ010000190.1:0-10445 GCA_036557185.1 Acidimicrobiia bacterium | reverse complement strand
TGAAGAACGAGCTGAAGCAACAGGCCAAGCTGCTCGCCGGCGTCAGCGTTCGGATCGACGGCATGCAGCAGGTCGATCCCCACACCGTCGACGTGACGTACACCATCCTCTTGAACGGCAACCCCGTGCTCGACCACCTTCCCGGTCAGGCGTTCGAGGTCGGCGGCAGGTGGCTGGTCGCGCGCCGCAGCTTCTGCGAGCTCGCGAAGCTGAGCAACGGGTCGAAGATCCCGAAGGGCTGCGACTGACGGCGCTAGTCGGCCGTCGCGAAGCCGTCGGCCCCGATGGGATCGCCGGGCGGCTCGAGGTCGAGCATCTTCGCGAGGAGCTGCGTCACGAGGTTGTTCGTCTCCATGTCGGAGTCGGCCGGCATGAGCTCGAACTCCGCCAGCATCTGCGCGACGCGCATCATGATCACGGCGAAGCGAAAACCTGCGAAGACCTCGTACCACTCGAAGTTCTCGGCTTGGCGACCCGTGAGCTCCTCCCATCGGGCGATCGTGTCGTCGTACGAGGGGAAGCCCGGCAGACGCGCCACGCCGAGAGGCTCGGTGAAGTGCCGGTCGAGGAAGATCCACCACGCGAGGTCCATCACGGGATCGGCGATCGTCGCCATCTCCCAGTCGAGCACGGCGACACACCGGAAGTCGCGGAAGATCTGGTTGCTGATGCGCGCGTCCCCCCAGCACAAGGCGACCTGCTCCGTGCTCGGCCGGTTGGCGATCAGCCAGTCCCACGTCTGCTCCGCGATCGGCTGGGGCTTGCCCCGCGCCGCCCACTCGAAGTACTCGCGCTGGTAGCCGAGCTGTTGCTCGAGCCCCGGCGCGCCGTGCTCCGGCCGCAACAGGAACTCAAAGCCGAGCTTCTCCCAGTCGACCTGATGGACACGCGCCATCGCCTCGAGACCGCTCCACCAGAGCTTCTCCTGCTGCTCGGGACGCGCGTCGAACAAGAAGCCCTCGAGGGAGTACGGAGGGTTGTCAGTCGGGATGTGGCCCTCGAGCTTTCCCATCAGGAAGAACGGCGCGCCCAGCACCGACTCGTCGTCCTCGCGCCACCACATCTCGGGGACGGGAACCTCTGTGTGGTTGCCGAGCAGCTCCATGCACCGGTACTGCATACCGACGTCGACCTCGGGAAAGATCTGGTACCCGCTCGGCTTGACCCGCGCGACGAACGCCTGCCGGCGAGGACGCCCGGCCTCCTGCCAGCTCGCGTCGAAGAGCAACGTGTCGTTCGAGAATCCCGTCGAAGTTGGTCCGGAAAGCTCCGAGAGCTCCAGATGGCTCACCGCCGGGAGCTTCGTCTCGAGCCATGCCTTGAGCTTCTCGCGCGTGACTTCGGGATCGCGCTGCTGAGGGATCGGCATACCTCACCGTACCCCCGGTCACCTTCCGCGAAGGAGTCGTCGAGCGTGCGAGCATCTGGCCGTGACACAGGCGCCCGACTCGATCGAGCTGCGAGCTTTCGCACCCGCGGACCGCTCACAGGTGCTCGAGCTGCTCGCACAATCTCTCGGGCGTGACGACGACCCGCGGTACGGCGCGCTCTATGCATGGAAGCACGAGGACAACGTCTTCGGGTCGTCGCCGTGCCTGGTCGCAACGGACGCCGGGCGCCTCGTCGGGGTGCGTGTCTTCATGCGCTGGAAGTTCGAGCGCGATGGGAAGAAGATCAACGCCGTGCGCGCGGTCGACACCGCGACGCACCCCGACTACCAGGGCCGCGGCATCTTCAGCCGTCTGACGCTGGCCGCGATCGAACAAGTTCGCGCGGACGGCGTCGCGTTCGTGTTCAACACGCCCAACACGCAGAGCCGCCCCGGCTACCTGAAGATGGGCTGGCAGGTCGTGGGCCGCCCGGCCGTGGCGGTGCGTCCGCGCTCGATCGGCTCGGCGGTGCGGATCGTCCGCGCGCGGGAGCCGGCGGAGCGCTGGTCCGAGCCCACCACAGCGGGCGAGGGAGCCGCGGAGTTCGTCGCCGAGCACGCACCGGCGATCGGGCGGCTCGTCGAGAGCCAGCCGCGGTCGACGCGGCTGCGGACCGTCCGATCGCCCGCGTACTTCGCGTGGCGCTACGGGCTCGACTTCCTGCACTACCGCGTCGTGTCGAGCCCCGGCGGTACCGACGAGGGCTTCGCGGTGTTCCGCGTCCGCCGGCGCGGCGCAGCACGTGAGGTGGTGCTCGACGAGCTCGCCGTGCAGGGCGCCGACCCCGAGCTCGAGCGCAAGGTGCTTCGAGAGCTGATCCGGGAGATGCCCGGTGACTATCTCATCCGCCTCGGCGGTGCGCGCGCGTCGCGGCAGCTCTTCTTCCGTCTCCCGCGACAAGGTCCGATCCTGACCTGGCGCGACGTGTGCGAGCCTTCGATGCCGCCGCTCGACGCATGGGCGTTGACGATGGGCGACATCGAGCTGTTCTGACGATCGGAGCGAGCGCCCGCGAGGCGGGTATCCCGCCGAGCAGCGAGCGGAGCAATCGTGTGCGCACACTAAGTTCGGGCGCTGTGCCGGATTCCAGACCGCAGACGCGCGTGCTCTGGCTCATCAAGGGGCTCGGTCCGGGTGGCGCCGAGGGATTGCTCGTCGCGGCGGCCGGAGCACACGACCGCGACGCCTACGACATCGAGACGGTGTACCTGTTGCCCTGGAAGGACCATCTCGTCGCGCGCCTCGAGACCCTCGGCGTCCCCTGCACCTGCCTCGACGTCTCGAGCGAGCGCGACCTGCGCTGGGTCCTGCGCCTGCGGCGTCTGCTCCGGGAGGGCAACTTCGACATCGTGCACATGCATTCGCCGTACGCAGCGGCGTTCGCGCGAGCGACGTCGCTGACGCTCCCCCGCCGGCACCGGCCCAAGCTCATCACGACCGAGCACAATCCGTGGACGCGTTACAAGCGACCGACGCGCCTCGCCAACGCCGCGACGGCTCCGCTCGACAGCGCCGTGATCGCCGTGTCCGAGGAAGCGCGCCAGTCGCTCCCGCCCCGCCAGCGCACCCGCGCCAGGACGCTGGTGCACGGCGTCTCGGTCGACGACATCGGCGCGCTGCTCGCGGAGCGCGACGAGGCGCGGGCCGAGCTCGGTGTCGACCGGTCGACCGTCCTCGTCGGGACCGTTGCCAACTACCACCCGAAGAAGGACTGGCCCAACCTGCTGCGCGCGGCGAGGCGCGTCGCCGAGCTCGCGCCGTCGGTGCGCTTCTGCCTGGTGGGCCAGGGCCCGCTCGAGGCCGAGGTGCACGCGCTGCACCGCGAGCTGGGACTCGAGGACGTCGTCACGCTCACGGGCTACCGCGCTGACGCGGTCCGCCTCATGGCGGGCTGCGACATCTTCGTGCTCGGCTCGCGGTGGGAGGGTCTCCCGGTCGCGCTCATGGAAGCGTGCGCACTCCACCTGCCGATCGTGGCGACGTCGGTGGGAGGGATCCCCGACTACTTCACCGACGGTGAAGACGCGCTGCTCGTGCCTCCGGGCGATCCGGGCGCGCTCGCTGACACGATCGTCCGGCTCGCGGGCGACGCCGAGCTCCGTGAGCGGCTCGCCGAGGCATCCGCCGAACATGCGAAGCAGTTCGACATCCACGTCGCGGTCGAGACGATCGAATCGATCTACGCCGAGGTGCTCGCCAACGGGCACTCCTGACCGGGCGGGACATACGCTCGCGCGATGGACGACGCCGCCCGCGTGCAAGCGCTCACCGACGAGCTCCTGGAGGGGCACGACCCCAAGGACCGGATCGCGTTCCGAGGTGCGCAGTACGACCTCGGCTTGGGCTGGGTGCACTTCCCCGTGGGCTACGGCGGGTTGGGTGTCGACCCGAAGCTGCAGCGCGTCGTCGAGGAGACACTGCGCGACGCGAGCGTGCGCTACGCGGAGATCGGGTGGAGCGGGTTCGGGCTGTACCTCGCTGCGCCGACGATCGTTGCGCACGCGGAGGAGGACACGAAGCGCCGGCTGCTGCGGCCCCTCTTCACGGGCGAGGAGATCTGGTGCCAGCTCTTCAGCGAGCCGGGCGCCGGGAGCGACCTCGCATCGCTGAGCACACGGGCGGTGCGCGACGGCGACGAGTGGGTGGTGAACGGCCAGAAGGTCTGGAACACGCTCGCGCACATCGCAGACCGCGGGATGCTCGTCGCGCGCACCGATGCCGACGTCCCCAAGCACCGCGGGCTCACCTACTTCGCGCTCGACATGCACGCTTCCGGTGTCGAGGTGCGGCCGCTCGTTCAGATCACCGGTGAGGCGGAGTTCAACGAGGTGTACATGACCGACGCGCGTGTGGCCGACCGCGATCGGATCGGCGGGGTTGGTGACGGTTGGCGCGTCTCGATGACCACGTTGATGAACGAGCGCGTCACCATCGGTGGCGCGGTCGCACAGCGCGAGTCGGGTCCGATTGCGGACCTCCTGAAGGTCTGGCGGAACCTGCCGGACGAGCGCCGCGATGCCGTGGCGCGCGACCAGGTGACGCAGCTGTGGATCGAGGCCGAGATCCTGCGCCTCACGAACCAGCGCGCCGCGCAGAACCGCAAGGCTGGTGTCGCCGGACCCGAGGGCTCCGTGAGCAAGCTCGCGTTCGCCGAGATCAACAAGCGGATCTACGAGTGCGCGGTGAACGTGATGGGTCCCGAGGGAGCACTCATCGAGTACGAGTTCGCCCGACCCAAGAGCGCCCAGCTCACCGGCGGTGGCGACCCGCGCAAGATGTTCCTGCGCTCACGCGCCAACTCGATCGAGGGCGGCACCTCCGAGATCCTGCGCAACATCCTCGGCGAGCGGGTCCTCGGCCTCCCCGGCGAGCCCCGCGTCGACAAGGAGCTCCCCTGGAACAAGGTCCCACGCAGCTGACACGCCCACGTCTGGCAGGATTGCCATCGCCGGATGGAGGTGGCGGTGGGAATCGAACCCACGTACGGGGCTTTGCAGGCCCTTGCCTGAACCACTCGGCTACGCCACCGGGAGCTACGAGGCTACCCGCGCCGACTTCGGAGGCTTCGTGATCAGCGACGACGTGCGAGAGGTTTCGAGCGCCGCCTCCAAGGTCGCGGAACCCGACTTCTGGACCGACGATCCGTACCCGCACCTCGCGCACCTCCGACGAGCAGAGCCGCTCGCGCGGGCGGAGTCGCCGACCGGCACCGGATTCTGGGCGGTCACCAAGCATGCCGACGTCGTCAGGATGTCGCGCGATCCGCAGACGTTCTGCTCCTCGCGCGGTGTGCTCCTCATGGACATGGACCGCGAGCTGCCGGAGATTCCCGGCGCTCTCCTCTACTACGACCCTCCCGAGCACGCGCGCTACCGGCGAATCGTCAACCCTGGCTTCTCGACCGGCCGCACGAAGCAGCTCGAAGCCGAGATCCGCGAGCGCGCCCGGGGCTTGCTCGACAAGATCGTTCCCGGCGAGCCGCTCGACATCGTGCACGAGATCACGGTCCCGTTCCCTCTGCTGGTCATCGCAGACCTTCTCGGCGTGGATGGCGCGGACTGGCCGAAGTTCTACGACTGGTCGGATGCGATGATCGCTGCTGCCACCGAGCGCACTCGCGAGTCCGAGCAGGCCGTGGTCGCGATGGCGGAGTACTTCCTCGAGCTCGTCGCGCAGCGGCGCACCGATCCCCGCGACGACCTCGTGTCGATGCTGTGCCAGATCGAGGTGGACGGCCAGCGATTGCAGGACGCCGAGCTGATGATGTTCTACGGCCAGCTCCTCGTCGCGGGGAACGAGACGACGCGCAACCTCTTGTCGAGCGGCCTCATCGCGCTCGCCGAGCATCCCGACCAGCTCAGGCTCCTGCGCCACGACCCGTCACGGATACCGGTCGCCGTCGAAGAGCTGCTGCGATGGACGACACCGGTCATCAGCTTTACGCGGGTGGCGACGCGCGACGTCGACGTCCGCGGGCAACAGATACGCGAAGGCGATCCGGTCCTGCTGCTCTACACATCGGCGAACCGCGACGAGGAGGTGTTCGGCGACACCGGCGCGCAGCTCGACGTCACCCGCGACCCCAACCACCACGTCTCGTTCGGGTTCGGCGAGCACTTCTGCCTCGGCGCCGCGCTCGCTCGTCTCGAGGGGCGCGTGTTCCTCGAAGAGCTCTGTGCCCGATTCGCGCAGCTCCAGCTGGACGCGGCACCCGAGCGTCTCGCGTCCGGCGTCATCGCCGGGGTCGTCCGCGCACCAATGGTTGCCACTGCCGCGTAATCGCAAGCCAGTCCTAGTCTTCCGCTCATGACAGCGGTGGACGTGCAACCGGGAGCGATCCGGCGCGTCCCCGCCCTCGACGGTCTGCGTGGTCTCGCCGTCGCCGGTGTCCTCCTCTTCCACGGCCTCATCGCGGGCGCGACGGGCGGGTTCCTCGGCGTCAGCACGTTCTTCACGCTGAGCGGCTACCTGATCACCGCGATCCTGCTCACCGAGTGGGAGCGCACCGGCCGCATCGCGGTGTGGCGCTTCTGGGCACGCCGCGTGCGACGGCTGCTTCCCGCCGCGCTGCTGGCGCTCCTCGGCATCGCGCTGTTCGGGTTCTTCGTGGCCGACGGGCACCAGGCGCAGCGGCTCGCCGGCGACGGCCTCAGCGCGCTGTTCTACGTGGCGAACTGGCGGTTCGTCGTCGGCGACCAGTCCTACGCGGCGCTGTTCTCCGCGCAGTCGCCTGTCCAGCACTTCTGGTCGCTCGCGGTCGAGGAGCAGTTCTACCTGATCTACCCGCTGGTCGCCGCGGGGCTCCTCTTCCTGTTCCACGGATCGCGGCGGAAGCTCGGGATCGCGCTCGCGCTGCTCGCGACGGCGTCGGCGTTGCTCGGTGCCCTGCTCGCCACAGGAGCGGCGGACCGCGCGTATTACGGCACCGACACCCGCGCCGCGGAGCTGCTCATCGGAGCGGTGCTCGCCGTGTGGATCACGGGCCGCCCCGATCTCCGCCCGGGCCGCGCACGCGCAACGGTGGTCATCGGCGGGACGGTCGCCCTTGTTGTGATGATCGGCGCGTGGTTCGTCGTCGACTACGGCGACTGGTCACTGTTCCACGGCGGGCTGCCACTCCACGCGCTGTTCACCTGCGCGGTGATCGCTGCAGCGCCGCTCCCCGGACCGGTCCGGTCTTTTCTCGGGCTCTCGCCCCTGCGTGCGCTCGGCCGCATCAGCTACGGGGTCTACCTGTACCACTGGCCGATCTTCCTGTGGCTCACTCCTCAGCGCAGCGGCATCGATCACTGGGTCGTCCTCTTTGCGGTGCGCGTCGCGGTGACCGTGGTGGTGGCAACCCTTTCCTTTGTCTTCGTCGAGCGGCCGATCCTGGAGCATCGACTCGTCATCCCATGGCGCCCGGCAGTGCTCGCGCCGGCGAGCATGCTCTGCGTCGGGGCGGCGCTCGTCTTCGCCAGCACTGCATCGTCTGCGCCGCGCATCGACTTCAGCGCGGTGCACGACCCGTCGAAGGTGGTCGCGCGCACCCAACCGGTGTCGCCGCTGCACCGGGCACCGCCTCCGCTGCCGGCGACGAGCGCGCAGCCGGTCACACGCATGATGATGGTCGGCGACTCCGTAGCCATCACGCTGGGGCGCGGGCTGGAGCGGTGGGGACCCGCACACGGCGTGCAGGTGCTCAACGACGGCCGGCTCTACTGCGGCATCGTGCGCGTCGGCAGGCTCGCGGCCTCGCTGGGACACACGTCGAACGCGGCGTGCACCGACTGGAGCACACGCTGGGGAACCACGCTCGCGAGCTTCCGCCCGCAGGTCGTCGTGGTGCTGACCACGATCTGGGACACGTCACCGCGCCAGCTTGGCGCCTGGGGCAGCCGGTACGTCACGATCTTCGACCCCCGGCTCGACGCGCTGATCACCGGCGAATGGCGCGAGGCGGCAGCGACGTTGCGTGCCTACGGAGCGCGCGTCGTCTGGCTGACACCACCGTGCGCCAACACTCAACTCGCGTCCGATGCGCTGCACTACGCGGCCGTGCACCTCGTGGAGCCGCTCGCGCGCACCGGCGCGTTCAGCAGCATCGACCTCGCGTCGTACGTCTGCCCGGGCGGCCGGTTCTCGAACACCATCGACGGAACGTCGAACGCACGGCCGGACGGGCTCCACTTCTCCGATCCCGGAGCCGATGCCGTCGCGCGCTGGCTGGGGCCCCAACTCGCCGGCACGCAGACCCATGACACGACCGTCGCGGCAGGAACCGCCGCGGGCCCCTGACGCTAGAGTCAGGTTCGTGGGGAATCCCGTACGAATTCGCGCGGTCGGTGCCGCCGCGCCGAGCTTCCGGGTCGATGCCAAGGAGATCGGAGCGGCATGGGGCCGCGGCGGTCGAGGTGTGACCTCGGCGTGCGCCCCCGACGAGGACGCCCTCACGCTTGCTGCCGCAGCCGCCCAGGACGCTCTCGCCGCTGCGGGCGTGACGGCGGCGGACATCGACGGCCTCTGGTGGGGCGTCACACGGCCGCCGTTCGCGGAGGGCCCGAGCCATGCCGTGCTCGCGAGCGCGATCGGCCTGCAGACGCATGCCGGCGGCGCGCTGAGTGCCGGCTCCACGCACGCCGGCATCGACGCCCTCCTCGGAGCTGCCGACGCGATCGCTGCGGGAGCCGCTCGCCAGGCACTCGTCGTGGCCTCCGACGCGCTCGTCCCAGGGCTCGGCACCGGGTTCGAGGCGCGATGCGGGGCGGGTGCCGCCGCGGTCGTGCTCTCCGCGGACTCGGGTGCGGCGACGCTCGGTGCCCGCGTCACCCACAGCGCCCCGTTGCTCGACCGGTATCGAGGCGACCGTGAGCTCGCCACGCGCGATCCGTACGACGCGCGTCTCGTCCGCGAGGACATCTTCCTTCCTGCGATGCAGGACGTCGGCCCGCGCCTCGCCTCGTTCAAACCGCGCGCCTGGTCGTTGCCCGATCCCGACGGCAGGCTCGGCGCAGTTGCAGCAAAGACGCTCGGAGCGGGTACTCCGGCGTCCGCGGCCGTGTTCGCGGCGATCGGTGACGCCGGTGCCGCCGCTGCTCTGCTCGGTATCGTCGGCGCGCTCGACGCGGCCGGGATCGCCGTGCTGATCGGCTCCGGAGGAGGCCGCACCACCGGCGTGTGCATCGATGTCGAGCAGCCGGTGCCCGGCGCCGCGACGGTGCCTGCCCGGCTCGACGACGGGACAACCGTGCCCTACGCCACTGTGCTGCGAGCGCGCGGGCAGCTCGAGCCGTCGGGCGAGACGATCCCGATGGGCGTCCCTCCCGGCAGCGCGATGTTCGTGCGCGGTGCCGACGAGATGCTGCAGATGCTCGGCGCGCGCTGCGTCGAGTGCGGCACGATCAATACGCCTCCGTCGATCCACCCGGCATGCATCGCCTGCGGCGCGTCGAAGTTCGAGACGGTCCCCCTCGCCCGCCACGGCGTCGTGCACACCTTCGTCGTCAACCAGACGATGCCCCCACCGTTCGTCGCGCCGCTGCCGATCGCTGTGATCGACCTCGACGACGGAGCCCGCATCATGCTCCAGGTCGTCGGTGACGGTAAGGCGCTCGACGTGGGCAGCGAGGTCGAGCTCGTCCTGCGCAAGTACGCCGATGAGCGCGGTGTCCCCGTCTACGGCTACAAGGCGCGCGAGCTGAACGAGGACAGAACATGAGTTGGAACAAGGTCGCCGTGGTAGGAGCCGGGCTCATCAAGATGGGCGAGCTCTTCGAGCAGTCCTACGAGGACATGGCTGCGGGTGCCTTCCACGCCGCGTGTGATTCCGTCGACCGTGGTTTCGACGCGAGCGCGATCGAGGCTGCGTTCGTGGCGACCCAGCGCGGCACGCTCTGGGGCCAGGAAGGCATCGGCGGGAACACGGTTCCCTCGGCGATCGGCCTCTCCGGCATTCCCTGCACGCGCATCGAGAACGCGTGCCCGTCGGGTTCGGACGCGTTCCGCATCGGCGCGATGGCGGTCGCGAGCGGTGTGCACGACATCGTGCTCGTGATCGGCGTCGAGAAGATGCGCGACAAGTCCACCGAGGAAGGGCTCCTGTCGCGGGCGGCGGCCGGCCATCCGATCCTCACACGCGGAGAGACCGCGCCGGTGCTGTTCGCGCCGTTCGCAACCCGTCACATGCACGAGTTCGGCACGACCCGCGAGATGCTCGCGTCGGTCGCGGTCAAGAACCACCACAACGGCGCCCTCGACCCGTACGCGCACTTCCAGAACGAGATCACGATCGAGGACGTGCTGTCCGCCCCACCGGTCTGCAAGCCGCTCCATCTCTTCGACTGCTGCCCGCAGACCGATGGCGCGGCCGCCACGATCCTCGTCGCCGCGCACCGTGCGCACGAGTTCACCGACAAGCCCGTCTACGTCGCAGGCTTCGGCGTCGCGACGGACCATCCCTACTTGCACGAGAAGCGGAGCTTCGTCGGGCTCGACGCGACCGTCGAGGCCTCGAAGCGCGCGTACGCGATGGCCGGC
>DATBHZ010000189.1:0-19895 GCA_036557185.1 Acidimicrobiia bacterium | reverse complement strand
GGATGGGCGGTACTCCGACCGAACCCACGCGGCTCAACGGGGTACGGCAGGCGGTACTGGCGCGCGCTCGGCGGCAGGTGGGGCTCGCTCGACGTCGATGACGTGGCCGCGGGGATCCGCGCTGCCGGCGCGAACGGATGGTGCGATCCGCGCCGGGTCGCGATCGCGGGCGGGAGCGCGGGCGGGCTGATCGTCCTCCTCGCGTGCGCCTGGCACGGTGACCTCATCCGGGCCGGCGTCAGCCGGTACGGCGTCACCGATCTCCTGGAGCTCGCCGCGACGACCCACCGGTTCGAGTCGGGCTACATCGACGACCTCGTCGGTCCGCTGCCGGAGCACGCGGACCGCTATCGGGAGCGCTCGCCCGTCACGCACGCTGCCGCGATCCGCGTGCCGCTCCTGGTGCTGCAGGGCGACGCGGACGCGGTGGTCCCACCCGCCCAGGCGCGGGCCCTCGTCGAAGCGGTGCGCGCCGCCGGCGGCACGGTCGAGGAGCACGTGTACGAGGGCGAGGGTCATGGCTGGTCCCGCCCAGAGACCGTGGAGGACGCGCTCGCTCGCACGATCGAGTTCCTGGAGCGACACGTCGTGCGCGCGTTCGCTTCTTGACTACGTCTGCGCGCGGGCCCTGGCGGACCACGGCGCGCGCAAGGTAAACAGTGGCTTCGATCTGACGGTGCCGCAGGGCTCCGAATCGACGGCTCGACAACAAGCTCGACGGACGGAGGCGGTTCGACGTGCCCGATGACGGCGATGCGATGGGACCGGTCAGCTACCTGATCGTCCAGTTCCCCGGGAACAGGATGACGGGTGAGGGCCTGGCAGTGCTCGTGGACCTGGTCGACCGGGGCCTGATCAGGATCCTGGATCTCGTGTTCGTGACCAAGGACGCCAAAGGGAAGGTCAGCGCGCTGGAGCTCAGCGACATCGACCACGACGGCGTGCTCGATCTCGCGGTGTTCGACGGTGCCTCTTCGGGCCTGCTCGACGACAGCGACCTCGCCGACGCGTCGGACGTCCTCGATGCGAACTCGTCCGCCGGGATCCTCGTGTTCGAGCACCGATGGGCCGCTCCCTTCACTGCCGCGCTGCGGCGGAGTGGCGCCGAGCTCGTGGCAGCGGGGTTCATCCCGCAGGACACGTTGGCCTCGTCGCTCGAAGCGACGGACTGAACAGGGAGGCAGAGAGATGCCAGGTTTGCTTCGTGGCGTTGCACGGACCGCTGTCGTCGCCGGAACCGCGACGGCCGTGTCGAACCGTGTCTCGCGGCGCCAGGCCAATCGCTGGGCGGGACAGGAAGAGCAGCAGTACTACGAGCAGGCGCCAGCGCAAGCGCCTGCTCCCGCGCCCGCTGCCGCGCCCGACCCGATCGAGCAGCTCAAGCAGCTGGCGCAGCTGAAGGACCAGGGGATCCTGACCGAGGAAGAGTTCGCGGCGCAGAAGGCCAAGATCCTCGGGACCTGACCGCGAGATGCCTGATACGGAGCGAGGATCAGCGAGGCGGGTATCCCGCCGAGCCCGAGCGAAGTGATGGAGTGCGAGTATCAGGGGCCAAAGCGGGGTCTGGACCGAGCGGTGCTGCTGGCGCACGGCGCGGGTGCAGACATGCACGCGAAGGCGCTGACCGCGGTGGCGGACGCGCTCGCCGACGCGAAGATCGCGAGCCTCCGGTTCCAGTACCCGTACCGGTCCAGCGGGAAGCGCGCGCCCGATCGCCCCGCGGTGCTCGACGCGGCCACCCGCGAGGCCGCTCGTGAGCTCGCCGCTCGCTCGAAGCTCCCGCCGGAGCGGCTGGTGCTCGGCGGACGCTCGATGGGCGGGCGCTACTGCTCGATGATCGTTGGCGACGAAGGGGATCCCACGCCGGCGCTCGGCCTGCTGATGCTCGGGTATCCGCTCCATGCAGCCGGCAAGCCGGAGAAGGAGCGGTCGGAGCACTTCCCACGGATCCGTGTCCCTGTCCTGTTCGTCAGCGGGACGCGTGACTCACTCGCCTCGAAGCCGGCGCTCACGAAGGCGGCCAAGAAGATCAAGGGCAAGGTGACGTTCCACTGGCTCGAGAGCGCAGACCACGGCTTCCGCCCGCTGAAGTCGAGCGGCCGAACGGTCGACGAGGTGCTCGCCGACGTCGCACAGACGTCGGCCGAATGGGTCCAACGACTGCCCAGCTAGCCTTGCGCGCGTGAAGCTCGACACGCAGGCCCCTGTGCGCGCGCCTACGCATGCACCCGTGGAAGCGCCGTCGAGACCGGTCACCGACGACGGCGACCACGACCGGTTCGCCCACTACGCCCGACGCGACGACGTCGCGCGCGCGTACATCACCGGTGAGGCGATCGTCGCGCTGTGCGGCAAGCGCTGGGTCCCCACCCGCGATCCGGAGCGGTACCCCGTCTGCCCAACCTGCATGGAGCGCAAGGCCGCCGGCTGGAAGCTCTGACCGTGCGCGTCCCTCGTACCTTCGGCTTCGTCGACCTCTCGGGGTTCACGCGCTACACGGATCTCCACGGAGACGACGAGGCGGTTGCGGTCCTCTCGCAGTTCCGGTCCGCCGTGCGGTCGATCGCCTCGGACGAGGGTGTCCGGGTCGCCAAGTGGCTCGGTGACGGTGCGATGTTCGTGGCCGTCGACGGGACGGCACTGGTGATGGCCATGGTGGAGCTCGAAGACCGATTCGCAGAGGACGGGATGCTGCCCATCCGGGCGGGTCTCGCTTCCGGTGCCGTCATCCTGTTCGAGGGCGACGACTACACCGGCAGCGCCGTGAACCTCGCCTCTCGCCTCTGCGACATCGCCGCTCCCTTCGAGGTGCTCGCGACGGCCGCGGTGGGCGAGCTCGCTCCGCCCGACGTCGATGTCGTGCCTGCCGGGTCGCACGACGTCCCGGGCTTCGGCGTGCCGATCGACGTGGTCAGGCTCACGCGGACCCCAGAGCCGGACCCCGCCGCAGAAGCGTTAGCGTCCGCAGAATGACCACCCGCGCGATGCAGACCCTGCGGCTCGACGTCGAGGGGAACGTCGGCCGGCTGACGCTCAACCGGCCGGAGAAGCTCAACAGCTTCACCATCGAGATGTGGGAGGAGCTCGGCGCGCTCGGCGAGGAGCTGCTGGGCGACCCGGGCGACCTCCGCGCACTGATCGTCACGGGTGAGGGTCGTGCCTTCTCGAGCGGGATCGACACGTCCGTGTTCTCGGGCCCGGGGATCTCCGGTGCGGGCGGCGGGAGTGGGGACCGCGCGCCGCTCGTCGACGCGGTGCTGCGCACCCAGCAGTCGTACTCGTGGCTGGAGCAAGCGCCGTTCGGCACGATCGCAGCCGTGCGGGGCTACGCGCTCGGGGCGGGGCTCCAGCTCGCATTGGCGTGCGATGTCCGGATCTTCGCCCGGGGCACCAGCGTCGGGCTGCTGGAGCTGAAGTACGGCATCATCCCGGATCTCGGTGGCACGCAGAGGCTCCCGCGGCTCGTCGGCCCGGGGAAGGCGAAGGAGCTGATCTTCACGTCTGCCCGGATGGAGGCCGAGGAGGCGCACCGCATCGGGCTGTGCGAGCAGCTCGTCAGCGACGAGGCGCTCGAGGAGACGGCGGACGAGCTCGCCACACGCATCGCCGCGCAGCCACCGCTCGCGATCCGCGCCGCGAAGCGCGCGGTGAATGCCGCGTTCGACGGACCCGTCAGCGACGGTCTGCGCGTGGAGGCCGAGGGCCAGGCCGAGTGCCTGCCCTCCGACGACATGAAGGAAGCGCTCGCAGCCTTCGTGGAGCAGCGCGCTCCGAAATATCAGAACCGGTAGGCCAGTTCGCGGGTGTCGCCCCGCTACCCTCTCTGCCGATGAACGCGACCATCGTGCGGCCGGGTCCCCCGCTCTCCGGCACGGTCAAGGTTGCAGGCGCCACCAAGAACGCAGGGCTCAAGCAGCTCGCGGCCGCGATCCTCGCGCCCGGCGTCACGGTGGTCCGCAACCTTCCGCCCGTCAGCGATCTCGAGGTCATGCTCGCGTTGCTCGACGCGATCGGAGTGGAGACGCACTGGGCCGGCGCGACCGAGCTCCACGTCGACACCTCGGGGACGCTCGTTCCTGAAGCTCCTTACGATCTCGTGTCGCAGATGCGAGCCTCGATCAACGTGCTCGGCCCGCTGCTCGCGCGCTGCGGCGAGGTGCGCGTCGCACTCCCCGGTGGGGACAACATCGGGAGTCGAAAGCTCGACCTCCACGTGCGTGGTCTCGTCGCGATGGGCGCAGAGATCGAAGTGCACCACGGCTTCGTCGAAGCGCGGTGCAACGCGCTGTCGGGGTCGCACATCGTCCTCGACTTCCCGAGCGTCGGCGCGACCGAGAACCTGATGACCGCAGCCGTGCTCGCGAAGGGCGAGACGGTCATCGACAACGCGGCACGCGAGCCCGAGGTGACGGACCTTGCAGCGTTCCTCAATCGCATGGGCGGCCAGATCATCGGTTCGGGTTCGAGCACGATCCACATCGAGGGTGTCGAAGAGCTCGTCCCGTGCGAGACGACGATCATGGGCGACCGGATCGAAGCGGGAACGTTCCTCATGGCGTGTGGTGCCGCCGGCGGCGAGATCACGCTGGAAGGGGTCCGGCTCGAGCACTTGGAGATGGTGGCGACGAAGCTCGGTGAGATGGGCATGCGCGTCTCGCCGACGCCCGACGGGATCTGGGCGTCGGCCCCCGAGCAGCTGTCGGCGGTCGACATCTCCACCCTCCCGTTCCCCGGCTTCGCGACGGACTTCATGCCGATGGTCGTGGCGCTGCTGTCGGTCAGCGACGGCACAGCGATCGTCACCGAGAACGTCTTCGATTCCCGGTTCTCGTTCATCGACGAGCTGGTCCGCATGGGCGCCGACGTCCGTTCCGAAGGGCGCCACGCGATCATCCGCGGCAAAACGATGCTGTCGGGCGCGCCGGTGCGGGCTGTTGACGTGCGCGCCGGCGCGGCGCTCGCGATCGCCGGTTTGCGCGCGGACGGCGAGACGACGATTCACGACTGGCACCACGTGGACCGGGCCTACCCCGATCTCGTCGGGGGGCTCGCCGGCCTGGGTGCGTCGATCAGCGCTGCCGATACGCCGCCCGATCCCACCACCCCGACGCCAGGGACGAGGGAAGGGATCGAGTAATTTCGGTGTTGCACACGCCTGGAGGGTTCGGATGCCGATCGACACACCCAGCAACACGATCGACCCCGCGGAGATGGAGCGCGGCGTGCTCGAGGCAATCGACGCGATCCGGCCGGCGCTGCAGGCCGACGGTGGCGACATCGTGTTCGAGTCGATCGATGCCGACGGCGTCGTGCGCGTAGAGCTCGTGGGCGCTTGCGGCACGTGCCCGATCTCGACCATGACGCTCAAGGCCGGCGTCGAGCGGATCATCAAGGACCGCGTCCCGGGCATCAGCGAAGTCGTCGCCGACTGATCGGCGGCCCGGTGGCTGCGGACCCCACAGCGCTCGTCGAGCGCGCCGTCGCCGGCGATCGTGCAGCGATCGCGAAGCTGATCAGCGCCGTCGAGGCCGGCGGCAACATGGCGGTCCAGACCGCGGCAGCGCTCTTCCCGCACACGGGGCACGCGTACAGCATCGGGCTCACGGGCGCGCCCGGCTCGGGAAAGTCGAGCCTGACCGACGCCCTCATTCGCTACCTGCGCCGCGACGGTGTCGAGATCGGTGTCCTCGCGATCGATCCGACGAGCCCGTTCAGCGGCGGCGCGATCCTCGGCGACCGGGTGCGCATGCAGGACCATGCGACCGACACCGGTGTGTACATCCGGTCGATGGCGACTCGAGGGCACCTCGGCGGCCTCGCGCTCGCAACGCCGCTCGCGGTACGCGTGCTCGACGCAGCCGGCAAGCCATGGGTGGTGATCGAGACCGTGGGCGTGGGCCAGGTCGAGGTGGAGATTGCCGGCGCCGCCGACACGACGATCGTCGTCGTGAACCCGGGCTGGGGCGACGGCGTGCAGGCCAACAAGGCGGGCCTCATGGAGATCGCCGACATCTTCGTGGTGAACAAGGCCGACCGCGACGGTGTGACCGAGACCGTGCGCGACCTCGAGCTGATGCTCGACCTGTCGGGCGAATCGGCATGGCGGCCGCCGATCGTCGCGACCGTCGCGACGCGTGGCGAGGGGATCGAAGCGCTGTGGAGCGCGATCGAGGCACACCGTTCGTTCGAGGAGGCCGACGGCAGGCTGGCCCGCAAGCGCGAGGCTCGCCTGCGCGACGAGGTGCGTTCGATCGTGCTCGCCCGGTTGCGATCCGAGGCCGACAGTGCATGCACCGGAGAGCACTTCGAGCAGGTCGTGCAGCAGGTTGCCGCGCGCGAGCTCGACCCGTACGCGGCCGCGGAGGAGCTGCTCGAGCACCGAACCCGCGGCGAGGGCGATCGGTAGGCTTCCGCCTCGTGGCGGAGAGCGACAATGGCATGGTGCTGCGCGAGGTGCGCCCCGACGGCGTCGCCACCCTGCGCCTGAACAGGCCACCCATGAACGCGCTCTCGAAGGCGCTGCTCACCGAGATCGACGATGCCGCATCGTCGTTCGCGGAGAACCCCGATGTGAAGGCCGTGGTCGTCCTGGGGGGCGAGAAGGCGTTCGCCGCAGGCGCCGACATCTCGGAGTTCGGAGGCGAGGCCGAGGCGCGCGAGATCGGCGCGCTGTTCCGGCGCGCGTTCGACGCGGTCGCTGCGATCCCGCGGCCGGTGATCGCCGCGGTGGGCGGGTTCGCGCTCGGCGGAGGCCTCGAGCTCGCGCTGGCGTGCGACCTGCGGATCCTGGGCGACAAGGCCAAGGTGGGACAGCCCGAGATCCTGCTGGGGATCATCCCCGGAGCCGGTGCAACGCAGCGCCTGCCACGTCTGATCGGGCCGGCACGTGCGAAGGAGCTCATTTGGAGCGGCCGTCAGGTCGGCGCGGACGAAGCGCTCACGCTCGGGATCGCCGACAAGGTGGTTCCGAACGCCGAGCTCGAATCCTCGGCGCTCGCCTGGGCGGGTGAGCTCGCTTCGGGACCGTCGGTCGCGATGGGGCTCGCGAAACGTGTCATCAACGCCGGGCTCGACGGCTCGCTGTCCGACGGGCTCGACGGAGAGGAAGCGGCCTTCATCGAGGTCTTCGCGACCGAGGACGCCGCGACCGGCGTTCAGAGCTTCCTCGAGCACGGTCCCGGCAAGGCCGAGTTCCGCGGCAGATAGCGCGCCTCCCTTAGACCCGAGTCTCGATCTGTGAGCGGAGGCGTTCGAGGTTGCCGCGCCATACGCGCTCGAGCAAGTGCTTGCTCATCCGCTCGCCGAGCCTTCCACCGAACCTCGGCGGATACGTCAGGCGCTCGGTCCAGCAGAATTCGGTGAGGCCGCCGAGCACCGGACGCAGCTCGAACCGTCCGATCCCCGTGACGGCGCCCGTGTGCTCGATCTCCATGGCCGACCCTGGCTCCCAGTCCGTGACGCGCATGACGTCCTTCGTGCTGAACGGACCGACCTTCGTGAGGCAGTCGAGCTCGGTGCCCACGCCGGCCCGCTGCGATCCCCGATAGCGCACCCAGACCGCGTCCGCCATCCACTCGGAGTGCGATTCCAGGTTCTCGATGTGGTGCCAGACGGCTTCGGGCGTCGCACCGATCGTGATGCACAGATGGAAGTGCTCGGTCACGGTGTCACGGCGCGGAGCGCCTCCGCGGCAGCTTCCGGGGCCACCGTGTTGACGAACACGCCGCTGCCCTGCTCGAAACCGGCGATCACGGTGACGCGCGGGACGATGTCGACGTACCAATGGAATTCTCCCGCCCGCACGTCGGGTGGTGCGGTGTGGACGATCAGGTTGTAGGGGGGCCGCAGCAGGACGCGGTCCACGAGCGCCACTGCATCGCGCAGAGCGACGGCGACGACGCCAATCTCCGCGTCGGTCGCCTCGTCGAATCGCGCCCGCGTCGAGCGGTGCGCGACTCGCAGTGAGTAGGGAACGGCCGCGGCCGGTGGGCTCCAGGCGGGGGAGGGGCCGTCGAGCACGAGCAGGCCGGTGTCGCGCGCCGCGGCGAGCTCGCGTGCGACGAGATCGCCGCCTCCGGCGTCGAACCGCGCAATCGCCTCGGTGGGGGCGGGCGGCACGAAGTCGAGCGCGATGATCTGCGCGTGTGGATGCGCGATCGACGCGCCGGCGGCGCGGCCGTGGTTCACGAGCACCTGCACGTACTTGTTGCCGTTAGCGAGATGGTGCGACGACCGGTCGCGCAGGACGGTGAGCACCTCGACGGCCTGCTCGTCGGTGAGCCCGCCGAACGACGTCTGGTGGTCCGGGGAGAGGATCACCACTTCGTGGGTCGGCACGATCGGATAGAGGTTCGGCACGACGCGGACTCGCCATCCGGGTGTCTGTGGCGCGCCCGTGCCAGTGCGCGCGACCTCCGGCGGTGTCTCGTGCTCGTGGCCCGGGCAGAACGGGCAGACGAGGGTGCCCGCAGGATCGGGCTCGACGGCAGAGACGGTGAACGGCCGGGCGGCACGATCGACCGCGAGGATCACGGGGAGCCCGCTGATCGCGTCGTGACGCAGCTCCGACATTGGCCCGGAGACTATCGGTCGGCCGCGTAGCCTTATCCGGTGCCCACACGCCTCGTCATCGTCGGTGGCGGTCCCGCCGGCAACACCGCGGCGACCGTGGCCGCGACGCTCGGCGCCGATGTCACGCTCGTCGAGCGCGACGTCGTCGGCGGTGCGGCCCATCTGTGGGACTGCATCCCGTCGAAGGCCATGATCGCGACCGGAGGCGAGCTGGCGGAGCTCCAACGCGCGCACACGATGGGCCTCGAGGCCGAGGGCCGTCTCGACGTTCCCGCGCTCAGGGACCGTGTCGCGAACATCGAGGAGCGGCTCCGGCTCTCGATCCGGCAGCTCCTCGAGTCACAGGGCGTTCGACTGCTGCACGCGACCGCGCGCCTCACGGGTCCCAACACGGTCGTCGCCGAGACACCGGAGGGCGACACCGAGGAGCTCGCGGCCGACTTCATCGTGCTGTCGACGGGTTCCCGCCCGCGCGTTCCCGATTTCGCGCCGGTGGACGGCGAGCGGGTCCTGACGACCCGCGAGGCCTACCCGCCCAAGGAGATCCCCGAGCACCTCTGCGTGATCGGCTCGGGTGTGACCGGCGTCGAGTTCACGCACATGTTCAGCGCGCTCGGGTCACAGGTCACGCTCGTCGTGTCGCGCCAGCAGGTGCTCCCGCTCAAGGATCCGGAAGTCGCTTCGGTCCTGGAGGAGGAGTTCCTCGAGCGCGGGGTCAAGCTCCTCAAGGGTGCTCGCGCGCAGGCGATCGAACGTCGTGACGAGACCGTCCGTGTGGAATGCGACGACGGTCGGGTCGTCGACGCCTCGCACGTGGTGCTGGCGGTCGGCTCGATCCCCAACAGCGAGGGGCTGGGTCTCGAGGCAGCCGGTGTCGAGCTCGCGGACCGCGGCTACGTGGCGATCAACCACAACTGCCTCACGACGGTCCCGAACATCTATGCGGCTGGTGACCTCTCCGGGAAGCTGCCGCTGTCGTCGGTGGCCGCGATGCAGGGTCGCAAGATCGCCGAGCACATGATGGGCCTGCACGCTCGTGCCCACCGGCATCTCGACTACGAGAAGGCCGCGTCGGCGATCTTCACGGATCCCGAGATCGCGGACGTGGGGCTCGCCGAAGCAGAGGCTTTCGCGAGCGGGCGCAAGATTCGCGTCACCAAGGTGCCCTTCTCGTCGAACGCGAAGGCCTGGATCAAGGGCGACACGCGCGGCTTCGTCAAGATCATCTCGGACCCCGCGACCGGCGTGGTGTTGGGCGGCTCGATCGTCGGCCGGAACGCTGCGGAGCTGATCAGCGTCGTCGCCGTCGCCGTGACCAACGGCCTGAAGGTCGCCGACATCGTCGACTCGCTGCTCGTCCATCCGGCGCTCTCGGAGTCGTTGGCCGAAGCCGCCTGGTAGGGCGCGCGGCATCCCTGAGGCCGCTGGGTCGTTCGACCTAGGCTCTCCCCATTCCACCCAGGGAGGCCTGAGATGCACGATCGCGCCCGGATCGCGCTCGCAGAGGGTGTGGGCACGATGATCCTCGTCGTCGGCGGACCGGGGACTGCGGTGCTCGCGACCGGCGCGTTCTTCCCGAAGGGAACGGTCGGCGTGATCGGTGTCGCGTTCGCCTTCGGTCTCTCGCTGCTCTGCGCCGCGTATGCGATCGGCTCGATCTCGGGATGCCACATCAACCCGGCGGTCACCGTCGGTCTGTGGATCGTCGGGAAGACGAAGAGTCGCGAGGTGCCGTGGTACGTGGGCGGTCAGCTCGTCGGTGGCGTGCTCGGTGCGCTCGTGATCTTCGTCATCGCCGACAGTCACGCGGGCTTCAGCGCCAAGGCGTCGGGGTTCGCGTCGAACGGCTACGGCGCGCACTCACCGGGCGGGTTCGGTCTGGGTGCCGCAATCGTCATGGAGATCGTCTTCACCGGACTGTTCGTCTTCGTGATCGCGAGCACGTCGCGTCAGTCGATGACGGTGGGCTTCACGGGTCTCACGGTGGGCCTCATGCTCACGCTGATCCACCTGATCACGATCCCGGTCGACAACACGTCGGTGAACCCGGCGAGGAGCTTCGCGACCGCGGTGTTCCAGCACACGTGGGCGCTTCGGCAGCTCTGGGTGTTCATCGTGTTCCCGATCATCGGCGCCGCCATCGGCGCGATGGCATGGCGCGGACTCGTCTCCGCGGAGGACTTCTGACGTCGCTCGGCATCGATCGGGCCGAGCCTGTTCCGCAGGCCCCGTAGCCGGTCGGCTCACCACCTCCGAGACGCTCGGCTCGGTCGAGCGCAGGTGAGCCGGCCGGCGACGGACCTTCTACAGGTGGGGCGCTGGCGACACGCGTCCATTCGCTCGGACACTGGGCCGCTGCGCGGCCCTAACTCGCTCGGTGGACGCATGTCGCCACCGCCGATGCGTCTACCGCGCGGAGACGGTCCCCTGCGCAGCCTCGCTCGCGGGGTGGGGCGTGCTACTCGATGACGATGAGGATGTCGCCGGCGCCGACGGTGTCGCCGGCTTGGACGCGGACTTCGCTGACGGTGCCGCCGCGCTCGGCGTTGATGTGGTTCTCCATCTTCATGGCCTCGAGCACGAGCAGGGACTCGCCGGGCTCTACCGTGTCGCCGACGTTCACGAGCACCTTGACGATCGTTCCCTGCATCGGCGCGCTCACCTTGCCGTCGCTGCCGCTCGCAGCGGGCGCGGCAGCCCGGGGCCGCGGCGCTCTCGCCTGCTTGGCCGGCGCAGCGGCGGCGGCTGAGCCTTCGGGGAGCCGGAGCTTGACCGTGAAGCGCTTGCCGTTGACCTCGACCGGCACTGTCTGCTCGTCGGCCGCGTCTTCGGGTGTTGTCGTCGTGCCCGCGCTGCTCTCGAGGCCGGAGAGATCGACCACCTCTTCGAGCCAGCGGGTGGAGTGATGTCCGGCGGCGAAGTCGGGATGCTCGAGCACGAGACGGTGCGCGGGGATCGTCGTGTGGACGCCCTCGATCACCATCTCGTCGAGCGCGCGCAGCATGCGGTGGCGAGCTCGGTCTCGGTCGGGCGCCCAGACGACGAGCTTGCCGACGAGGTTGTCGTAGTACTGCGAGATCGTGTCGCCGGCTTCGTACCCACCGTCCCAGCGGACGCCCGGCCCGGACGGGAGCCGCAGCTTCGTGAGCGTCCCCGGCGACGGCAGGAAGCCCTTGGCCGAGTTCTCAGCGTTGACGCGCACCTCGATCGCGTGGCCGCGTCGCAGGATGTCGTCCTGCGAGAACGACAGCGGCATGCCGGATGCGACACGGATCTGCTCCGCCACGAGATCGAGCTCGGTGCACATCTCCGTCACGCAGTGCTCGACCTGTAGACGGGTGTTCATCTCGAGGAAGAAGAAGTCGCCGTCCTCGTAGAGCATCTCGACCGTGCCGGCGTTCACGTAGCCGCACGCTTTGGCCACCTGGACCGCCGCCGTTCCCATGGCGCGGCGTGTGTCCTCGTCGAGCCCTGCCGCGGGTGACTCCTCGATGAGCTTCTGATGCCGCCGCTGCACCGAGCAGTCGCGCTCACCGAGCCAGACGGCGTTGCCTTGCGTGTCGGCGAACACCTGGATCTCGATGTGGCGCGGGTGCGCGAGGTACTTCTCGAGGTAGGCCTCGGAGCGACCGAAGTAGGCCTGCGCCTCGCGTGCCGCGGAATCGAGCGCAGCCTGCGCGGTCGCGGCGCTGTCGACCACCTTCATTCCCTTGCCGCCGCCGCCGTACGCGGCCTTGATCGCGACCGGCCAGCCGACCTTGTCGCCGAACGCGACGACGTCGTCGACCGAGGTGATCTCGTCGAGCGTGCCGGGCACGCTCGCCACGCCCCCGGCATCGGCGGCGCGGCGCGCCGAGATCTTGTCGCCCATGACGTCGATGGCATCCGGTGGCGGGCCGATCCAGATCACGCCCCGCTCGGTGATCACGCGCGCGAACTCGGCGTTCTCGGCGTAGAACCCGTACCCGGGGTGCACGGCCTCGGCGCCCGACTGGTCGAGCACCCGGAGCATCGCATCGGTGTTCAGGTAGGACTCCGCAGCCGTCTGGCCGCCCAGCGCGTACGCCTCGTCGGCGTACCGCACGTGCAGCGCGTCCCGGTCGAGCTCCGAATAGACCGCGACCGTGGCGATCCCCAGCTCGCGACAAGTCCGCATGACGCGGACGGCGATCTCGCCGCGGTTGGCGATCAGGATCTTCTGCACGTGCACCTCTGACGGTTACGAGAGCAAGTCGCCGTATCCTACGGGCCGTGTCGCCAGGTCAAGCGAGTTGGCAAGGCTCCGAGAGGGGACGATTCGGCAGGATCGTGCACCTGGCCGAGGTCGATTCCACCAACCGGTATCTGATCGACGAGGCGCGTGGCGGCGCGGTCGACGGGCTGGTGGTCGTCGCGGACCACCAGACGGCCGGGCGCGGACGCCTCGGGCGGACCTGGGACTCGGGGAGCGGATCGTCGCTGCTCGTCTCGGTGCTCCTCCGCATCGACGGGGGCTCACCCGACCGGCAGGTGGCGGTGATGACGGCAGCTGTCGCCATGGCCGAAGCCATCGAGACGACCACAGGTGTCGTCCCCTCGGTGAAATGGCCGAACGATCTGCTCGTGGGCGACAAGAAGCTTGCCGGGATCCTCGCCGAAGCGATCGCGGACGCCGTGGTCGTGGGCGTCGGCGTCAATCTGGATTGGCAAGCGATGCCACCGGAGCTTGCGCACGCGACCGCCTGCAATCTCGAGGGTGGGCAACCGACGACCCGCGACCAGCTCCTCGGAGCGTTCCTCGATCGTTACGACAGCCTGCTGCGCGACCCTGCCACAGCGCGCGCGCTGTACGTCGACCGGTTGTCCACGCTGGGCAGGACGGTGCGTGTGGAGCTGCAGGGCGACACAGTCGTCGGCCTGGCCACCGGGATCGACGAGGCGGGCCGTCTCGTCGTCGAGCCCGACGGGGAAAGGCCCGTGGTGCTCGCTGCCGGTGACGTCGTGCACCTTCGGGGCGCGTGATCCTGCGCTAGGGGTCGATGTCGCTCGCGACGAGCTCACGGAAGAGGCCCGCGAGCCGGCGCGTGATCGGTCCCGGTGCGTCTGGCAGCGGCCTGCCGTCGACGGCGGCGATCGCCTGCACCTCGCGTGTCGTCGACGACAGGAAGGCCTCCTCGCTCTCCGCGAGCGCCGAGATCGGGAGCGCGACCTCCTCGAGAGGGATCGATGCACGCTCGGCGAGCGTGATCAAGAGCGCGCGGGTGACGCCGAGGAGACAGCCCGCAGACGCCGGGGGCGTACGGAGGATGCCTTCTCGTGCGACGAAGACGTTGGAGCCAGTCGCCTCGCACAGCTCGTCGCGCGTGTTGGCGAAGATCGCCTCGTCGGCTCCGCGCTCGTATGCGTACGCAAGGGCTCGGACGTTGTCGGCGTAGGAGATCGTCTTCAGGCCCGTGGTCGCGCCTCGCTCGTTCCGCCGCCACGGCACGATGCAGACCCCCGCGGTCTCCTTCCACGGGGCAAGCTCGCTCGCGGCGACGATGCGCGTGACGGGCGCCGACCCTCGCTCGGACCCGAGCGGCGAGCGTCCGCCGGTGATCGTGATCCGCAGGCGGGCCTCGAGGAGTTCGTTGGCGGCGAGCACTGCGTCTGCCGCGGCGCGCAGCGTCTCCTCGGGCGGGATGTGGAGCCCCAGCCCGCCCGCGGAGCGCTCGAGGCGCCGGAGATGACGGTGCCACGCGAACGGCACGCCGCGGTAGACGCGCAGCGTCTCGAACGCACCGTCGCCGACGAGCAGGCCGTGGTCGAGCGGCGAGACGCGCAGCTCCGACTCGTCACCGAGCACACCGTCGACCCAGAGCTTCATCGCGCGTGGCCTGCGACGGGCTGCGACGGCTCCGCGCCGGCGAGCGCGAGCAGCCGCGAGGCCTTCAGCTCGGTCTCCGCCCACTCGGCAGCCGGATCGGAGTCCGCGGTGATTCCGGCCCCGATGCCGAGGCTCGCACCGGATTCGTCGATGGTGAACGTGCGGATGGCCACCGCGAGTCGGGCGCGTCGCGTCTCCGCGTCGATCCAGCCTGTCGCCCCGCAGTAGACGCCGCGCGCGGTGTGCTCCAGGTCGTCGATCAGCTGCATGACGCGCGGCTTCGGTGCGCCCGTGATCGATGCCGCGGGGAACGTCGCTCGTACCAGCGCGGTCATGCCCACATCCTCACGCAGCTCGCCCTCGACCGTGCTCACGAGGTGGTACAGACCGGGGTGGCGCTCCAGCGCGCAGAGGTCGGGGACGCGAATCGTCGCCGGTGCGCACACCCGTCCCAGATCGTTGCGCGCCATGTCGACGATCATGACGTTCTCGGCGCGGTCCTTCTCGCTGGCGCGCAGCTTGCCGGCGTCAACGCCCGTCCCCTTGATCGGGCGCGTGGTGACCGTCGTTCCTTCCACGCCGAGATACAGCTCGGGTGACGCGGAGACGACGGAGTGCGGCCCTACACGGATGAACGAACCCTGCGGAGCGGGGTGTCGCTGCTCCAGCGCGCCCCACAGCGCGATTGCGTCGACGGGCGCGTCGGCGCGGCGCTGCCGCGTGAGGTTCACCTGGTAGCAGTCCCCCGCGAGGATCGCATCGATGATGCTCCGAACCCCCGACTCGAACTCGTCGCGTTCGACGGTGCTGCTCCATCGTCCCGACTGCGCCGGCGGCGGAACACAGCGTCGCGTCTCCAGGGCACGCTGCAGCAGGGCGCGTCCGCGGCGTGAGCCGACGAGGTCGATGCCGCCGTCGCGGCGGATCTCGAGGCGCGCGTCGAAGCGCGCGAGGCAGAGGTCGGGGACGGCTGCCTGATGCCGCGTGATGATGCGCTCGACGGCGTGGCCGCACTCGTAGCTGATGAAGCCTGCCCACCAACCGCCGCCCAGCGCGTCGAGCGCGGTCAACGCGGTGGCGCCTTCAGCGGTGACGACGTCGGTTGCGTCAACCGCGACGATCGTGCGACTACCGTCGTGGACGACGGCGACCGGTTCGTCGGGCGGCAACGCTGCGAGCATCGCTGCGGTCGAGATCGACGACGGCATGCCTCGAGGCTAGAAGGCCGGCAGCGATCGCGGCCCGGCCATTCATCCCGTCCTTACCTGCGCAGACTCGGTGAGGGGTGCTCAGTACGATGACGCCACGTGTCCCCGCGCCGCTCGAAGAGCTCCCGTCCAGCGCGCTCGTTCCGGCGCTCGTTCACGCACCGCTTCCTCATCGCGTGCTGTGTAGTCCTTGCCCTCGTGATCGCCGGCGTCATCGCCGGTAACGAGGCCGTCGACCACGAGCTTGCCCAGCTGCCTCGAACGAAGGTGACGGCGCTGGCCGAGGACCGGCAGGCGCAGGGCGGCAACTTCCTCATCGTGGGCTCCGACTCCCGCCAGTTCGTCGACAACGCCGCCGAGGCGCGGGCCTTCGGCAGCCCGTCGCAGGAGACGGGTCAGCGCTCGGACACCTTGATGGTGCTCCACATCGACCCCGCGACCAAGAAGGCGCTCCTGGTCTCGTTCCCGCGCGATCTCATGGTGAACATCCCGGGAGTCGGCTACTCGAAGATCAATGCCGCGTTCAACGACGGTCCCGACAAGGTCATCGAGACGCTGAAGGACAACTTCAACATCGACATCCAGCACTACATCGAGGTGAGCTTCGAGTCCTTCCCGAAGGTGGTCGACGCGATCGGAGAGGTGCCGGTCTACTTCGACACTCCCGCGCGGGACCTCTACACCGGCCTCTCCGTGAATCAGGCGGGCTGCGTGGATCTCGACGGGCAGGCGGCGCTCGCCTACGTGCGGTCGCGCCACTACGAGGTACCCGAGGCGAATGACCCGACGCAGTTCCACGAGCAGACGGGTAGCGACATCCAGCGCATCAGCCGTCAGCAGAATTTCCTGCGACGGCTCGCCACGCTGGCGGCGCACAAGAGCTCGAGCGACTTCCTCAAGGCGCTCGATCTCGCCGATGCCGTGGTGCCGAACCTCAAGGTCGACACGAACCTCTCGCGGCGCGACATCAACGCGCTGATCCACGCGTTCCTCGACGTCGACCCGAACAACCCGCAGGACCTCGAGATGGTCACGATCCCGTGGGAGCAGCAGGGTGACCAGCTCGTTCCGAAGCAGCCCGATGCCGATCTCGTGACGGCTCGGCTCGCGGCGTTCGGGTCGAGCGCCGGATCCGCGGCGCAGCGCGCCGCCGAAGCCCAGCTGCATCCGAGCACGTCCACGACGACCGCCGCCGAGCAGAGCAAGAAGCCGTCCCGGACCGCAGTTCCCGCCGCGCCGACCTGCTGAACGCGCACAAGCCGGCACCGAGCCTCAGGGCCGCGAGGGCCCCGCAAGTAGGATTCACGGATGCCTACGCTCCTCGTCACCGGCGCCGCCGGCTTCATCGGGTCCAACTTTGTGCGCCATTGGCGCGCCGAGCACCCGGCAGATCCGATCGTGGCTCTCGATCTGCTCACGTATGCGGGCAACCGGCCGAACCTCGCCGACGTCGAAGACACGATCACGTTCGTGCAGGGTGACATTGGTGACCTGGATCTGGTCCAGTCGTTGTTGCGCGACCACTCGGTGCGCGTCATCGTCAACTTCGCCGCCGAGTCCCACAACAGCCTTGCCGTCCGAAACCCGGGGCTGTTCATCCGCACGAACGTCCTCGGCACGCAGACGCTCCTCGAGGCAGCGCGCCGCGTCGGGGTCGGTCGCTTCCACCATGTCTCGACGTGTGAGGTCTACGGCGATCTCGCGCTCGACGATCCGGGCTCGTTCACTGAGGAGTCCCCCTACCGCCCGCGTACGCCGTACAACGCGTCGAAGGCGGGAGCCGATCACATCGTGCGCGCGTACTCGGAGACCTACGAGCTGCCCGTGACGATCTCCAACTGCTCGAACAACTACGGGCCGTACCAGTTCCCCGAGAAGGTCATCCCGCTCTTCACGACACGCGCGCTCGACGACGTGCCACTGCCGCTCTACGAGTCCACTGCGAACAAGCGCGAGTGGCTGCACGTGCTCGACCACTGCCGCGCGATCGAGCAGGTGCTCGAGCGCGGCAAGGAGGGCGAGACGTACAACGTCGGAAGTGGCATCGAGGCGAGCATCACCGACATCGCCGACCTCGTGCTCGACGTGCTCGGCAAGCCCGAGTCGCTCAAGAAGATCGTTCCCGACCGTCCCGGTCACGACCGGCGGTACCTGCTCGACAGCACCAAGCTGCGCACCGAGCTCGGGTGGGCACCCAGCGTCGACTTCGAGCCCGGCGTGCGAGCAACGGTCCAGTGGTACGCGGACCACCGGGACTGGTGGGAGCCGCTGCGCGATCGCGCCCCCGTGATCGAGGACGACTGGACCGAGGGAAGCAAATCGTGAGCGAGCGTCAGCGAGGCGGGTATCCCGCCGAGCAGCGAGCGTGGCCCGAGCGGCCCGGCGCTCTGCGCCGAGAGCGGGAATCGTGAGCGACGTCGCGGTCATCGGCGCGGGTTACGTCGGGTTGACCACCGCCGCGTGCCTCGCGCATCTCGGCCACACCGTCTTCTGCGCAGACATCGACAAGGAACGTGTGGAGCGGCTCGCGAAGGGTGAGGTGCCGATCCTCGAGGACGGTCTGCCGGAGCTCGTCGCCGAGGGTCTCGCGTCCAAGCGGCTCTCGTTCGTGGTCGGCGCACCTGTCGCCGCTCGGCAGGCCGAGTTCGTCTTCCTTTGCGTCCCGACACCCCAGGGCGACGACGGTGCCGCGGACCTCTCGTTCGTCGAGGCTGTGGCACGGGAGATCGCCCTCGACCTCCGCCCCTCCACGGTGGTCGTGAACAAGTCGACGATGCCGGTCGGCTCGACCCGTCTCGTCCAGCGGATCCTCGGTGCCGCCGGCGCCGCGCTCGACCACATCGGGGTCGCGTCGAACCCCGAGTTCCTCCGTGAAGGCGCCGCTGTGCGCGACTTCCTCCACCCGAACCGCGTGGTCATCGGCTGCGACGACACTGCCGTCGCCGTACGCGTGTCCGAGCTGTACCGGAAGCTCGACGCACCGATCCTCGTGACCGATCCCGCGTCGGCCGAGATGATCAAGTACGCATCGAACGCGTTCCTCGCGACCAAGATCTCGTTCGTGAACGCGGTGGCGAACCTGTGCGAGGCCGTCGATGCCGACGTGCGGGACGTCGCGCTCGGCATGGGATACGACACACGCATCGGGTTCGACTTCCTGCACCCCGGTCCGGGCTACGGCGGTTCCTGCTTCCCCAAGGACGTCTCCGCCCTGCTGCACACGGCGCGCTCCGCGGGTTACGACTTCTCGCTGCTCGCCGGCGCGGTCGAGGTCAATCGACGCCAGCACGAGCACATGGTCGCCAAGGCGCGCCACCTCGTCGGCGGATCGCTCGAAGGTGTCGTGGTGGCCATTTGGGGACTCACGTTCAAGGCCAACACCGACGACCTGCGCGATTCGCCAGCGGTCGCCATCGCGCGGCGGCTGATCGAGGAAGGCGCGAGGGTCCAAGCGTTCGATCCCGGCGCCGATCAGGATGCCGAGCGTCTCATACCGGGGCTCGAGTTCGTCGCCGACCCGTACGACGTGTGCGCCGGCGCGTCACTGCTCGCCGTCCTCACCGAGTGGGACGAGTTCCGCTGGTGCGATTTCCGCCGCGTCGCCGCGGCGATGGAGCACCTGGCCGTGCTCGACGCGCGCAATCTGCTCGACCCGGCCGCGCTCCGCCGTTTGGGCTTCGCGTACGAGGGCGTCGGGTTCTCGTGACGGACGGGCAGCGACGCGCCGTCGTCACCGGCGTCGCGGGCTTCCTCGGATCGCACCTCGCTGAGGCGCTCGTCGCACGGGGCTGGCAGGTCGTGGGCCTCGACAATCTGCTCACCGGGCGCATGGAGAACATCGAAGCGCTCCTCGCGAAGCCGGGCTTCACCTTCGAGCACTACGACGTCACCCATTTCGTGCATGTGCAGGGAGCCGTCGACGCTGTCCTGCACTTCGCAAGCCCCGCAAGCCCCGTCGACTATCTCGAGTACCCGATCAAGACCCTGAAGGTGGGCGCGCTCGGAACCCACAACACCCTTGGTCTGGCGCTCGCCAAAGGTGCTCGCTACCTGGTCGCCTCCACGAGCGAGGTCTACGGCGATCCGGTCGTCCATCCGCAGCCCGAGACGTACTGGGGCAACGTGAACCCGGTCGGGCCGCGTGGCGTGTACGACGAAGCCAAGCGCTATGCCGAGGCCCTGACGCTCGCATACCACCGCGCGCACGGTCTCGAGGTGCGCATCGTCCGCATCTTCAACACCTACGGCCCGCGGCTCCGCCCTGCCGACGG
>DATBHZ010000188.1:0-2782 GCA_036557185.1 Acidimicrobiia bacterium | reverse complement strand
GGTGGACCGGTCGACGGGGAACGCGGCGACGTCGTCGCGCCACGAGCCCGGCTGCGCCTTGCGGCGCAGTGCGTCGATCCGATCACGGCCGAGACGCTCGAGGTACTCCGCCTGGTCGGCCGGCGCGAGGATCCACCGGTTGATCCACGCGTCGTAGTCGGCCTCGCTGCCGCGGGTCGCCGCGCGGGCCTCGACCCAGAACTCGTAGTCCTCCCCGTACCCCTCGACCGGCAGCCCGCCGGCGAAGAGCCCGCCGGGATGCGCGCCCATCGGCGCCTCGACAACCGCGAGCACGTGATGCGCCGGGATCCTGACGAAAGCGGCGTGATCGCGGAGGTCGTCGACGATGCGCTCGACCGTCACGATCGCGCCGCGTCGCGCCGCCAGCGCGCCCCAGACACCTTCGAGCGAAGGTGCAGCGATCGCGACGTTTCCCTCCCGGTCGGCGACCGGCGCGTGCAGGATCGCGACGTCGGGGACGAGCGGCGCCAGCAGGCCGACCTCGCCGAGCTCGGTAGACGCGCGGGTGTATGCCGCGTTCTGCTCCATCGACGAATCCGCGATGGAGCGCGTCACGATCGCGGGGAGCCCCTTGGCCGCCGCCTCGAGACGCTGGCTGAACGCAAGGAACGACCAGTGCTCGACCGTGACCGCGCCCGACGTGTAGCCGCGTTGGAACCACGGGTTCGGCGTGAAGTTGGGGAAGGTGTCCCCCGAGTACCCGGTGACGACGTGATCGACGAGGCCCCCGCGGAAGAACAGCGCGCCCAGGCTCGAGAGGCTCAGCATGACGAACGTGAAGTGCGGGTCGCGTCCCCACCACTGGCGTACGACCTCGCGTGCCGCCGCGCTCCATCGCGTGTGTCCGACGACGAGGTGGAGGGCGTCACCCTCCCGGACGTGCTCCTCGACCGCAGCGGCGAGTGAGGCGCGCGGCGCGCTCACACTGCGTCGAGGACGAGGTCCGCGATCCGTTGCCGCTGCCAACCCTGGTAGCCGAGCAGAATGTCGTTCTGCTTGGCGCGCTTGTAGAAGAGCTGAGCGTCGCTCTCCCAGGTGAAGCCGACCGCGCCGTGGACCTGGATGTTCTCGGCAGTGACGAACACGGCGGCATCGGCCATCGCGCTCTTCGCGATCGCGGCCGCCCGTGCCCTGTCGGGATCGTGCACGTCCGATGCCCACGCCGCGAAGTGCACGCCGACGCGGCCGAGCTCGAGCTTGTGAAGCATGTCGACGATCTTGTGCTGGATCACCTGGTGCGTGGCGATCGGCGTGTCGAACTGCACACGCTGCTTCGAGTAGTCGACCGCCATCTCGAGCGCTGCCTCGCAGACGCCGACCAGCTCGGCCGACAGCGCGACCATCACGTCGTCCGCGATCTCGCGCCAGATCTCCGTGTGATCACCCGCCGGTCCGATCGGCTGTGCGGGGGTCTCGTCGAGCACGAGACGGGCCGCCTTGCGCGTCGGGTCCATCGTCGGGACGGCCTCCGCATGGGCGCCCTCGAGCAGGAAGGACCCGATCCCCTCCTGTGTACGGGCCGCCACGATGATCCAGTCCGCGGTGTGACCGTCGAGGACAATGGGCTTCAACCCGCTCAACACCCACCGGGAGCCCTTTCGGCGTGCGCGAGTGCGGATGCGATCGACCGGGTCGCCGTGGCCCGTCTCGTCGAGCGCCACGGTGCCGCGCTTGGATCCTTCAGCGAGACCCTCGAGCTGCTCGACGGCACCCAACCGCCGGGCCGCGACCGTCGCGGCAATAGCCGATGACAGATACGGACCCGGGCACGGGACGCGACCCATCTCCTCCAGGATCACCACCGCGTCGACGAGCCCGAGACCGAGCCCGCCCTGCTCCTCGGGGACGAGGATGCCCGTCCAGCCGAGCTCGACGAGCTGGTTCCAGATCTCGTCGGTGATGCCCGCGACGTCGTCGGCCATCGCGCGCGTGAACGATCCGGCGACGCGTTCCGCGAGGAACGAGCGAGCCGTCTCGCGCAGCGCGTCCTGGTCTGCAGAGAACGTGAAGTCCACGCGGCGAGCCTATCGACACCGGTCGCGAGCTCGTCTGCCCGCCGCGAGACCGGACCGAAAACCTGACGCCCGTGTTAGCCTGCGCGCCGATGGACTTCTCGTTCACCCCGGAAGATCAGGCGTTTCGCGACGAATTGCGGTCGTGGCTCGACGTCAACCTCGACAAGTTCCTCGAGGACTGGGACACCGACGACGATCCGGGCGGCGGGCGGACCACAGGCTTCGACCGAACCCAAGAGCGCCGCAAGGACTGGCAACGGAGGCTCAACGAGGGCCGGTGGGCCGCGATCAACTGGCCCAAGACGTGGAACGGTCGCGAAGCCACGCCCGTGCAGAACGCGATCTACGCCGAGGAGATGGCGCGGGTCCGCGCGCCCGGCATCTACAACACGAACGGCATCTGGCAGATCGGTCCCATGATCATCAAATGGGGTACCGAAGAGCAGCAGCAACGGTGGTTGCCAGGGATCCTCTCGGCCGAGGAGCACTGGTGCCAGGGATTCAGCGAGCCCGAGGCGGGCTCCGACCTCGCCAACATGCGCACCACCGCCCTTGCCGACGGCGACGACTATGTCGTGAACGGCCAGAAGACGTGGATCTCGTCCGCGCACCTCGCGCGCTGGGGTCTGTTCCTGCTGCGCACCGACCCGACGGCTTTCGAGCGCAACGCGAAGCACGAAGGGATCACCGCCTTCATCATCGACATGGAGACCCCGGGCGTCGAGACGCGTCTCATCCGCGACATC
>DATBHZ010000187.1:0-6019 GCA_036557185.1 Acidimicrobiia bacterium | reverse complement strand
GAGCTACAGGTCGGGGAGGCCGAGCGCGAGGTTCGGTGCCTCGAGCCCGCCGTCGACGTCGAAGATCTTCCCGGTGACGAAGCTCCCGGCCGGTGACGCGAGGTAGAGCGCTGCGAGGGCGATGTCCTCCGGTTCCCCGAGACGCCGCAGCGGTGTGCCCTCGACCATCGTCGTGCGGAGCTCGTCGTTGGTGAGGACGATCTCGAGCGCGCTCGTCGCCACCGACCCGACGGCGATGCCGTTCACACGCACCTTGGGTGCGAGGTCCGCCGCCATGAGCCGCGTCATGTGCGCGAGCGCCGCCTTCGCCGTGCCGTAGGCGACGAACCCGCGGTCGCGCATCCGGCCCATCGCGGAGGAGATGTTCACCACGGCCCCCTCACCCTGCTCGAGCATGTGCGGCACGGCGGCCTTCGTCAGCACGAACGCCGTCGTCGCGTTGAAGTGAAACGCGCGCTCGAGGTAGCCGGCGCTCGTGTCCATGAACGGCCGCGGCGCGGTGCCGCCCGCGTTGTTGACGACGATGTCGATGCGGCCCAGCTCGTCCGCCGTCCGGTCCGCCAGCGTGACCAGGTTCTCGTTCTGCACCACATCCGTCGGCACGACGAGGGCCTTGCGCCCGAAGGCTCGAATCTGCTCGGCCACCGCCTCGAGCTGCTCGGTCGTGCGAGCGGCGAGCGTGACGTCGGCGCCCGCCTCGGCGAGCGCGAGCGCCGTCGCCGCGCCGATGCCGCGACCGGCGCCGGTGACGATCGCCACCTTGCCGTCGAGCCGGAATCGTTCGAGCACCGTGCCTCCTGATGTCGGGAGCGTGGACCGTACCAACGAGCTTCCCGCTCTTGCGCCTCCCTGGATGGCTGCGCTCGCTGCGGCCCGGGGTACCCGGGCCGCGGGCGCTCGCTTCGCGGCCGGCGCGGTCGGGCCACGCCCGCCCGGGCAAAAGCGTTCTACCGGCTGCCCCAGGTGAGCTCGACGGTGCCGGTCTCGTAGCAGTGGAGCAGCTGCTCGAGCCACGCGCGCGAGTCGGACAGCCCGCCGGGGCGGTTGCGCGCGAGCCACAGCCGTTCGTGCTCGTCGATGATCGGGCGCAGGTCGTCGGCCAGCCGGGCCCGCGTCGTAGCGGGTATCCCGGGCAGGGTCCCGTCCCCCGAGACGCGGGCGATGCCGTCGCGGGCCAGGAGGCCGACCAGCGCGATCGCGTTGCGCAGCTCGTCGACGACGAGTGCCGCGTCCGGTCGCGACGAACGCTGCGCGTGCAGCGTCGAGCCGACCTCGTCCACTACTGCCGCCACCGCCTCGTAATCGCCCGCGGTCGCGCCGCTGAGCGGCCACTTTCCGACCGTGAGCTGTGGCCAGTACAAGTGGAGCGTCGCAGTCGAGACGTTCATCATCTGCGGGGTCATGCGCAGGTATGCGTCGCCGAGCTTCACGAGCGCCGCGGCGAGCACGCCGGTGTCGTCGTCGTAGCAGTGCGCGGAGAGCGCTGCCGCGAGGTCGATGCCACGATTGCTGTCGACGCACCAACCGACCGCTGCTCCGTACGCCAGGCCGGGATCGCTCACCGGCAGGTACTGCAGGTGCCCCTGGTCGCCCCAATCCGTGTTCAGCAACCCGCGGCCCCCGTGGGCGAGCGCGGCATCGACGGCCTCGGCGCAGTTCGCCCGCATGTTGGTGACACGGCCGAGGATCGTGAGCCAGCTCGACGTGCCCGGCGCAACCCAGAAGTCCCGATCGCACTTCCCGAACGTCGCGGCGCGCTCGTCGAAGGGATAGCCCGCGTCGTAGCCCCACTCGCAGACCGTCACGCCGTCGGGCAGCGCGGCGATCCAATCGGGGTTCCCGGCGAGGATGTCGCCCCAGATGAGCATCTCGCGTCCGTCGATCTCCGGCATCGAGCGCAGCGCGCGCACCCAGGCCAAGTAGTCGTCGATGCGGTCCTTCGACATCTCCCATGGCTCGTCGAGACCGACCTGGACGTAGCGCGTGCCGGCGAAGTTGGGGAGCAGCTCCTGCATCAGGCTGCGGATCAGCGGGAGCGTCTGCGGGTGCGTCGGCTCGATCGTGGTGCGTGCCCGCGTCGGGTTCGCGTTGTCGGGGCCGGGCTCCATCGCGAGGTGGGCGTAGGGCTCGTGCGCGAGCCATCGCTCCATATGGCCGAGGCAGTTCTGGTTGGGGACCAGCTCGATGTGCCGCTCGGCGCAGTACGCGTCGAGCTCGCGGATCTCGTCGGCCGACATCGGACTGGCGTCACGCCAGACCACCGAGTGCTCCCGGTAGGCGAATGTGTGCTCGGAGTAGAGCTGGAGCTGGTTCACCTTCCAGGAGGCGAGCCGGTCGACGGTCTCGCGCAAGGTGGCCATCGTCGGGACCTTGTCGCGCGAGATGTCGAGCATGACCGCACGCACCGGCAGGTCGGGCCAGTCGCGGATGCGGCCCACCGGCACGCTCCCGCCGCCTGTCCGCTCGAGCTGGGACAGGGTCTGACGGGCGTAGTGCTCGCCGGCCGGGTCGGCTGAGCGGATCGTGATCTCGCCGCTCTCGGAGACCGTCAGCTCGTACCCCTCGGCGGGCAGGCTCGCGTCGTGCTCGATCCTCGGTGTGCGCGGCTCGACGAGCGCGCCGCTCATGTCGGCATCGCGCGGGGCGGGCAACAGGTTCACGGCGCTGTGAGCTCCTTGCGGTACACGAAGAAGACGCGTCCCACCTTCGCGCCGACGCGCGCGTACGGCACGATGGGCCCGACCCATCCGATCTCGACATGCGTGCGGCCTGCGGTGCGGATGCGATGCAGCGCACCGAGCAGAGCCGCGACGCCGGCACCCTTCCCGAGGAGATCGTGCCGCGCCGCGACGGGACCGACGAGCCCCTCGCGGTTCACGTCGTATGCGCACACCGCGGCGATCCCGTCTGCGTCACGCGTCATGACGAGCCCGTCCTGATCGAGCGCTCGCAGCATCTCGGCTCTCCAGTTGGCCCAGTAGCGGTCGCACCACGCGGCGAGCTCGACGCGCGCGCCGGAGTCCGCGACCGACCACCCGCCCGGGTCGTCCGGGATCGCCGCGAGGTCGACGTCCATGTTGAAGTTGGTCTCGACGCGCGCGTACTTCGCTCGTTCGAGCAGGCAGAGCAGGCCCAGCTCGCGGATGTCGACGCCGGGCCACAGGTAGTAGGGGGCGTCGGCACCGGTCGTCAGCGATCGTGTTCCGAGTGCGAGCGCATCCGCCTCCGCGGCCGCGAGGAGCCGGCGTCCCACGCCGCGACGGCGGTGATCCGGTGCGACGGCGAGCAGCCGGACGTATCCGCGGCCGTCACCCTCCACCGTCGCCACGACGCCGACCGCTGGGTCCCCACGGACGATCGCAGGCTGGTCTGGTGCGAACAGCGCGCGCTCGAGCTCGTGGACAGGCGGCGGATCGAGCACAGCGCTGCGGCACAACGAGGCGATGGGGCCCAGAGCCGAACTGTCTAGTTCCTCGGGCGCGGCGTCCGGCACGGCCCGGACGGTATCGACTTTCAAGCGCGGGGGTCCGGCGCGCCGATAACAACACGAGGACAGGGGCCTTGCTGCCGACCCTCGAGGGAGTCTTCCGTGACGGCAACACTCGACGAGCTCCACCAACAGATCAACCGCGAGGTGCGTGAGGCGAACCTCCGCACCGAGAAGCCGACCGAGATCGACATCCTCCACCGTCGGCTCCAGATCGCGTTCGTCGGCGCGGTGGTGGTGATCGGCCTGTTGGTCACCACGCTCGCCAACGACCTGTGGGCCAGCGTGCGCCAGCAGGCTTGGATCGATCCGCAGGTCGCGCGCGTCGCGTTGCTCGTGTTCACCGGATGGATCGCGTTCTACCTCTGGGAGAAGGAGCGCCACCTCAAGAGAGTGACGAAGCTCTCGGGCGAGATCGCACGACTCGACCAGGACCTCGCCGGCAACCTGCTGCGCTCCGCGCTCGTGCTGGACTCCGTCGAGGCGGTGCACACGTCACTCGAGCTCGACGTGGTGGTCCGTCGCGTCGTCGACCAGGCGCGGTGGCTGCTCGGCGCGTCGAGCAGCGTGCTCCACTTCCCCGACGAGGACGGCACGCTCGTGCCGGGCGAGAGCCGCTCGGATGACGCCGCCCAGCCGGTCGAGCTCGCGGGGCTCGCGGAGCTGGTCGGCTCGGAGCGTTCTGCAGTGCAGCTCAGCCGCGACGGTCACGCTGTCGTGTGCGCTCCGATGCGCGCGACGGACGGCACGCTCATCGCAGTGATCAGCGTGTCGAGCGAGCGGCCGGACACGTTCAGCAGCGAATCACGCGCGCTGCTGGAGCGCTTCGCCGCGTCGGCGACCGCCGCGATCGAGAACGCCCGCCGGTACGAGGCTGCGGTGTTCCTGCTCGACGTGCAGTCGGCGGATCCTGCCGACTTCGTGTAGCGGCGGTCAGATCGTCCACGGGTAGGGCTCGGGCGTCAGCCCGAGCACGCCCTCTTCGGCGAGCGCGTCGACCTCGGCGTCGTCGTAGCCCAGACCCTGCATGATCTCGCGCGTGTTCTGACCGAAGACCGGCGGCGGGCCCTGCACCTTGCCGGGAGTCTCCGAGAACTGGATCAGCTCGCCGAACTGCCGCATGGAGCCCATGGTCGGGTGCTCGTACTCGGCGACCATCCCGAGCTCGACGTTGTCGCTGTCGAAGAGCACCTGCTCGCCGCCGAGCGTGTCGACGGGAATCTCGTTCGGCACGCCGGCATCGTCGAGCGCGTGCGTCCAGGAGACGCTCGTGCGCGTCCGGAATGCCGGCTCGAGCACGGCTTCGAGCGCTTCGCGGTTGGCGCGGCGAGCGGCCGGGTCGCGGAAGCGCGCGTCATCTGCAGTCTCCGGAGTGCCCAGGAGTGCGCACAGAGCACGGACTTGCTCTTCCTGCACCGCGGCGATCTGGATCCAGCCGTCCTGTGTCTCGTAGAGCCGGTAGCACGCGTCGATGCCGTGGAGGCCCTTGTCCATCCGCGGCCGCGGGTTCGCCCGGCCGTCGACGAGCATCGCATCGGATGCGAAGACCGCCCCGCCGTCGAACAGCGAGGTCCAGAGCTCTTGTCCCTCGCCGGTGCGGCGCTGCCGGTAGAGCGCGGCGAGGCAGCCGACGATCGAGAGCATGGCGTTGGCCGCGTCGCACATGCCGAAGCGGTAGTACAAGGGCGCGTTGCCGGTGTGCACGGCACCGGCCTCGTACTCGAGCCCCGCCGATGCCTGGTAGAGGGGATCGAGCCCGCCGAAGCGCGCGAGCGGCCCCTCGTAGCCGTACGCCCACGTGTTGCAGTAGATGATGTCGGGCTTGACGTCCTTGCACGCCTCGTAGCCAATGCCGAGCTTGTCGGCGACGCCCGCCGTCATGTTGTGGTGCACGATGTCGGCTCTCGCGACGAGCTCGAGCGCGATCTCGAGGCCGCGCTCGGTCTTCAGGTTCAGCGCGATGTCGCGCTTGCCGCGCTGGCACCCGAAGAAGGGCTTCCCTGCCATCCGCATCCCGTCCCCCGTGACGGGCTCGACCTTGATGACGTCGGCGCCCAGGTCCGCGAGCACCATCGGGCCGAACGGTCCTGCGAGGTACTGGCCGAAATCGAGCACCACGACGCCTTCGAGAGCGTTCACCTGGCGCCTCCGGCGATGACACGGATCTCGGCCTCGGAGTAGCCGAGCTCACCCAGGATCTCGTCGTTGTGCTCGCCGGCCTCGGGCTGCGGCCCCTGCACGCCGCCGGGCGTGCCGAGCAGGTTGATCGGCACGCCGATCTGCGTGGTCGTGCCCAGGCGCGGATCCTCGACCGTGACGACCATTCCGTTCGCGGCGAGCTGCGGGTGCGGGCTCCCGCTCGCGCCGAGTGCCTCCTCCATCGTGATGACCGCCTCGATGGCGTGGTTGTTCTCCTGGAACCGTTGGACGAGCTCGTCGCGGTCGTTCTGCTTGTACGCCTCGCGCCGCCGCACGGTGAACTTCTCGCGTTCCTCGGGCGGCATCGACATGAAGGTGAACGGCTCGGGCGCG
>DATBHZ010000186.1:0-18026 GCA_036557185.1 Acidimicrobiia bacterium | reverse complement strand
TGCGACCAGCGGTTCGCCTGACGCCGCGAGACGCGGTTCGACACCGCGGTCGCGGTGCCGGCGACGACTGCGGTCCGGGCGACACCACGAAGCAAACCTGGCATCTAACGCCCTCCTCCTTCGGTCGCCTCGAGCGACGAGGCGAGCGTGTCCTGCGGGATGAACCCGGCTGCCACGAGCTCGGCGCCGCTGCGCCGCAGCGCCGCGGTGAACGGCGCCGCCCACCGGTGCTCGAACACGAGGATCCCCGCGGACGAGTTCGGATCGATCACGTCGGCAGCGTCGCCGAGGTCGCTGTCGTCGAGCAGACCCGACGACGCACCGTCGAACACGGCGAGATCGAGCACGCCGTCGTGGTCGATGTCGGTGAGCTCGAGCGCGCGGACCGTCCCCTGCGCGTCCTTGGACACGAAGACGAGATCGAGGATCCTCACCAGCCCCCGGTCGACCAGGTCCACGAGCACCGCCAGGCCCTCACCGGTCATCCGGTTCCCGGGGAACTGGACGATCAGGTAGCTGACCGGTCCCATTGCATCGCCGTCGTCGGGCACGTCGAACCGCCTTCGTCGTCGAGCTTGTTGTCGAGCCGTCGATTCGGAGCCCCTGCGGCGCCGTCGGATCGAAGCCACTGTTTACCTTGCGCGCGGCGTGCTCCGCCAGGGGCGCGCGCAGACACGTCAAGAATCCAACGCGCGCACGACGTGTCGCTCGAGGAACTCGATCGTGCGAGCGAGCCCGTCCTCCACAGTCTCGGGGCGGGACCAGCCATGCCCCTCACCCTCGTACACGTGCTCCTCGACCGTGCCGTCGGCGTCGCGCACCGCGTCCACGAGGGCCCGCGCCTGCGCGGGTGGGACCACGGTGTCCGCATCACCCTGGAGCACCAGGAGCGGCACGCGGATTGCGGCAGCGTGCGTGACGGGCGAGCGCTCCCGATAGAGGTCCGCGTGCTCCGGCAGCGGACCGACGAGGTCGTCGATGTAGCCCGACTCGAACCGGTGCGTCGTCGCGGCGAGCTCCAGGAGATCGGTCACGCCGTACCGGCTGACCCCGGCCCGGATGAGCTCACTGTGCCGGGCGCACGCGAGGAGGACGACCAGGCCGCCCGCGCTTCCGCCCGCGATCGCGACCCTGTCGGGGTCGCACCATCCGTTCGCGCGAGCAGCGCGGATCCCGGCGGCCACGTCATCGACGTCGAGCGAGCCCCACCTGCCGCCGAGCGCGCGCCAGTACCGCCTGCCGTACCCCGTCGAGCCGCGCGGGTTCGGTCGGAGCACGGCCCATCCGCGGCTCACGAACGCGGCGATGTCACCGGACCAGTTGGCGACGGCTTGACCGGTCGGGCCGCCGTGGACGTCGACGAGCATCGGTGGCCCGCTGCCGGGCCCTCGCGCGGGCTCCGTCGGCTCGTAGAGCAGCCCGTGCACGGTCTCACCGTCCTCTGCCTGCCAGTGCACGAGCGAAGGCTCGACGCTCGACCGCTCTATGCCTTCGGGCGCGCCGCGCGCGACGACGCGCCGCGCGCCGTCCGCCGGGTCGATGACCACGAGCTGCGGCGGTGTCCGTGCGCCCGAGCGGATGCAGGCGATGCCCGCAGGACCCCAGTCCAACCCCGTGTGCCATCCCTTCGAGATCTCGCGGCTCGCTCCGGAAGGGAGATCGACCACAACGAGACGGGCGAACCCTTCCTCGTTGCGGTGCAGCGCGACCGCGTCACCCGCGGGAGACCATGCATACGATCGCTGGCCCGGCGCCCATGACGGATCCGCCTGATCGCGGGGCTCCTCGAGCAGCGGGCGTGCCTGTGAGCCGTCGGCGCGCGCCACGCAGACGTTCCAGAATCCGCTCGCGTCGGAGACGTACGCGAGATGCGCTCCGTCGGGCGAGAACCGGGGCTGGCCCACGCTCTGGTCCTGGCCGCCATCGACCGTGTCGCCGTCGAGCCGGATCCGCGAGCTCTCCCACGGCATGCCCGGCAGGTCCCACTCCGTCCAAGCGAGCGCTCCCCCGGCGCCGACCGCGGGATCCCACGCGAAGTCGACCGACGGCGACACGGGGTGCACCCCCGTCGTCCCGTCGGACGCCGCCGAGGCGATGCACATCTCCGTGCCGGTCTCCAGCGCGAACCACACGGTGCCGCCCACGGCCGTTGGTGCCGACGCCTTGCCCGAGCCGGAGAGCACGCGCGTGCTCCCGTCCACGACATCGAGCGCGACCAGCGTCCCGTCTTCCGCCACCACCACGACCGTGCCGTCGCCCGACCAGCAGAACACTCCTCCGCCGTACGCGCCGACGGACGCGCACCGGAGCTCGCCCGAGGTCACGACACGGGCAGCGGCGGAGAGGTCGGCGGGAACCACCAACAGGTCCGTGTGCCCGCCGGATGCCTCTGCCCAGGCCAACCACCGTCCGCTGGGCGACCAGCGCGGCTCCGCGATCGTGCGCGTGGCCGCTACGAGCGCCGGGGTGATCGGGGAGCGGGAGCCCGGCACGGGCCGACGCTATCGCCGCGCCTCGGCCCCGTATCGCTGGGCTCGTCGGGCGCTCGACGTCGCTCGGAGGGCCCGCCAGGGCCTGATCTAGGCTCCTGCTTCCATGCCCTCGACCGCCCCTCCGAGCGAGCTGAGAGTTGCCTGGCTCATCTACCGCGGGAACCCGCACTGTGGGGGCCAGGGTGTGTACACCCGGTACATCGCCCGCGAGGTGATCGAGCTCGGGCACCACGTCGAGGTGCTCTCGGGCCAACCGTGGCCGGAGCTCGACCATCCCGAGACGCTCGTGCGAGTCCGGGGCCTCGACCTCTACCCGCCCGACAACCCCTTCCGGGTTCCATGGCCCTGGGAATTCCGCGATCTCGTCGACATGGGCGAATTCGCGCGTATGTGCACCGGGGAGTTTCCCGAGCCGTGGGCGTTCGCCATGCGCGCGCGCAAGCTCCTCCAGGAGCGACGGGCCGACTTCGACGTCGTCCACGACAACCAGAGCCTCGGGTCCGGCCTGCTCGGGATGATGGACGACGGGTGGCCGTTGTGCGCCACGCTCCACCATCCGATCACGGTCGACCGCGAGCTCGAGCTGCGCGAGACGACGAACCCGTGGCGACGTTTCAACCTGCACCGCTGGTACTCGTTCCTCGACATGCAGATGCGGGTCGCGCGCGCGATCCCGAGGCTCGTCACGGTGAGCGAGAACTCGCGGCGCGACATCATCGACCAGATGGGAGTGCGGCCGGACCGGCTCCACATCGTGCCGGTCGGCGTCGACCAGGACGTGTTCCACCCGCTCGAGCAGATCGAGCGCGTGCCCGGCCGGCTGCTGGTCACGACCTCCTCCGACCAGCCGCTCAAAGGCCTCGTCCCGCTGCTGGAGGCCGTCGCGAAGGTGCGCACGGAGCGCGACGACGTGCATCTCGTGGTGATCGGGCGGCGCAAAGAGGGGTCCAAGATCCCGCAGGTCCTCGAGCGGCTCGACCTCACGAGCCACGTGCAGTTCGTGTCCGGGGTCCCGACGCAACGGATCGTCGAGCTGTACGCCGAGTGCGAGCTCGCAGTCGTGCCCTCGCTCTACGAAGGCTTCTCACTCCCGGCGATCGAAGCCATGAGCTGCGGAGCCCCACTCGTGACGACGACGGGCGGCGCGCTTCCAGAGGTCGTGGGCGAGGACGGCACGTGCGCGCTCACGGTCCCTCCCGGCGACCCGTCGGCGCTCGCGGGCGCAATCACGCGCATGCTCGACAACCCGGAGCTCAGGCATCGCCTCGGCGCCGCCGGACGCGCGCGGGTGCTCGATCGGTTCACCTGGCGGCGCACGGCGCAGGGCATGATCGACAACTGGTACGCGCTGCTCGACGCACAGCACGGAGACGCATAGGTGCTGACCGTCGACTTCGATCGCCTCGATCTCCGCGCGGGCGAACGTGTCCTCGACATGGGCTGCGGCGGCGGGCGCCATGCGTTCGCTGCGCTCAAGCGCGGGGCAACGGTCGTCGCGCTCGACTACTCCGAAGGCGAGCTGAAGGACGTACGAGCCACGGTCGGTGCGATGCACCAGGCGGGGGAGATCCCGGCCGATCAGCCGTGGGGCACGGTCAACGGCGACGCGCTCGCGCTCCCCTTCCCCGACGACTCCTTCGACCGCGTGGTCTGCTCAGAGGTCCTCGAGCACATCTGGGACCACCGCGGAGCAATCGCGGAGCTCGTGCGCGTGCTCAAGCCCGGAGGGCGGATGGCGGTGACGGTGCCGACACGCTGGCCCGAGCGAGTGTGCTGGACGCTCGACTACCACTACCACGACACCCCGGGTGGACACGTTCGGATCTTCCGCCAACACGAGCTCGAGCAGGACCTCGAGGCCTCGGGCCTGTGGCTGCGCGGCTCGCACCACGCGCACGCGCTCCACTCCCCCTACTGGTGGATCCGGTGTGCCGGCGGTGTCGACGAGCCCGACAAGCCTGTCGCTCGCCGCTACCACGACTTCCTCGTCTGGCAGCTCACCGAGAACCCGCGATGGCTTGCCGCCGTCGACCGGGCGCTCAACCCCGTCCTGGGCAAGAGCCTCGTCGTCTACACGCAGAAGGTCGACCGGTGAACGGAGTCGACGGCATCCTGACCTCCGCGATGCTCGATGAGACGGTCGATGCAATCGCGGCCGTGCAGATGCCCGACGGCAACATCCCGTGGACCAGGGGCGGCCACACTGATCCTTGGAACCTGGTCGAGGCGGCGATGGCACTGGACCTCGGCCGCCGGCACGACGACGCGATCCGCGCATACGAGTGGCTGCGCTCGATGCAACGGCCAGCGGGTGGGTGGCACGCCTACTACCTCGGCAACGACGTGGAGGACCCCACGCTCGACACGAACGTCGCCTGTTATGTCGCCACCGGTGTCTGGCATCACTACCAGTGCACCGGCGACACGACGTTCCTGCGCGAGTACTGGCCGGTCGTCGAGCGTGCGATCGACTACGCGCTCTCGAACCAGACCGGGACGGGCGAGATCGCGTGGCGCGCCGACGACCCGGCCGACGGCGCGCTGCTCACCGGATCGTCGAGCATCCATCACAGCCTCCGGTGCGCGATCGCGATCGCCGAGCGGCTCGGGCTCGATCGCCCGGACTGGGAGCTGTCGGTCGGAGCGCTCGCCATCGCCGTCGCACACCGTCCGGACCGGTTCCTCGACAAGAGCCGATGGGCGATGGACTGGTACTACCCGATCCTCGGCGGCGTCCTGCGCGGTGAGAGCGCGCGGATGCGCGTCGCCCGGTACTGGGACACGTTCGTCGTGCCGGGTCGGGGCGTTCGATGCGTGTCCGATCAGCCCTGGGTCACGGCCGCGGAGACCTGTGAGCTGGTCATGGCGCTCGACGCGATCGGCGAAACCGAGCTCGCCGGCGCTCTGTTCGAGTGGGTGCAATTCCTCCGGCACGACGACGGCAGCTACTGGTGCGGGATGAACTTCCCCCGAGCGCGCTTCGACCGGCACGGCGAGCACTTCACCCCCGACCAACCGACCTGGAACTCGGCTGCCGTGGTCCTCGCCGCGCACGCGCTCGGCGACGAGGGGCCCACCGCCGGCCTGTTCCGCGGCGAGGACCTGCCGGTCGGGCTCAGCCCCGACGAGCTGATCCAGGCGGGCGTCGAGGTCGCGGCCGAGCGCGGTGCTCGGCGCGGGAGCACCGAGCGCTGACTCAGCGCCGCAAGGTGCGCAGGCTCCCTGTTGTCGCGATCGGCTCGAAGCGTTCGTCGACCGCGCGCCGCCAGACGTGGAAGGGGGCCTGCCCGCCGTCGGCCGGGTCCTCGAACACGTCGTGGATCGCGAGCACGCCGCCCGGAGCAATGAAACGCGCCCACGTCTCGTAATCGGCGCGCGCCACGTCCTCGGCATGGCCTCCGTCGATGAAGAGCATCCCCAGAGTCGTTGCCCAGTAGCGACCGACGGTCGGTGAGTCGCCGATGATGCCGACGACCGTGCCCTCGAGGCCGGCGTCCTCGATCGTTCGCCGGTAGAACGGCAACGTGTCCATACGGCCCGTACGCGGGTCGACCACCTCGGTGTCGTGGTGCTCCCACCCCGCCTGGTTCTCCTCCGATCCATGGTGATGATCGACCGAGAACAGCACCGTCCCGCGCTCCTTCGCAGCGCAACCGAGATAGACGGCCGACTTCCCGCAATACGAGCCGAGCTCGAGCAGAGGCCCGAGACGTGCGCCGTCCAGCGCTGCTTCGAACAATGCGAGCCCCTCGGGCTCCGGCATGAACCCCTTCGCGGCGCGCGCGACTTCGAGCGCGCGCTTGTCGATCGTCACCTCAGATGACCGGCGACTCGTGATAACGGCCGAACTCCTGAGCGAGCGCGTCCATGATCTCGCCAACCGTCGCGTAGCTGGCGACGGCTCCGATCAGCGCCGGCATCAGGTTGCAGTCCGCCTCCTCGGCGTCGGCGCGCACGCGCGCGAGCGCCGACTCCACGGCTTCGGCGTCGCGATCCGCCTTGACGGCCGCGAGACGCTTCAACTGGGCGTCCTCGCTCTCACGCGTGATCTTGAGGATCTCCGGCGGTGCGTCGTCGTTGCCCTCGGTGAACGTGTTCACTCCCACGATGACGTGACGGCCGTCGTTGAGCTTGCGCTCCACGTCGTACGCGGCTTGCGCAATCTCTCCTTGGAACCAACCTTGCTCGATGCCGGTGAGCGTCCCTTCGAGCATCGACCCGCCGCCGAGCGCATCGACGTGCGCGAACAGCTCCTCCGCCTCACGCTCCATCTCGTCCGTGAGCTCTTCGACGAACCACGATCCGCCCAACGGATCCGCCACGTTCGTGACGCGGCTCTCGTAGGCGATGACCTGTTGGGTCCGGAGCGCGAGACGCGCGGCTTTCTCGGTCGGCAGTGCCAGCGCCTCGTCGAAGGAGTTCGTATGCAGGGACTGGGTCCCGCCGAGCACGCCGGCGAGCGCTTCGATCGCTGTGCGCATGAGGTTGACCTCGGGCTGCTGCGCGGTGAGCGAGACCCCGGCGGTCTGGGTGTGGAACTTCATCTGCATGGATCGCTCGGTCTTGGCGCCGTACCGGTCGCGCATCCAGCGCGCCCAGATGCGCCGCGCAGCGCGGTACTTGGCGATCTCCTCGAAGAAGTCGATGTGCGCGTTGAAGAAGAAGGACAACCGTGGCGCGAACGCATCGATGTCGAGCCCGGCCTGCAACGCGGCTTCGACATAGGCAAATCCGTTCCCGACGGTGAACGCGAGCTCCTGGGCAGCCGTCGAGCCGGCTTCGCGGATGTGGTAGCCCGAGATCGAGATCGGGTGCCAGCGCGGCATCTCGGCTGCGCAGAATCGGATCACGTCAGAGACGAGCCGCATGCTCGGCCGCGGCGGGAACACGAACTCCTTCTGTGCCTGGTACTCCTTGAGGATGTCGTTCTGGAGGGTGCCGCCGAGCACCTTGCGCGGGGTACCGTTCTCCTCCGCCGCGACGACGTACATGGCGAGCAGCACTGCCGCCGGCGAGTTGATGGTCATCGAGGTCGTGACCGAGCCGAGATCGATGTCGCGGTACAGGTCTTCGACGTCGGCAAGGGTGTCGACCGCGACGCCGCACTTGCCGACCTCGCCCAACGCGAGCGCGTCATCGGAGTCGCGCCCCATGAGCGTGGGCAGGTCGAACGCGGTAGAGAGGCCGTCGCCGCCGGCGGCGAGGATGTCCTTGAACCGCTGATTCGTGTCGAGCGCAGTCCCGAACCCCGCGAAGAGGCGCATGGTCCAGAGCTTCGAGCGGTACATCTCGGGGAACGCACCCCGCGTGTACGGCCACGTGCCGGGCCGCTCGGCGTCGGCCGGCCCGTAGACCGGCTGCAGTGGCACGCCGGAGTAGGTGGTCCAGTCGGGCTCGTGGCCCGGCGGTCGCTCGCTCACGGCCCCATGTTCCCACGCCCGGCGGTGTGCGTCCCCGGCGCTCCTCAGCCCAGGCCCAGCATGGCCGCGATGCCGTGCTGGTGGCCCGCCGTGTAACCGCCGTCCACGACCATCGCCGAGCCGGTGACGAACGACGCGTCGTCGGAGGCCAGGAAGAGAGCCGCAGCCGCGATCTCGGCCGGCTCGCCGCACCGTCCCAGCGCGTGCGCCTCGACGAAGGACTCCCGGACTCCCTCCATGTCGTCCATGTCGAACACCGCCGCCATCATCGGCGTGTCGATGAATCCCGGGCAGATGCAGTTGACGCGGATGCCACGCCGTCCGTAGTCGAGCGCGAGGTTCTTCGTGAGGATGACGACGCCACCCTTCGACGCGTTGTACGCGCTCCCGCCCTCGGTGCCTTCGAGTCCCTCGATACTCGCGAGGTTCACGATCGATCCGCGCTCACCGACTGCGTTCGGCAACTGCTCGAGCATCAGAGTGATCGCGTGCTTGTTCGTGAGGAAGGTGCCCTTGAGGTTGATGTCGACGACACGGTCCCACTCGTCGCCGGGCACGATGTGCGCCGGGCCTCCTCCGGCAACACCGGCGGCGTTCACGAGGGCGTCGATCCGCCCGTGCTCTTCCTGCACCGCCGCAAGCGCGGTCTCGACGGCGGCTTCGGCACGAACGTCGAGCGCGACAACCCCGTCGGCTTCCGTGACATCCATCCCGACGACGATCGCTCCCTCGTCGGCGAACCGCGCGGCGGTCGCCTTGCCGATGCCGGAAGCCGCTCCCGTCACGACCGCGACCTTGCCGCGAAGACGGTCCATCACCGCACCCCCTTGACCCGAGCGACTGAACAACTGAATACTTCTTGTTCAGATGTCTAGTGCCCCGGCCCTCACGAGACAACCGCTGGCTGCCGACACCGCCGAGCGCATCCTCGCGGCGGCCGAGCAGCAGATGCGACGCTTCGGCCTTCGCCGGGTCTCGATGGGCGACGTCGCGCGGGCGGCAGGAGTCTCGCGTGGCTCGATCTACCGCTACTACTCGGATCGGGACGCGCTCGTCGGCGCCGTGCTCGAGCGCGCCGCCGATCGGTTCGTCGAGGGCAGCAAGGACTCGGTGCGACGCAGGCGGACGCTCGCGGCACAGGTCGCCGAAGCAGCGGTGTTCATCCGAGAGCACCGTGACGACCCGCTCATGTCGCTCGCGCCTTCGGGCGACCAGGAGTCCCTCCTGGCCATGGTGCTCGCTGTGCAGGCCGAGACGTTGCTCGCGCGTTGGGTCGAGTACTGGTTGCCCTTCCTCGCCGACGCCGAGTCGCGCGGCGAGATCCGCCGCGGTCTCGACCATCGGCGCGCGGCCGAGTGGATCGTGCGCGTGCTGATGTCGCTGACCCTGATGCCGTCGGTCGTGGTCGATCTCGACGATCGCGCAGCGGTACGGGCATTCGTCGAGGAATTCATCGTGCAAGGTCTCCAGAGAGGAAGCTCGAGATGAGCATGGACTTCGCGCTGTTCTACGAGATCCCGGTTCCGAAGCCGTGGGGACCCCACAGCGAGCACGCGGCCTACAAGAACACGATCGAGGAGGCCGTCCTCGGTGAGCAGGCCGGTTTCCAGAGCTTCTGGACGGTCGAGCACCACTTCCTCGACGAGTACTCCCACTGCTCGGCCCCGGACGCGCTCTATGGAGCCGTCGCAGCACAGACCTCGAAGCTGCGGATCGGCCACGGCGTCCGGCTCCTGCCCAAGCCGTACAACCACCCGGTGCGCGCCGCCGAGGCCGCGGCAGTCGTCGACATCGTCAGCGACGGGCGGCTGGAGTTCGGCACGGGCCGCTCGTCGACGCGTGCCGAGCTCGAAGGGTTCGGGGCCGACCCCAACCTCACCCGTACGCAATGGGAAGAGGGGTTGCGCATGGTCGTCAAGGCCTGGACCGAGGACGAGTTCGAGTGGCACGGAGACACGTGGGACGTCCCGCCTCGCAACGTGCACCCGAAGCCGATCCAGCAGCCTCACCCGCCGCTGTGGGTCGCGACGAGCAGCGAGCCGAGCCACGTGCTCGCCGGTGAGCTCGGGCTCGGGTTGCTGAGCTTCACCATCGGTGTGCCGCCCGAGGACCTCGCCGTCCGCATCGAGGGATATCGCGCCGCGCAGAAGCGCGCGCAGCCGATCGGCAAGTTCCTCAACCCGCGCGCTGCCACGTTCACCATGGTCCACTGCGCGGACACGAACGAGCAGGCCTACGACGAGGCGCGCGAGTCGTTCGAGTGGTATGTCCGCACCGCGCTCTGGCACATCGGCACGGTGGCGTCGTGGCAGGAGGGCAAGCCGCTGGGAACGTACGACTACGCGCAGGTGCTCGCCGACCTCGACCTCTCCCTGCTCACCTTCGACTACCTGGTGGAGTCGGGAGCGTGCGTCGTCGGCGATCCGGAGCGCTGCCTGGAGATCGCGACCCGGTACGACGCGGCCGACTGCGACCTGCTGCTGTGCCTGCTCAACCCGTACAAGATCCCGCACAAATCGGTGATGCGGTCCATCGAGCTCCTCGGGGAGCACGTGATCCCGAAGCTTCGGAGCTGATCCTGCACCCCTCCGCGCCCCACTAACCTCCGGCGCCATGGAGTCGCATCCGGAGGCACCCGACCGGAACCTCGCCATGGACCTCGCACGGGCCACGGAGGCCGCAGCGCTCGCGGCCGGCCGCTGGTTCGGACGCGGGGACAAGAACGGAGCAGACGGCGCGGCGGTCGACGCCATGCGTCTCGTCCTGAACACCGTTCCCATGGACGGCGTCGTCGTCATCGGGGAGGGCGAGAAGGACGAGGCCCCGATGCTGTTCAACGGCGAGACGATCGGCGCCGGCGGTCCCCAGACCGACATCGCGGTCGACCCGATCGACGGCACGACCTTGACGTCGCTCGGACGCGACAACGCGATCTCGGTGATCGCGCTCGCCGAGCGCGGCACGATGTTCGATCCGGGGCCGTGTGTCTACATGGACAAGATCGCGGTCGGTCCCGAGGCCGCGGACGTCGTCGATCTCGACGCGCCGATCGTCGCGAACCTCGAAGCGGTCGCGAAGGCCAAGGGTGAGAAGGTGCACGACGTCACCGCGGTGATCCTCGACCGGGACCGCCACAAGGAGCAGATCAAGGCGTGCCGCGAGGCCGGCGCGCGGATCAGGCTGATCCCCGACGGTGATGTTGCCGGTGCGATCTCGGTAGCGTGGCCGAACTCGGGCTCCGACATCCTCATCGGCGTCGGCGGGACACCGGAGGGCGTCATCGCCGCGTGCGCGCTGTCGTGCCTCGGTGGCGCGATCTTCGGCCGGCTCTGGCCCAGGAACGACGACGAGCGCAAGGCAGCACTCGACGCCGGCTACGACCTCACGCAGACGCTGACCATCACGGACCTCGTGTCGGGCAGCGAGATCTTCTTCGCCGCAACGGGCATCAGTGACGGCGACCTCGTGAAGGGCGTCCGCTACCGCGGTGACGGCGCCAGCACCGAGAGCCTGGTCATGCGCTCGAAGACGGGCACGATCCGGAAGATCCAATCCGAGCACCGCTGGCAGAAGCTGATGCGCTACTCGGCCGTGAAGTTCGACTGAGGACCGCGATCGGCCCGCGCTGCATCAGGCAGTTGCGACCGCGCTGATGCTCGAGCGGAGTTGCGGGGGCAGCACCTTCCCCACCGCGTACTGCACCGAGCCCGCCATGCGGCTCTTGTAGGGCACGTAGCGGCCGTCGAGCAGGTTCACACGCTCGCAGCGCCGCACCACGAAGCCGGCGCCGGTGAGGTAGTCGAGCATCTCCCCCTGGGTGTACTCGCGGAAGTGCAACGGGTTCGTCGTGTCCTCGTTGATCAGGTTGTACGGGTTGCGGCCGATGAGCACCCGCGCACGGCGGCCGAGCGCGACCGCGTTCGGCGTCTGGAGCAGGAGCGTCGCCCGCGGGACCATCAGCGACCGAACGAACTGGAGCACGAGCGACGGCGCCGTGTGGACGTGCTCGATGACCTCGCTCATGACCACGAGGTCGTAGCGGTCGGGGACGACGAGCCAGCGGTCGCGGTCCTGCGCGTCGTTGAGGTCGAACAGCATGTGCTTCGCACCGGCACTCGCGTAGCCGAGGGAATCGAAGCCCAACGTGTCCACGGGGACGTCGAGCTGCTCGCGCAGAAGGATCGTCAGCACCGAGGGGCCGATGTCGAGCACACGTGGCTCGCGCGGCAGCGCGAGACCGGCCGCTAGCGAGAGCACCGAGGCATACCGCGCCGCGTGCATGCCGACATACGCGTCGCCCGGGTACCGCGCTCGAATCTCGTCCCCGGTCGGGACGCGCCGCCCGAGAGCACCCGTTCCCACCCCGGTCATGCGCGCAGTCCTCCGATTTCCCGAATCTATTCGGCCCGCCGTTCCCACTCCAGCTCCTCGGCGAGGTCGAGCTGCGACGGCTTGACGATCTCCGTGTCGAGCACTGCTCGGATGCCGCGCGGCCCGTCGAACTTCGAGAAGTGGAGCACAGCGAGGAACACCAGGCCGCCGACGATTCCGGTGACAACCCAGGGTGCCGTCGTGTTGAGAGCGAGCATGACCCCGGCCATCACGGCGCCTGCAACGGCGATCCACATGAGTGGCCGCACCGGGAGCCGGCCGATGTCGGGGATCCGGGCGACGCCGAAGACGAGGACCGCGAGCACGATGATCTCGGTCAGCACCGTGGCGACGCCGGACCCCGTGTACGAGTAGCGCGGGATTAGCACGAGGTTCAGGAGCACGTTGATCACGACACCGATCAGCATCGCGACCGGGTAGAGGAAGTTCCGTTTCACCGCCATCAACGTGGTGAAGCACAGCGCGGTGTAGAAGTGCAACACCTGACCCACGACCAGCCAGACGGCGGCCGTCGAGGACTGCTCGTACCTGGCACCGTAGATGGAGACGATGACAGGACGCGCCAGGATGGCGAACCCGACGCCTGCCGCGACACCGGTGATCGAGAGCAAGAGAACCGCGTGACGGAACGTCCTCTGGAACCGCTCGATCTCGTGCGGCCACGTCTCCACCATCAGCGTGAGCATCGGCGTGAGCACCGCGATCGGAATCGCGCCGCCGAGCAGGTCGGAGAACTTGTAACCCACGCCGTAGAAGCCGGCCGCGCTGAACGAGGCGATGATCGGCAGCATCACGATGTCAATGCGGAAGTAGATGGTGTCCAGCGCGTTGCCCAGCGAGAGCGGAGCGGCTTCCTTGAGCCAGGGCCACCACTCATTGCGATGCCAGCGCAGCCGGAGATGACCTTGACCGCGCAGCGCCCACATCACGTAGAGCAGTTGCACCACGAAGTTCGCGATCGCGGCGAGCATGAAGGTGACGACGGTGCCGTGGACGATCGCGATGATCACGGTCGCGATGCCCTGCGCGATGAACCCGGCGAGCATGCTCACCGCCAAGGTGCGGAACCACAGGCGGGCTTCGCAGAGCAATGCGAGGGCACGCAGCCACGCGGCGATGATCAGGCTCGTCCCGATCAGCGCGGAGGCCGCGATCACGATGTTGGAGTTGCCCGACACCACGACGATCGCGAGGAACACGACGTACGTGACGACGCTGATCAGCAGGCGCAGCAAGGCGTACGAGCCGATGATCTTCCCGGCCTGCTCCCGCGCGTCCATGACCGATGACAGGACGGCCCGGCTCAACCTGAGCTCCGAGACGAGACCGACGATGGCCAGGAGGCTGAAGATGTACGAGTAGCGCCCGAAGTCCGACTCGGACAGCGAGTGGATGATGATGACGTTCGTGACGAAGCCGATGCCGGCTCCGACATACCTCGTGACCGCGAGGAGGCTCGAGCCGCCGAGCATCGAGCTCGAGGCGCGCGGCTCCCGGTTCGCCGCCGACCGGTCCGTTCCCTCGGTCAGGCCGGAATCCCCCGCTTGCACCTCGCCACCCCCATACGCCGAGCGTACCGGGGGACGCGCCCGAGCTGGTTCCGGAGCGCCGGCCGCGGGCCGTTCGATCTAGACGCCCGGGGTCGTCGTCCCGCTACCGCTGAAGACGAGGAGCCGCACCTCGGCCCGCGCGAGCGCCGCTTTGGCGTCCTCGTCGTCGGGGTGGTCGCGCAGGCGGGTCTCGGCTGCCTCGCGAGCGGTCCGCGCCCGCACCTCGTCGATGTCGCCCGCGAGCTCGGCAACGTCCGAGAGCACCGTGACCCGGTCCTGGCTCACCTCGACGAAACCACCGTGGACGGCGGCCACAACCTCGTCCTCGCCCGGCAGGAGGACGCGCACCACGCCGATCCCGAGCGCACCGAGGAACGGAACATGCCCCGGAAGGAAGGCGATCTCACCGCCCGCGGCGCGCGCGACGACCATCTCGGCGTCGCCCTCGTAGAGCACGCGCTCGGGCGACACGAGGGAGACGTGCAGCCGTCCCTCGCCCGGATCGGCCATCAGCTCGCTCCGTCGGCGAGCGCCTTCTGCTTCGCGAGCACGCTCTCCACGCCGCCGACGTTGAAGAACGCCTGCTCCGGCACCTCGTCGAGCTCACCGCTCACGAGCGCTTCGAAGCTCTCGACCGTCTCGTTGATCGGCACGAAGATGCCGGGGAGGCCGGTGAAGACCTCACCGACGAAGAACGGCTGCGAGAGGAACCGCTGGATCTTGCGTGCGCGGGCAACCGTGACCCTGTCTTCCTCGGACAGCTCGTCGAGACCGAGGATCGCGATGATGTCCTGCAGCTCCTTGAAGCGCTGCAGCACCTCCTGCACGCGCCGCGCCACCGCGTAGTGACGCTCGCCCACGATCTCGGGAGCGAGGATGTTCGACGTCGACGCGAGCGGGTCGACGGCCGGGTAGATCCCGAGCGCCGCGATCTGACGGGAGAGCTCCGTCGTCGCGTCCAGGTGCGTGAAGGTCGTGAAGGGCGCAGGGTCCGTGTAGTCGTCGGCGGGCACGTACACCGCTTGCAGCGACGTGATGGAGTGACCCTTCGTCGAGGTGATGCGCTCCTGGAGCTCGCCCATCTCGTCGGCGAGCGTGGGCTGGTAACCGACGGCGGAGGGCATGCGGCCCAGCAGCGTCGACACCTCGGACCCCGCCTGCACGAACCGGAAGATGTTGTCGACGAACAGCAGCACGTCCTGGTTCTTGACGTCGCGGAAGTACTCGGCGACGGTGAGCGCGCTCAGCGCGACGCGGAGCCGGACACCGGGCGGCTCGTCCATCTGGCCGTACACGAGCGCGGCCTTGTCGATGACGCCCGACTCCTGCATCTCGAGCCAGAGGTCGGTGCCCTCACGCGTGCGCTCGCCGACGCCGGCGAACACCGACACGCCACCGTGCTGTGTCGCGACGCGGTTGATCATCTCCTGGATCAGGATGGTCTTGCCGACGCCCGCGCCGCCGAACAGGCCGATCTTGCCGCCCTGCACGTAGGGCTCGAGCAGGTCGATGACCTTGATCCCGGTCTCGAACATCTCCGCCTTCGGCTCGAGCTGGTCGAACGGCGGCGGGTCGCGGTGGATCTCCCAGCGATCGTCGATGCCCTCGGTGATCTCCTTGCCGTGGGTGTCGAGCGGCTCGCCCAGCACGTTGAACACGTGGCCCAGCACGCCGTCGCCCACCGGCATCGAGATGCCGCGCCCGAGGTTGCGCACGACCGTGCCGCGCTTGAGGCCGTCGGTCGGCTTCATGCAGATGATGCGGCACCGGCCGTCGCCGATCTGCTGCGCCACCTCGCCGACCACCGTGATGGTCTCGCCCTCGAGCTCGATCTCCAGCTCGAGCGCCGTGTTGATCTCCGGCAGCGCGTCGGGTGGGAACTCGACGTCGACCACCGGTCCGGCGATCGCGACGACACGACCGTCCTTGAGCTTGGTCTGGTTGTCGGCGGTCATGGTCATGAGGATGCTCCTCGATGGTGTGCTCGGTTCGGTGAGCCGAGGGGACGGCTCGTCATTCGATCGGAAGGTCTTCTTCGGCGGCTCCGCTCCTGAGAGCCTCGGCGCCGCCCACGATCTCCATGATCTCCGTGGTGATGGCGTCCTGGCGCGCGCGGTTCATGACGCGCGTGAGGCCCGTGATGAGCTCGTCCGCGTTGTCGGTGGCCGACTTCATCGCGCGCTGCCGGGCAGCGTGCTCCGAGGCCGCCGCGTTCAGCAGCGCCGCGTAGATCCGGGCCTCGACGTACCGAGGCAACAGCGTCTCCAGGATCTCCGTCGGCGAGGGTTCGAACTCGTACGCGGCGCCTGGAGCACCGTCGTCGCTGGTCAGAGGCTCCGGACCCTCGCCGGTCATCACCTCCGGCTCGAGCGGCACGAGCGGCCGCCGCACGACCTCCTGGGAGCCGGCCGAGATGAAGCGGGTGTAGACCAGCTCGACCTTGTCGAACGCGCCGTCGAGGAACGGGCGCGTCACGGCCCGTGCGATCTTGCGCGCGTCCTCGTAGCTCGGCCGGTCGGTGAAACCGGTGTAGACCGCATCGATGTCGTAGTTGCGGTAGCGGAAATAGCTCTCGGCCTTCCGCCCCACGAGCACGAGCTTGTAGCCCCTGCCGAGATCGGCTTCCTCGCGGATCGAACCCTCGGTCGCGCGGATCACCGACGAGTTGTAGGCACCACAGAGGCCACGGTCGGCGGTCAGCACCACGTGTGCGACGTTGCGGATCTCTTCGCGCGGCGTGAGCAGCGGGCTCGCCGATTCGGCACCGGCTTCACCCAGGTGCTCAACCACCTCGGTGATGCCGTCGCTGTACGGCACCGCGGCCTGCACCGCCTGTTGCGCCTTGACGATGCGGCTCGCAGCGATGAGCTCCATCGCGCGCGTGATCTTCTTCGTGGACTGGACGCTCGAGATGCGCCGCTTGAGAATCCGCTCCTGTCCCCCAGCCACGCCTACTCGGTCTCCAGGGTCTTGGCGGATTCGGCTTCGCCGAGGGCGTCCTCGTCGATGGCGTCGATGTCGGCGGGTGCCTTCTCCTCGACCTGCACGTTGTGACGCGCGAGGAAGTCGAGCTTGAAGTCGTCGACGGCCTGGCGGAGCTTGTTCTCGTCCGGGAGCGCGCCCGTGTCCTTGATCGCGCCGAGAAGGTCGGCGTGGCGCGTCCGGAAGGTGTCGAGAAGCTCGCTCTCGAACTGCTTGACGTTCTCGACGGGGAGATCGTCGAGGATCCCGTTCGTGCCGCAGTAGATCGAGACGACCTGCTCGTCGACGGGCATCGGCGAGTTGAGGGGCTGCTTGAGCAGCTCCACCAACCGGTACCCGCGGTCGAGCTGGGCCTTCGACACCGCGTCGAGCTCCGAGCCGAAGGTCGCGAAGGCCTCGAGGTCACGGAACTGCGCGAGGTCGAGCTTGAGCGTTCCGGCGACGGACTTCATGCCCTTCACCTGCGCGGCGCCACCGACTCGCGACACGGAGATGCCGACGTCGACCGCAGGCCGGACGCCCGACTTGAACAGGTCGTCGACGAGGTAGATCTGGCCGTCGGTGATCGAGATCACGTTCGTCGGGATGTACGCGGAGACGTCACCGGCCTTGGTCTCGATGATCGGGAGGGCGGTGAGCGAGCCGGCACCGAGCTCGTCGCTCAGCTTGGCTGCGCGCTCGAGCAGCCGGCTGTGCAGGTAGAAGACATCGCCCGGGTACGCCTCGCGGCCCGGTGGCCGGCGCAGCAGCAGGGCGATCTGGCGGTAGGACTCGGCCTGCTTCGACAAGTCGTCGTAGACGATCAGCGCCGCCCCGCCGTTGTCCATCCAGTGCTGGCCGATCGCGCAACCGGCGTAGGGGGCGAGGTACTTGAAGACCGCCTCTTCCCCGGCGGGGGCGTTGACAACGACCGTGTACTCCATCGCGCCGTGCTCTTCGAGCGTGGCGACGGTCTGCGCGACCGACGACGCCTTCTGCCCGATCGCGACGTAGATGCACTTCACGCCCGCGCCGCGCTGGTTGAGGATCGTGTCGATGGCCACCGTGGTCTTGCCGGTCTTGCGGTCGCCGATGATCAGCTCGCGCTGACCCCGGCCGACCGGCGTCATGGCGTCGATCGCCTTGATGCCCGTCTGCAACGGCTCGTGCACCGGCTTGCGCCCGACGATGCCGGGCGCCTGGACCTCGAG
>DATBHZ010000185.1:0-6792 GCA_036557185.1 Acidimicrobiia bacterium | reverse complement strand
GAACGCCAGGTACACCAGCCCGGCACCGATCATCGAGAACGCGAACAAGCCGAAGCCGGCCGGTGGTCCCCAGAGGTTCGGCAGGTCGAACAGCCACCACGCGGCGGCGGCCACGACCCAGATCGCGCAGCCCACCTTCATGCCGGTCTCCGCGCGTCCCGAGCGCAGGCCGCTGAAGATCGCTGCAAGGAAGTTGATCGGGAAATAGGCCGGGAACACGGCGAGGCACGCGCCCGCAGACGTCGCCACGCCCTTGCCGCCGCGGAATCCGGTCCACACGGGGAAAACGTGACCAGCGATCGACGCGGACGCGCCGGCATACGCGCCGGCGTTGACGCCGACGGCGCGGCCGAGGATCCCGGCGAACAGTCCCTTCGCGACGTCGAGGACGAGGACCACCGCGCCCCAACGCTTGCCGAGCACGTTCGTGGCGTTCAGGGCTCCGGGATTGCCGCTCCCCGCGCTCCTGATGTCGACCTGCCCCTGCGTCGCGATCCGGGTGACGAGATCAGCCGAGGGAAACGACCCGAACAGGTAGCCGACGAGCAGGGCAACGAGCACCAAGGGTCAGCCGCCCGACACGTCTTGGGGCTTGGCCTTGCCCGCGCTGATCCAGGGCATCATGCCCCGCAGCTTCTCGCCCACCGCCTCGATCGGGTGCTTGCGCTGCTCGGCGCGCATCTTGTCGAAGTTCGGTCGACCCTTCTCGTTCTCGGCGATCCACTCCCTCGCGAAGTCGCCGCTCTGGATCTCCTTGAGGATCTGCTGCATCTCGGCCTTCGTCGACGCGTTCACGACGCGCGGCCCGCGCGTCATGTCTCCGTACTCCGCCGTGTCGGAGATGGAGTAGCGCATGTTGGCGATCCCACCCTCGTAGATGAGGTCGACGATCAGCTTCACCTCGTGCAGCGTCTCGAAGTAGGCGGACTCGGGTTGGTATCCGGCCTCGACGAGCGTCTCGAAGCCGTTGCGAATCAGCTCCACCAGGCCTCCGCACAGCACGACCTGCTCGCCGAAGAGATCCGTCTCGGTCTCCTCCTCGAACGTCGTGTCGAGCACGCCGGCCCGGGTGGCACCGATGCCCTTCGCGTAGGCGAGCGCGATCGCGCGCGCCTTGCCGGACGCGTCCTGCGCGACTGCGACGAGCGCGGGCACGCCTCCGCCCTCCTCGTACGTGCGCCGGACGAGATGGCCGGGGCCCTTGGGTGCGATCATCCAGACGTCCACACCCTCGGGAGGCGTGATCTGGTCGAAGTGGATGTTGAAGCCGTGCGCGAACGCGAGCGAGTTACCAGGCTCGAGGTTCGGCGCGATGTCCGCCTGGTAGACGCGCTTCTGCTCGGTGTCGGGCAGCAGGATCATGACGATGTCGGCAGCCTTGACCGCCTCAGCGGTCGGGAGCACCGTGATCCCGGCCTCCTCGGCCTTGGCCTTGCTCGAGGATCCCTCGCGCAGGCCGACGATCACGTCGACGCCGGACTCCTTGAGGTTCAGCGCGTGCGCATGACCCTGGGACCCGTAGCCGAGCACCGCCACCTTCTTGCCGTGCAGCAGGCCGAGGTCTGCGTCGTTGTCGTACGAGATCGTGGCTGGCATGACAGGTCCCCCAGACAGTGCGGGCCGATCGGGCGAGGGTAGCTACGCGCTCTTGTTCTTGACGACCCGAAGCTTGCTGGGCTCCCGGGACAGCTTGGCGAGCGCGATGCGCCCCGTCCGCTGGAGCTCGAGGATCCCGAACGGCTGGAGCAGGTCGGTCATCGCCTCGAGCTTGTCCGGCGCGCCGGCGACCATCAAGGTCATCGCCTCGTAGCCGACGTCGAGGATCTTCGCCTCGAAGATCGACGCGAGCTCCGTCACGTGTGACCGCTCCTCCTTGCCGGCCCGCAGCGTCACGAGCATGAGCTCGCGCTGCACCGCCTCGGAGGTGTGGAGCTCGGTGATCTTGATGACGGGGATCAGCTTGTTGAGCTGTTTCGTGACCTGCTCGATGGGTGTCGTCTCACCGTCGAACACGATCGTCATGCGTGAGTAGCGCGGGTCCTCGGTCGGGCTGACCGCCAACGAGTAGATGTTGTAGCCGCGCCGCGAGAAGAGTCCGGACACGCGTGACAGCACACCGAACTTGTTCTCGACGAGCACGCTCAGGATGTGGTGGCCGGGTTCGCTCATGCTCTCCGTCATGACTATCGCCCTCCGCGGTCGTCGGTCTCGGGACCGAGGATGATGTCGTCGTTGCTCGAACCCGCGGCGACCATCGGGTACACCTTCTCCCGGTAGTCGGTACGGAAGTCGATCACGACCGGCCGGTCGTCGATCTCGTTCGCCTTCTCGATCGTGGGCACGACGTCGTCGGGCGTGTCGACCCGGAAGCCGACGCATCCCATCGCCTCGGCCCACTTCACGTAATCGGGCAGGTCGGGTGAGAGGTACACCTCGCTGTAACGCTCCTCGTAGAAGAGCTCCTGCCACTGCCGGACCATCCCGAGGTACGCGTTGTTCAGGATCGCGACCTTGACGGGGATCCGCTCGGCGCTCGCCGTCACGAGCTCCTGCGCGGTCATCTGGAAGCAGCCGTCACCGTCGATCGCCCACACCATCCGCTCCGGCATCCCGACCTTCGCGCCGATGGCCGCCGGCACGCAGAACCCCATCGTGCCGAGACCACCGGAGTTGACGAAGGTGTACGGGTAGTCGAACTTCCAGTGCTGGCTCGCCCACATCTGGTGCTGGCCCACACCCGAGGCCAGGATCGTGTCGTCCGGGGTGTGGTCGCGGAGCATGTCGATGCAGAACTGCGGCTTCAGCGGGCCGCCCTCCGGCTGCTCGTACTCGAGCGGGTGCTCGTGCTGCCACGATCGCAGCTCGGCACGCCAGGGCGCGAGGTCGGGCCATTCGCGCTTCTCCTGATCCGCGCGCACGGCCGCCACCAGCCGCTCGATGACGTTCCGGCAGTCGCCGACGATCGGGACGTCGGGCCGGCGGACCTTGCCGAGCTCCGCGGGGTCGACGTCGACGTGGATGACCTTGGCGTGCGTCGCGAACGAGTCGATCTTGCCGGTCACGCGGTCGTCGAACCGCGAACCGAGTGCGATCAGGAGGTCCGCCTTCTGCATCGCCGTGACGGCGGTGTAGTTGCCGTGCATGCCGGGCATCCCGAGTGCCAGCTCGTGGCGGTCGGGGAACGCACCCCTCGCCATCAGCGTGGTCACCACGGGGATCCCGCAGAGCTCGGCGAGCTCGCGCAGAGCCTCGGCCGCGCGCGCCTTGAGGATCCCGCCGCCCGCGTAGATGACCGGGCGCTCGGAGCTCCCGATCAGCCGCGCCGCCTCCTTGATCTGCTTCGGGTGGCCCTTCAGGTTGGGCCGGTACCCGGGAAGGTCGACGGAATCGGGCCACTCCCATGTCATGCCCTGGTTCGCGACGTCCTTCGGGACGTCGACCACGACCGGACCCGGCCGGCCGGTCGTCGCGACATGGAACGCCTCACGCACGATGCGCGGGATGTCCTGCGCATCCGTCACGAGCCAGTTGTGCTTCGTGACCGGCATCGTGATGCCGACCGTGTCGCACTCCTGGAAGGCGTCGGTCCCGATCACGGAGTACGCCACCTGGCCGGTGATGACAACCATCGGGATGGAGTCCATGAACGCGTCGCACAGCGCGGTGACGATGTTCGTCGCGCCGGGTCCGCTCGTGACCATCGCGACACCCGGTCGTCCGGTGGCGTGCGCGTACCCCTCCGCCATGTGGCCCGCGCCCTGCTCGTGGCGCACCAGGATGTGGCGGATCGAGGAGTCGATGAGCGGGTCGTAGACGGGCAGGATCGCCCCACCGGGGAGGCCGAACATGACCTCGGTCCCCTCCATCTCGAGGCTCTTGATGAGGGCTTGGGCTCCGGTCAACTTCATGTGCAGATGGCTCCTGGATCCTGGTCCGGCTCGCCGTCCCGCTCGGGCTCGGAGTCCGGACGTGAAAAACCCCCCGCATTTGCGAGGGGCGGAAGCGCACGGACGCGAGAGGGCGTTCGTGCGCTACGTAACTACGAGAATGTCGGCAGTGAGAATGTCGGTGGCGATCAACATGAGCCACCATCTTGCCCGATCAGCACGACTGAATGCAAGGTTTCAGACGCCAGCTCCCTCGATCGCCGCGGGACGGCGGTCGAACGGGATGAAGCCCTCGGCACTCGCCGCCGCGATCCCGGTGGGGACGAAGTCGCCCGGGGACCGGTAGGCGAGGTACCTCGGGACCCAACGCGGATGGAACTTCGCGTTGAAGGTGAGCAGCGATTCGATCTGGAAATAGGGGTTGAGCCGCCGGACGAACCACGCCTCGATCGACTGCACGAACCTCAGGTCCGCGCCCTCCTCGATCAGGCCCTTGAACACGGCGAAGTTGAGGGAGACCTCGTCGATCCCGTGCTCCTGCGCCCAGAGGACCGCCTCGACGATCAGACGCTCGTTGACCCCGTTCGGACCCACCCGCTCGCGGCGCATGGCGTCGAGTGAGAGCGCCTTGCCCTGCCGGCACGGGACGTACCGCTGGAACGCGATCGGTGCGCCCTCTTCGTCCCGGCCGACCACCACGACGCAGTCGCCGTCGCGGCCCGTCAGCAGTCCGTCGAGCGCCATCGAGAAGCCGCGCTCCGGCTCACCGTTGCGGTGGCGATGTGCCATCGCGCACAGCTCCGCGCGCAGGCCCGGGCACATCGTGCCCTCTCGGTAGATCTCCGCGGTGATGCCGTGGTTCTTCGTGCGGTTCACGGCCTGGCGCACCGGGCGCATCGCGCGCCCGTCGAGCGTGAACCCGCAGACGTCGATGATCGCCTCGTCGCCGAGGTAGTGCGAGCGAAGGCCGAGCCTGCTCCAGAGGTCCAAGCGGTCGCCGCGCACACCGATCGAGGCGGGACGCCACCCATACGCCTCACATCGGTCGAGGAACTTCGCGATCACCTCGGGGAACCGGTCGGGGTTGCCGAAGGGATCACCGGACGCGAGCCCGACCCCGTTGACGGACCGGTACGCCAGCGCCGCGGTGCCGTCGCTGCTCAGCACGTAGCACTTGTCCGACCGGAGCGCGAACGGATCGAGCGTGTCACCGTCAGCACGATCGGTCATGTGGCGGACCTTGTCGCGGGTCGCGTGGTGGTGCGCCGAGACGGCTTCGGCAACGGGCGCGAGCGCGAGGAGCGCGATGACCAGGATCGAAACCGCCCCCACACCGGTGATGGATGCAGGGAACCAGCGGCCGAACCTGCCGGCGATGATCAGCGGGCCCGGCATGCCGACGAGCCGTGCCGCGACCTCACCGAGGGCACGCGGGAATGTCAGGCCGGGGATGTGCGACGCACGCAGGTACAGGCCCGCGAGCCCGTATGCGAACGCGAACCCGATGACGAGGGGCACCCACCGTGCCAGCGAGGTCCACCGCGCGGTCGGCGTCGGTTCATTGAACAGGTTCCTGCTGCGCACGAGCACGATCGCGACGACGGCGCTCGCGACCGCCTCCTCGAAGTCGAGGCCCTTCACCACGTGCACGACGATCGTGACCCCGAGCAGTGCAACCGCGCTCAGGAGGGCGACCCGCCGTCGTTTCGCCAGGCCGCGACCGAGGAGCATCAAGGCCAATCCGAGGATGGCAGCAACACCGTGGGCGAACCCGGCCACGTTCGGGGTGATGGCCTCGAGGAGCACGTGCGTGCGATCGCGCAGGTTCGGTGTGACCGCCGAGACGACAGTGATGAGTCCGGCGAACGCGACGAGCAGGCCGAGGCGACGCGCTTTTCGTCGCTTGCGCTGGTGCTCGCGTGCGACGGGATCGAGCACCGTCGATCGGGTGGCGGTCATCGGGTAGGGCTCATCTCCTCGATCGATTGCCAGGACCCGGAAGGGGTCTCGGGCAACGGGGGGTGAACGTCATCGGCGCCGTCCGAGGTTCCCTGGACCCCATTCGTGCTCGAAGCAGCACGAATCCGGGCCACGAGCTCGAAGGCGGCGCCGGCGGCCAAGGCGAGGAAGTGCTCGATCCCGGCGATCCGGCCCGTGGGGTGCCCGATCATCATGTGCAGGAAGAACCAGATCGAGGCACCGAGCAAGAGCACTCCGAGGACCTTCGCACGGCTCGCGAGCAGGAGGACGACGAGCGCTCCCGAGATCGCGGCCAGCCCCGCCGAGATGCCCATGTCGCGCGCGCCGTAGTAATTCGTGGCCGTGCTCCACCCGAGGGCAGAGCCGACGACGATGCCAAAGGCGACAATGAGCGTTGACGAGATGTGGCCCAGGAAGAACACGAGTACCGCGCGGAGAGGGTCGCGGAGGAGCGCGTACGGAACGAAGAGCACGAGCACGAAGGCGATGGTCGGGCGGATCTCGCCCATGTGCGGCACGACGAATGCAGACAGCGGCAACGTCCAGACGGCGCCGTGCAGCAGGCGCTCGGGCGAGTACGCCCCGAGGAACTTGGCGTAGCGGTCCCAAGGCAGGTGGATCCACATCGCCGAGAGGATCACGACGGGGACCGCGCACACGAGACAGGCGACGAGGCGGAGCGCGGACCGTCGGACGACCGTGCTCATACTCGTCGTCCCCCGAAGCCGTGCTCCACGAGCCAGTCGAGCGCCCGCGGCAGATCGTGGCGCCAGTGCACCCATTGCGCTCCGGCCGACATCGGCCCGTCCGGGTCGCCGCCGGAGCGCAGCAGCAACAGGTTGGTCCTTCTGCGCCCGCCCTGGAACGGGTGGTGCGGATCGATCGCGACCATCCACACCACGTGCCGATCGACCCGCTCCATGGA
>DATBHZ010000184.1:0-4767 GCA_036557185.1 Acidimicrobiia bacterium | reverse complement strand
CACGAGCTCACCGGACTCACCCGTCGGCTGTTCCGCGCCGCGTTCGTCGACCACACGAATCTCGACCGTCGGCACCGCGCGACCGACCGATCCGGGATGCGAGAAGTAGTCCTCCCCCGCGTTCGCCGTCGCGACCGACGCCGTCTCGGTCAACCCGTACGCCGTCGACAACGCGTCGTGAACCTTCGGGAACGCCACCTTGATTCGCTCCACGAGCTCAGGCGCGGCAGGCGCTCCCCCGTAGCCGATGCGCGTGACGGACGACAGGTCGTACTGCCCGAACGCGGGCGCTTCCACGATGCGCCACATGACCGTCGGGACGCCACCCATGCTCGTGACCTTCTCGCGCTCGATCGTGGCCATTGCATGATCCGGATCGAATTTGCCCGGCGGCATGAGGACGAGCTCCCCACCGGCCGCGTAGTTGACCACCATCGTCGCGAGCGCGCCGGTGACGTGGAACAGCGGCACGACGAGCAGGGCGACCGACCGGGCGGCTGCCTCGGGCGGTGTGGCTCCACCGCGCGAGGCCGCGATCGCGCCCAAGCAGGCGAGGTTCTGGAGGTTCGCGATCGCCTGGCGATGGGTGACCGTCGCCCCCTTGGGCACCCCCGTCGTGCCGGACGTATAGAGGATCGCCAGGAGATCGTCCTCGTCGACCTGCACGTCGGGAAGCGCACCCGGGTCGTCTGCCGACAACGGGACCTCACCGACGAAGGTCTCATGCAGATCAGGCAGGCGGTCGAGGACCGGCTCGACGACCGCCCAACGCTTGGCGTCGCAATGCAGCAGCTTGGAGCCCGAGTCGCGCAAGCCGAACTCGAGCTCTTCCGCCTTCCACCATGCGTTGAGCGGTACACACGCCGCGCCGATCGCGGCGCAGGCCCAGAACATCACCACCCATTCGAGGGTGTTCGCCGAGAGCACCGCAACGCGGTCGCCGGGCTCCACTCCCCGCTCGAGCATCGCGGCTGCGGCCCTGCGAACCTGGCTGTTGTGCTCGGCGAAGCTGAGCCGCCGATCGCCCTGCACGACCCAGTCGAGGTCACCCCGCGTCTCGGCGATCGCGATGAGGTCGCGCATTGAGCCGAACCGCTGCTTGTAGACCTGCAAGGGGACGCCGAGCACGTCTTCGACCACGATCTCGAACGGCCCGCCCGGACCGACGATTGCCTGTACGCCCTCGCGTTGTTGCACGGACTCGGAGCCTATCGGCGCGCGCGCGCGAGGCTCGTGCGGCGGTCAGCCCGAGCGTTCGTCGCGCAGGAAGCGCTCGATCTCGCGGGCGAGATCGTCGCCGCTCGGCAGCTCGCTGGGATCGGTCTGGCCCTCGAGCTGCCGGATCAGGTCCGCCACGTCGGGCCGCTCCTCGAGGCCCGACTCGACCTTCTCGAGGTACTCGTCCGACTGCGCGTCGAGCGAGCGCAGGTCGATCTCGACGCCTGCGATCTCGCGAACGCGTTCGAGCAGGGAGCGGACCGCCGGCGGCGAGGGCGTGCCCGCGACGTAGTGCGGGACCTGGGCCCAGAGGCCGACACATGGGATGCCCGCCTTGCCGAGCGCGACCTGGAGCACCGTCTGCGCGCCGGTGGGCCCGACGTAATCGGCGCGCAGCACGCCGCCGACCTCCTGCGCCACAGAGCGCGCCGTCGCGGTCGAGAGCGTGGTGAACGGACGCCGGTGCGACACTGCGGCGGGCATGCCCCCGAGGCAGATCGTCATCTTCACCTCGAGCCGCCGCGCGAGGCCGACGAGCTCGTCGGTGAACGCCTGCCACCGGATCGAAGGCTCGGGCCCGGCGACGAGCACGAGGTCTCGGCCGGCATGCCCGACCACGAGGTCGACTCTCGGCCATTCGATCTGGCGGGTCACCCCGTCGTGCAGCGAGACCGTCGGCCGCGTCTGCTGGAGATCCACGAGCTCGGAGAGGTCGATCACGCCGAGCGGGCGACCGTCGTCGAGCTGCTCGGCGACAGCGGCGAGCGCACCCGAGCCCGCGAGCCCGCCGTCTACCCAACCCGTGAGAGCGACGAGCATCACCGGATCGTGGAGGCGCGGCCACTCCTGGATGTCGAGCACCAGCGGAGTGTACGAGACTTCACCCACCTCACCGACCCCGGCCTACTCTGCGCACCATGAAGTTCGGAGTGCACACAGGTCTGCAGAACACGAGCATCTCGGAGCTGCGCGAGCTCTGGACCAAGATCGAAGGTCACGGGTTCGAATGGATCTCGATCTGGGATCACTTCTACGCTGCCGACGGAACGGGGAACCCGAACTGCCTGGAGGCGGTGGCGAGCCATGCCGCGCTCGCCGCGTCGACGTCGAAGGTGCGCTGCGGAAGCCTCGTCTACTCCGTGGGGTATCGCCACCCTGCCGTCCTCGCCAACGCGATGGCGACGCTCGACCAGCTCTCGAACGGAAGGATCACACTCGGCCTCGGCGGAGGATGGCTCGCCGAGGAGTACCAGGCGTACGGGATGCCGTTTCCCGATGCACCGGTGCGTCTGCGCCAAGTCGAGGAGGCAATCCAGTGCGTGCGCGGGCTGCTCACCCAGGAGAAGACCAGCTTCGACGGTGAGTACTTCACGCTCACCGACGCGCAATGTGAGCCGAAGCCCGTGCAGGAGCGGCTGCCCATCTGGATCGGCGGCGGCGGAGAGAAGGTCACGCTGCGCATCGCCGCCCGCCACGCCGACGGCTGGAACGTGCCGTTCATCGCGCCCGATGCATACGCCCACAAGGTCGAGGTGCTCACAAGCCACTGCGAGGACGCCGGGCGCGACCCGGGCTCGATCACCAAGACCGTGAACGCCGGCCTGGCGTGGAAGCAAGAGGATCTCGAGGCCCAGTTCGGCGCGATCGCGAACTTCGTGAGCCCCGGCGTGCTCATGGGGTCCGTCGGCGAGATGACCGACAAGGTCGCGGCTTACCGCGACGCAGGTGCCGAGATGCTCATCCTCGCGATGCGCGCGCCGTTCGACGTCGACGGGCTCGACAAGTTTGCGACAGAGGTGCTGCCGGCGCTCACCTGACCGAGGCAGAGCACCGCACTTGGCCTCAGGTCAGCTGCCGGCGAACCCTCCGCCGAATCCGCCGAAGCCCGAGCCGCGGCTCTTGCGCGGCCCGAACGCCTGCTCGAGACCGGCGCCCGCGAACGCGTCGGGAACCTTGCCGTCGACCGCGTACCGGTAGAGCGCCGTGCGATAGATGCCGCTGAGCGCGGCGAGCACCACCGCCGCGGCGACCAGCCACAGCACGCCGATCGCGACGGCGAGCACCAGCACGACGCCGCCTGCCGCGATCCCGAGGAAGATCACCAGCATGGCCGGGATGTTGAGCACCGCGCCGAGCGCACCGAAGCCGAGCTGCGCGATCAGGTTCTCGCCCCACGTCTGCTTCAGGAGCGTCCCGGAGCGCTTGAGCGCGTCGATCGGACCGAGGTCCTCGAACACGATGATCGGCACCGTGAGGAACGTCAGCACCGTCCACGCGAAGTCGAGGAGCGAGATGACGATGCGGCCGATGATGCCGGCCCGCTGCTCGATCGCCTGCATGACGATCGTGACAGTTGCTGTGAGCGCCGCCCACGGCACGATGCGGTGGAGACGGTTGTTGGCGACGGAGAGCGAGTCACCGACCGACGTCGGCGAGCCCATCAGGCAGGCATTCGCGCCGGCGCACAGTGCAGCGAGGAAGTAGGTCTGCACGAACGCCAGGCCGAAGTACATCGCGGCTGCCAGCAAGTAGGTCGCGACGTTCGCCGAATGCGTCGTGGTGCCGTCGACACCCGTCTCCTTGCCGAGGGTCGCCCAGATCGCGAGCGCGAAGAGCCCGAGGACGAGCAGGGAGGCCAGCATCGAGAGGAACGGGAGCACGGCCAGCTCGCGCTCGCTCTTGAGCACGTTCCAGCTCGACTTTGCGAGATCCCATGAACGCTGCAGCCGTCCCATCGCCAGCATTATCGGTCGCCGATCGTGGTTCCTGAAAGTCACCCCGGGTTCGGGGGCGCGTACGCTGCCGCCGTGCCGACCGCGCGCGCACCCGGTCGGGTGAACCTGCTCGGTGACCACACCGACTACAACCAGGGCTTTTGCCTGCCGATGGCGATCGACCGAGGGTGCGCCGTCTCGGTCCGGTCCCGCCGGGACGGGCTCGTCGAGGCCCGGTCGGCCGAGCTCCCGGGCACCGTCGTGGCACCCGCCGATGGGTCGGCGGACCCAGGCTCGGTCGAGCCGCCATGGGGCCGGTTCGTCGCAGGTGCACTCCGCGCGGTCGCGGCCCGGCAGCCGGTGGAGCAGCCCGGCCTCGACCTCGCGGTGACCTCCACGGTCCCACCCGGATCAGGCCTCTCGTCGAGCTCTGCGCTGTCGGTCGCGCTGACGTTGGCGATCTCGAGCGCCTGGGGCGTGGCGGTTGACGACGGCCGCGCCGTCGCGCAGACCGCCCTCGATGGCGAGGTGCTCGCGACGGGTGTTCCGGGCGGCCTGATGGATCAGCTCACCGCGCTGTTCGGCGTCGCGGGGCACGCGCTCCTCCTCGATTGCCGCAGCCTCGACGTGACACCGGTCGCGCTGCCCGCGTCGCACGCCGTGTTGGTCGTCCACTGCGGCCGCGCCCGCACGTTGGCCGGGACCGCATACGCGGAGCGCCGCAGAGCGTGCGAGGAGGCCGCGCGCGCGCTCGGTCTTGCCTCGTTGCGCGACGCGAACCTCGCAGAGGTGCGCGACCGTCCGCTCGCACGCCACGTCGTGACCGAGAACGCTC
>DATBHZ010000183.1:0-9574 GCA_036557185.1 Acidimicrobiia bacterium | reverse complement strand
CGCGCCGATGTCTGCGAGCCAGCGCGTGAGCGGAGAGCGCCGACCGGTCACGTCGACGACGAGGTCCGCAGAGATCGTCTCACCGTCCTTGGTGCGAACGCCGGTGACGTGCGGTGTCCCGTTCGACGCCGAGGTGCTCGTAACGAGCCCCGCGATCGGTGCGCCGCGGCGTAGCTCGAGCCCCGGGGTCGCGTCGGCGCTGCGAGCGAGCACGGACTCGACGACGGGGCGGCGGCCGGTGATCGCGCGGAACCGGTCGTCGCCGTCGCGAAGGCCACCGGTGATCTCGGCCGGGATCACCTCGAGTGGGTTGAAGCTCAGGCAGCCGGCATCCCGCAGCGCGTCGCGGACTTCCGGCAGCTCGGCATCGAGGATCTGGCGGAAGCGCGGCTGGAAGAAGTGCAGCAACCGGAACTGGTTGACACCTCGCCGCTCCCATGCGCGCCATGCCTCCGCGGCGTCGGAAGGAGGTTCCTCCGGATCGCGCTCCAGCACGACGACTTCGTGACCGTCGCGCGCGAGCAGCATCGCGGTTGTGAGTCCGACGACTCCGGCTCCGAGGACGAGGACCTTCGGCATGACGCCTCCTGGGGTCGTTAGTCGCGCACGGTAGCGGAGGAGGCTGGAGGATGCGGTCCCGAGAGCCCAGAGTGGCGACCGTCACACTTGCTCGGCACGCGCAGGGCGATGCAGGGTTCCTGCGAAGAGCGAGGGAGCTGCATGGCAGACACACCAAGTGAGGCGCGCGCAGCGTTGCAGGAGCTGGTCGGCCTGCTGACGGAGATCGACACGCGCTATCTCGGCGACGAGTGGATGGCGCCCATGTTCGGCGACGTGGCCGATGGCTACCGCAGCGTCGCGAACACGTTGGAGGCGGGCCTCGCGCTCATGTTCGAGAGCGATCCGCAGCGGCCGATCTTCCGACAGATCGTCACGCGCACGCGCAAGCTCCTCGGCGACAACCCGGACGCGATGTACTACAGCGCGCCGGTGAGCTCCCGGTACGCATACCGCGTGTCCGGGAACCTCTCGGGTTGCGTGTACCTCTCGTTCACGGTGGAGAGCGACACGGGTGAGGGCGGCTTCTCGTCGCAGACGATCGGCGTCCTGCGCGACAGCGACTTCGACATCGCCGGCGACGGCGGCTTCGAGGTGTTCTTCGGTGGGTCACCACGCGCGCGCAACTGGCTCGCGCTCGGAGATGGGGCGTCCGAGATCATCGTCCGGTGCTACTTCGAGGAGGTCACACCTGCCGCAGCGGATCCGACGTGCCAGGTGCCGTTGCACATCGGCCTGGTCGAGCCGGCGCCGCCACCCGCACCTTGGGACGATGCATCGGTGGCCGCGGGGCTTCGGCGTGTCGCGCGGTTCGTGCGCGCGCGCACACTGGAACAGCCGAAACCCGGTGAGCGCGAGCAACCTGCGTGGGTGAGCGCGACGCCGAACGTGTTCCCGCGCCCTCAGCTCCCGGGTGATTTCGGCTTCGCTGCAGCCGACGCCGCGTACTCGATGGCGCCGTTCGCGCTGGCGCCCGACGAGGCGTTGGTGATCCGCGGGCGCTGGCCGGAATGCCGGTTCGCCAACGTCGCGCTCTGGAACCGTTACCTCCAGACGCTCGACTACGCCCACCGACCGGTCAGCCGCAACCGCGCGAACACGACGCTCGAGTCCGACGGCAGCTTCCGGATCGTCATCGCGCACTCGGATCCCGGGCATCCGAACTGGATCGACACGGAGGGGCGAGGGTTCGGGCTCGTGTTCTGGCGGTTCTTCCTGCCCGAGGGCGAGATCGAGACGCCGGTTGCCGAGGTGGTCACCCAGGCGAGCCTTCGTGGCTGAGCTGGACGCGAGCGCGATCGCCGCGAGCGCGGAGGCGGCGACCGGACTCTCCGACTACGGCGGCGATGAGTGGCAGGAGGGTCTCGAGCGGCTCGTCACGGCGTTGCGTGACGAGGCGGCGCTCAACGACCTGGGACGCGAGATCGTGGTGCCGGAGCTCTCGGCGTACCTCGAGATCCGTCTGCGGATCATCGAGCACCGGCGCACCCATCCGTCGCTCGCGGACGCCGACGTCGTCCCGCCGATCGTCATCGTCGGCCAGGCGCGCACGGGCACGACGATCCTGTTCGATCTGCTCGCGCAGGACCCCGCCAACCGCGTGCCGCTCACGTGGGAGGTGGACAAGCCGGTCCCGCCCCCGCGCACCGCCGACTACCTGACCGACCCTCGCATCGCGGAGGTCGACGACACGCTCGCGGGCGTCGAGCTCGTGCTCCCGGGCTTCCGAGCCATGCACCCGATGGGCGCGCTGCTCGGACAGGAATGCGTCCGCATGACCGCATGCGACTTCAAAAGCATGATCTTCCCGACGCAGTACCGCGTACCTTCCTATACGCGCTGGCTGCTCGACGAAGCCCACATGGGCTCGGCGTATCGCTGGCATCGCACATACCTCCAGCACCTGCAATCGGAGCATCCGGCGCAGCGGTGGGTGCTGAAGTCGCCCGGCCACATCTGGTGCCTCGGCGCGCTCCTCGCCGAGTACCCCGACGCGCTCCTCGTGCAGACACACCGCGATCCGCTGAGGATCGTTTCGTCACTCGGGTCGCTCGTCGCGAGGCTCCGCTCGCTCGCCAGCGATGCGCCGACCATCCCGGACGCGGCGGGGGAGTTCGCCGATTACATCCTCGACGGTGTGGACAGGTCCGTGACCGCCCGCGAGGACGGCACTGTGCGGAGCCCGCATGCGGTCGACGTTCAGTTCCGCGCGTTCATGGCGGACCCGTTCGCCACGATCCGCGAGATCTACGAGCGGCTCGGTCTCGCGCTCGATCCCGCAGCGGAACAGAGGATGCGAGCGTTCCTCGACACGCACGGCCAGGAGGGCGGAGGTCATCGCTACCGGTGGTCCGACACCGGGCTCGACGAGGTGCCGTTGCGTGCCCGCGCGCGCCGCTACCAGGAGTACTTCGGCGTGCCGAGCGAGCCGCTCGACTAGCAGCCCTGAGCTCTAGTCGAGCTGGTCGGCGAGCGGCGAAAGATCCGCCAGGCCGTTGCGCGGTGCTTCGACGGCATGTGCGCGCTTCTTGCGCGAGAACGCGCGTGCCCAGAGACCGAGCAACAGTGTGCCGATCCCGATGAGCGCGAGCGGCAGCGTGCCGGGGCCCGTGCCGGTGAACGCGAGCACGTCGCCGCTGTGCACGCCCCCGACTGCGGGACCACCCGAGAATCCGCCGTGGTACGCGCCGTGCGACGCCGGGTCTGTGGTGCTGATGCCCAGGACTTCGGTCCCCGGGTCTGGTGAGGTGAAGCTCATGCTTGCTTCCTGCCCTTTCTTTCTCTCATTGCGAGATCTCGAGTGCTACGCGGCCTGCGCGTAGCGCGGCGGTGACGTCCACTTGCAGCTCTCGACTGTCGGCTGACGGATCGCCTTGACGAGCGCGTGCACGAAGTTGACGCGCTGCACCCAGTCGACCAGTACGAGCGTCGGTGCCAGCGCGAGGAGGCGCCAACGACGCAGCGCGATCGCGCCGATCGCTGCCCAGACCGAATAGCCGAGCAAGTAGAAGACCAACGTCCGCAGCGGGTTCGTGCTCATCGCGAGCGCGATGCCGAGCATCGCCGGCCAGGCGACCACGTACAGGATCCAGTCCGCGATCACGCCGAGGTAGGTGAGATCGAACAGACTGATCTTGCGCCCGACCTGGTGCCCGCGGATGCCCTGCATCGTGCCCCAGAGCCAGCGCAGGTTCTGGCGGTACCAGGCCCGCATCGTGGTCGGGTCCTGGACGTGAGCGACGGCCTTCGGCGCGTAGACGATCTTGCCGAGCTTCCGGCGGTGCGTCTCCAGCGTCCAGTAGGTGTCGTCGACGATGTACGGCGTGTTCTCGCTGACCACCTGGTCGAGCACCGACGTCCGGTAGAGCGAGTTGGAGCCGGCGATGCAGTTCATGACGTTCAGCGCGGACTGACCGCGGCGGATGAACAGCTGGTACTTCCAGTACGCGAACGCGCGCGCTGCCACCCAGGGGTTCCAGCGGACGTCGTGCGACCAGTCGGACTTCGTCGTCCCGACGACGATGGCCACCCCCGCCCGCATCTTGCGCATCGCTTCGACGATGAAGTCCGGCTCGATGCGCGTGTCGTCGTCGATGATCGCCACCGTGGCGAAGCGCCGCGAGACGTTGAAGTGGCGCAGCGCCCTGGCGATGGCCGCAGGCTTGCCGACGTTCTCGGCCAGCGACAGCACCTCGGCCCCGGCCGCCTTGGCAACGGCTGCGGTGCGATCGGTGCTCCCGTCGGACACCACGAAGACCGGCGCCTGCGTCTTCGCCTGCGCGACGGCGGTGCCGATCTGGTCCTCACCGTTGTGGCACGCGATCAGCACGCACGTCGGCTGCTGCGGCTCGTAGTCGGGAACGGCCGCGAGATGGCGGCGGCCGGTCGTGATCTGCTGGCCCATCGTCCTGCCTGTGTCGTGAGCCGCGAAGGCTCTGCGATTCGCAGGAATGGGCCGGTCTCACCACTCGCTCGCCCCAACCTCTGGTGACCGAAAACGGTCGGGGGTCGATGCATCCCGGTCCTGCTGCCACTGTGCGTGGTTGCCGTACACAACGTGGCGAATTGCCCCTGAAGTTCCCCGCCTGGGCAACCACGTTGCGTGACTTCGAACAAGTTACCTGAAACGCCCAGAACTGTGCAATATGACCGACGTCACTCGTTCAGGCCGCTTTCAGCGAGCCATGGAGCTGGCCGCTGTTTTCCGATCGCGCCGTGGCGCGGGCACGGGCAAGATGACCGGATGGACCCCGAGAGCCACGACCGCGTCGTGCGGCGGTCGTTCGCGCAGCAGACCCATGTCTTCTCCGGGCCGGATTCGCCATTCGCGTCGCGGCCGGCCGGGACGCTCACGTGGATCGAGCCCGTCGGACCCGACATGACGGTCCTCGACGTCGCCTCGGGCGCAGGCCACACCGCGGAGCCCGTCGCACCGCACGTCGGGGATGTGATCGCGCTCGACCTGACGCGGCCGTTGCTCGAGCTCGGCGCGGAGCGACTGGGCGGAGCGGGCATCGGCAACGTCCACGCGTGTCAGGGAAGCGCGGAGGTGATGCCCTTTCCGCCGGACGTGTTCGACATCGCGTTCTGCCGAGCCTCGCTGCACCACTTCGCGGAGCCCACGCGGGCGGTCTCGGAGATGGTGCGCGTCACCCGCCCGGGCGGCCGGATCGTGTTGGCCGATCTCGTCGCTCCCGACGCGGAGCTCCGCGACCGGTTCGATCACGTGCATCGCCTGCTCGACCCGTCGCACGTCAGGGCCTTCCTCGAGCTCGAGCTCGCGGAGCTCGTGCCCGGTGGGATGGACGCGCTGACGTACGCGGACACGGGAACGATTCGTTTTCCGGTCGAGGTCGCGTACAGCGACCTGTCGGAGCGCGACGAGGTGGCGGCGCTCCTGCGGGCCGATGCGCGCGGGGAGGGGCCACCGACGGGCTTCGACCCGGTCGAGACGCCGGAGGGCACCATCGAGGTGGCGTTCGTGATGTGCGTCGTGCACGCCTCTGTGCCGTAGCCCGGGGCCCGGCGAACCGCCGCCTTGACACGACTCGGCCTCCGGCACAGGCTGGACTCGTGTCCGAGACAGTTGTCCAGCTCCCGGTCGTGACGCGCAGGCGCCGCATGACGGACAGGCAGGCGCAGACCGTCACACGGCTGCTCGATGCCGCCGCGGACGAGCTCGCGGAGGTCGGCTACCCGTCCCTTGCGATCCGCGACGTGGCCGCCCGAGCGGGGGTCGCTCCGGCCACCGCGTACACCTACTTCGCTTCCAAGGAGCATCTCGTCGCGGAGATGTTCTGGCGGCGCATTGCGATGCAGCCACCGACGAAGGTCGACCGGCGTCGCTCGCCGACGGCGCGCGCGACCGACGTGTTGCTCGAGTTCTCGCTCGCCGTCGTCGGCGAGACGGAGCTTGCCGCCGCGTGCACGCTCGGCCTGCTCGCCGACGATCCGGAGGTACGCGAGATGCGCGCCCGGATGGGAGCCACCTTGCACGAGCGGCTGGCGGCAGCTCTGGGCAGCGAGGTGAACGCATCGACGATCACTGCGCTCGAGCTCCTCACCACCGGGGTGCTGCTCCAAGCCGGGACCGGACACATCCCGTACAGCCAGGTCCCGAGCGTGCTCGCCGAGATGGCCGGCGTGGTGCTCGACGGCTGGGACATCGCGGCGAGCCGGTCCCGGTCTGGAGGTCGAGGGTGACCGCCACGGATTCCTCGCTGGGCTCGCGTCTGCCAGATCCGCCCGTCGTCTCGGGCGGTGACGGCGACGGTGGGCACCTCGAGGAGCTGCGCGTCGACCCGATAGGCCTCATGAACCGGGTCCGCGCCGAATGCGGCGACGTCGGAGAGTTCCGCATGGCCGGCAAGGAGGTGGTGCTGCTCAGCGGCGCCGAGGCGAACGAGGTGTTCTTCCGCGCGACCGATGACGAGCTCGACCAGGCTGCCGCGTACCCGTTCATGACGCCGATCTTCGGGGAAGGTGTGGTGTTCGACGCGTCGCCCGAGCGTCGAAGCGAGCAGCTGCACAACATGGCGCTGCGCGACAAGCAGATGCGCGGGCACGCGGAGACAATTCAGCGCGAGGTCGACGAGATGGTCGGGCGGTGGAGCGACGCCGGGGAGATCGACCTGCTCGACTGGTTCGCGGAGCTGACGATCTACACGTCGTCCTCGTGTCTCATCGGCCGCAAGTTCCGGCTCGAGCTCGACCAGCGGTTCGCCGAGCTGTACCACGACCTCGAGCGCGGGACCGACGCGATCGCCTACGTCGACGCGTACGCCGACATCCCGAGCTTCCGCGCCCGTGACGAGGCTCGGCGCCGGCTGGTCGCGCTGGTCCAGGAGATCATGGACCGCCGCGGGAACGAAGCCGATGCCGCCGCGAAGGACGACCGGGACCTGCTCGACGTGCTGATGTCGTTGCGCGACGACGAGGGCGTGCGCCGTTTCGACGCGGATCAGATCACCGGGATGTTCATCTCGATGATGTTCGCCGGGCACCACACCACCTCGGGCACAGCGGCGTGGACGCTCATCGAGCTGCTGCGTCACCCCGAGGAGATGGCCGCGGTCGTCGCCGAGCTCGACGAGCTGTACGCCGACGGAACCGAGGTGAGCTACCAGGCCCTCCGGTCGATGCCGCGTCTCGAGGCCGCGATCAAGGAGGCATTGCGCCTCCACCCGCCGCTCATCCTCCTGCTGCGTGTCGCGAACGTCGACGTTGACGTCGGCGGACGGCACATCGCAGCGGGGAAGATGGTCGCGGCGAGCCCCGCGGTGTCCAATCGAATCCCCGAGGCGTTTCCCGACGCCGACGAGTTCCGCCCGGCCCGCTACCTCGAGGATCCCGCCGCCGACGTCGCGAGCCCGTGGAACTGGATCCCCTTCGGTGCAGGGCGGCACCGCTGCGTGGGTGCGGCGTTCGCGATGATGCAGCTCAAGGCGATCTTCTCAGTGCTGCTGAAGGACTGGTCGTTCACGGCCGCGCAGCCGCTCGACAGCTACCGCAACGACCACTCGAAGATGGTCGTGCAGCTGGCACAGCCCTGCCGCGCCCTATATGCGCGGCGCGAGGGCTCCGTTGGTGCGAAGGCTCCCAGTGCCCGCCTGCAAACCGCCGGCGGCGCGAACCGCGACGGTGTTATGTCGACGCGTAGCTCCGGCTGGCGGGTGGTCGTCGACCGTGACGTGTGCCAGGGCCACGCGGTCTGCGAGAGCGAGGCCCCGGCCGTCTTCGCGGTCTCCAAGAAAGGTGAGCTGACGATCCTCGACGCGCGGCCAGAGGACCGCGCGCGGGTCGAGGCTGCCGTCCGGTACTGCCCGACCCACGCGCTGTCGATCGTGGACGACGATTGACGCGCCGAGCGTCTGACGAGAGGAATCCCGTGCCTGCATACCCGCGTGCCGAGCTGGAGGAGATGGTGGAGCGGTGGCTCCAGGCCAACCGCGACGCCGAGGCGTCCGGCGACTGGCGCTCGATGGCCGAGCTCTACACCGAGGACGCCACCTACGGCTGGAACTACGGACCGGTCGAGAACTTCATGGCGGTCGGCCGCGAGGAGATTCGTGAGATCGCGCTCGGGAACGAGATGCTCGGGCTCGAGGGATGGGAGTACCCCTATCAGCAGCTCCTGATCGACGATCGCAAGGGACAGGTCGTCGGCTTCTGGCGCCAGATCGCCGACGCGGTGCGCGCCGACGGCACGCACTACGAGGTGGCGGGCATCGGCGGGAGCTGGTTCGGGTACGGCGGGAGCTTCCAGTGGGCGTGGCAGCGCGACTGGTTCGACTACGGCAATGCGACTGCACTCTTCATGGAGATGATGAGCGACGGGACGCTGTCCGAAGGCATGACCAAGCGCATGGAGCGCGCGGTCGCCGGATCGCTCCCCGGGCACTACCGCTTGCCGGACACCCCCGTCGGCCTCTGGGACGGCACCGCGTCATGACGCGCGCACCCGACGGCGTCTCGCCCTGGTCGGGTCGCTCACACGGTCAACTCGCGGAGCTCGCGCGGGAGCTGCTCCTCGCTGGGCACCTCATCGACCGGTCGGGGATGCCGCACCTCATCGCGCAGTTCGGCCAGGAAGCGATGCGCGATATCGCGATCGACGAATGGATGGCGGCGAGCCCCATCTATACGAAGCGCATGCAGCAGTTGCTCCACTTCGAAGGCGACACCGTCGAGACGATCTTCAAGGGCTTACAGCTCGACATCGGGGCGCCGCCCGAGTTCATGGACTTTCGCTACGAGATCCACGACGAGCACCACGGCGAGTTCCATCTCGCGCATTGCGGCGCTCTGATGGACGTCGAACCGCTCGGTGAGGACTATGTGCGGACGATGTGTCACGACATCGAGGACCCGACCTTCGACGCGACGGCGACAGCAACGAACCCATATGCGCGGGTACGGCCGATCCATCGTCCTCCGCGCGTTCCCGCCGACCGCGAGCCGCACTGCGCGTGGACCGTCACGATCGACCCCGAGCTGGAGCCGCTGACCTCGCCACGGCAGACCGAGGACCTCCGACCCTGCAACGCTGCAGCGGTTCCGTTGCCGCAGCCGCCGCCCGATCTCGCAACCGACGACGGGCTCACCGACTACTCGGGCGCGTTCGACCCTGATCTGGTCATGGAGCGGTTCTCGTCGGCGGCGTTGGCGACGATCCTCGACGAGACCGCGCTGCAAGGACAGCTCCTGTCCCGCGCATACCTGTTACAGGTTGCGCAACGAGTGAGCAACGAGGAGGCGCGCGCTCTCGGCATCCGCCAGGCGGCCGGGATCGCGGGCCTCACCGCGAAGCGCCTGCACGCGGCGTTGTCGGCGGGTGGGGGCCTCGAAGGCCTGGGTGCCGTGCTCGATGTGCATCCGTTGCTGCTCCCGCGCGCCTACTGCGCGACGCGCGTGGAGCGCGACGCGGGCGGCGGCGCGCTCCGTCTCGGTATTGGAGCGTGCGCGGCGCTCGACGAGCGCGACGGGCTGACATGGCCCGCGCTGCTCGCAGAGCCGG
>DATBHZ010000182.1:0-48283 GCA_036557185.1 Acidimicrobiia bacterium | reverse complement strand
GTACACGGTCGACGAAGGCGGGTTGCGGCGCGTCCAGATGGTGAACGTCGCGGGGTTCTCGAACGTGCCGGTGGGGGTCTAGCTCCGGGGGAGCCCGAGGATCCGCGTCGCGAGGATGTTCTTGTTCACCTGCGTTGTCCCTCCGGCGATCGTGAGCGCTCGCGAGTAGACGCGGTCGCGGCCCCACTGCCCGCTGTTGGCATCGAGCCCGAGCACGTCGCCGGCGACCTCGCCGAGGTGCTGCTCAGCCTCGCTCCAGACGAGCTTCGCGATGCTCGACTCGGGCCCGAGCGCCCGGCCGTGGAGCGCGCCGCTGAGCGCGCGTTCGCTCACGAGCTTGAGCAGCTCTCCCTCCAGGTACACGCGAGCGAGCTCTTGCCGCATCACGGGGTCTCCGGCAGCGCCCGTCTCCTTGGCGAGCTCGAGCAGCCTGGCGATCTTCGAGCGCAGGCCGAGGTGGAGGTTGGCGACGGTCCCCCGCTCGTACGCGAGCGTCGTCATCGCGACCGCCCAACCCTCGTGCAACGGTCCGAGCAGCGCGTTCCTGGGCACGTGCACGTCGGTGAAGAAGATCTCGTTGAATTCGCGCTCTCCCGTGATCGTGACGAGGGGACGCACCTCCACCCCCGGAAGCGTCATGTCGACCAGCAGGTACGAGATGCCCCTGTGCTTGGGGGCGTCGGGATCGGTGCGCGCGAGCAGGGCACACCAGTTCGCGAGGTGCCCGAGCGTGTTCCAGGTCTTCTGGCCGTTGACGACGAAGTGGTCGCCGTCGAGGACGGCCGACGTCTTGAGGCTCGCGAGGTCACTGCCCGCGTCGGGCTCGCTGAAGCCTTGGCACCAGATGTCGTCGCCGCGGAGCATCCGCGGGAGCAGCGTGCGTTTCTGCTCTTCGGTCCCGTGTTGGATGATCGCCGGCGCGATGTTCGACAGTCCGAGGGGGTTCAGCGTTCCGGGCGCCTTGCTGCGGTGCATCTCCTCGGCGAAGACGACCTGCTCCATGATCCCGGCGCCGCGCCCGCCGTACTCCTCGGGCCACGCGATGGCCGCGTAGCGCGCGTCCGCGAGCTCGCGATTCCACGCACGCAGGACCTCGAGCCGTGCGGGTGACATCTCCATCGAGTATCCGGAGCCGTCGCCACGTTGCTCGTCCGTCAGGTGCTCGTCGAGCCAGGTGCGGATCTCCTTCCGGAAGGCCTCGGCTTCCGGGGGGTACGTGAAGTCCATCTACTCGAGCCCACCCCGAGCGAACTTCTGCTCCATCTCGGCTGCCTTCTGCACGTTCTCGGCGTGCAGCTCCTCGGTGGTCTTGACGACCCCGTCCACCTTGAGCTCACCCATCACGTGCACCTCACCGAGCGTGTCGTTCATGTACTCCGGGCCCTCGACCGTCGGGATGAACCATCCGGTGGGGCACATCGTCAGCACCTCGACGAACGTGAAGCCCTCGCCGCGCATCTGGGTCTCGAACGCGCGGCGGAACATCCTCTTCGTACGGGCGACCCCGCCCGCGTTGTGGACGCTGCCGCGGGCGACGTAGGCCGCGCCCTCGAGGCGCGCGATGAGGTCTCCGATCAGGATCGGGTACCCGTGGTATCCCGCGTCGCGGCCGTCGAGCGTGTTCTTCGTGCGCTGCCCGATCACCGACGTGGCGGTCATGTGGCCGCCCGTCTCGCCGAACACCCCGTTGTTCAGGAGCACACACGTGATGCTCTCGCCGCGTGCGGCCGTGTGCAGCACCTCCTGCAGGCCCTCGTTGACCATGTCGCCGTCGCCCTGGAGCGTGTACACGATGGCGTCCGGGAGCATCCGCTTGACGCCGGTCGCCACGCTCGGCGCGCGGCCGTGGAGGGCCTGTACGAGATCGAGGTCGGTGGTCATCGAGAAGCCCGTGTAGCAGCCGATGCCGGCGACGGCGATCGTTCGCTGCGCGAGCCCGAGCTCCTGGATCGTCTCCAGACAGTCCCGCAACGCGATCGGCTCGCCGCACCCGGGGCACATCTGATGCTCTTGCGTGAGCAGCAGGTCGGGCTTCTGCTTGCCGATGAGCTGCATCTCGCTCGCCATCACACGATCCTCTCACTGGTCGGCAGATCGGGGAGCGGCTCGCCCCGATGCAGGGCGAGGATCCGCTCCCGGATGATCTCGGCATCGAGCAGCGGTCCCACGCCGAAGCCGGAGCTGTCCTGCGAGATGCCACCGATGCCGGTCACGGGCGCGCGGCCGAGCACGCCGAGCCTCACGTCGTCGATCATCTGGCCCGCGCACAGCTCGAACACTCCGACGCGCTCGGCTCCCTCCGCTGCCTCGGCGATCGCGTCATAGGGGAACGGCCAGAGCGTGATCGGGCGCACGTAGCCCACACGCTCACCCTCGTCGCGGAGCTCGTGCACGAGGTACCGGATGAACTTGCCGGGTGTGCCGAACGCAACCAGCACAGTCTCGGCATCCTCGAGGAACCCGGTCTCGACGCGAACCTCGCTCGCCTCGATACGCCGGTGCTTCTCGGCCACCGCCCGTGTGTGGGCCTCGATGCCGGCACTCGGCTTCCCCGCCTTTCCGAAGCCGAGCGGCGTGATGATCCTCGAGTCGCCACTCCCGCCCTTCGACCCGTCCATGGCCCACGACCGGTCGGGCGCGGCCTCGCCGAACTCGATCGCCTCGACCTCGACGGCCGCGTTCGTGTGCGCGATCAGGTAGTCGCCGTACACGAGCACGGGATTCCGCCACTTGTCGGCGAGGTGGAATGCGAGCTGCGTGAGCTCGACCGCCTCGTTGATGTCCATGGGCGCGAGGACGATGTGGCGGTAGTCGCCGTGGCCGCCCCCGCGGGTGGCCTGGAAGTAGTCCTGCCCGCCGCGCGCCATGTTGAAGATCACGAGCGGGAGCTCGGCGAGCGTGATCTCGCTGAAGCTCTCCTGCATGAGACTGAGGCCCTGACCGGTCGAGCCGGTCGCAGCGCGCGCGCCCGTCGCGAGGGCACCCCACGCCATGCCGACGGCCTCGAGCTCGCTCTCGGCGTTGATGCACACGCCTCCCTCCTGGGGGAGACGTGCGGCGAAGCTCTCGAGGAGCTCCGTGAACGGCGTCATCGGATAGCCGGCGAAGAACTTGCAGCCCGCCGCGATCGACGCCTCGGTCATCGCCACCGACCCTTCCATGAGCTTCATGCGGCGCTCCTCGGCTGGCGGAACACCTCGAACACGAAGTCCGGGCACACGAGCTGGCAGGCCATGCAGCCGGTGCAACCGTCGTGGAGGATGGGGTAGCGGTACCCGAGGTGGTTCACGGCGGTGCTCATCTCGAGCACCTTCGGTGGGCACGCGGGGATGCAGAGCTCGCATCCTTTGCACACGGCCACGTCGATCGTGACGGTCCCACGACTAGGCACGCTCGTACCCCACTCTCAAGGTGGCCTCGTTGGCCGCGATGTGCTGGCGGCGGTAGGGCGGGATGCTTTCGCGCATCCCCTCGACCAAAGCATCGATGCCGACGAGCCCCGATCGCGCGGCGTACGCGCCGGCGATCGCCATCGACGCTCCCATCTGGTTGTCGAGCTCGGCCGCGATCTCCGTCGCCGGGACGCGGACGACCTCGTAGGCGGTCGTGTCGACCTCGGCTTCGAAGGTCGATTCGTTGACCATCACCAGTGCGCCCTTGCGCAGCTTCCTCGACAGCGGCGCCCAGTACTTGTCGTGCATCGCGATCGCCGACCCCGTCCTCGACACGATCGGGGGAGTGTGGAGCGGCCCGTCACCGACCACGACCGCGGCGTCGGTGTTCATGCCGCGCATCGCACCGGCGTACACGCCGAAGAGCATCACGTGCCGGCCCTCGATCGTCGCCGCACGTGCGATGACCTGCGCGGCGAGCTGGACCCCTTGGCCGCCGATCCCGGTGATCAGGAGCTCACGTTCCAAGGCGGCACCCCCGCAACGCGAATGCGACGAGCCCGTCGATCTCTCCCTTGGTGGGCGGCCGCCGCTCGACGAGGGCGGTCTGCATCGATCCCATCGCGAGGTGGTAGATCGCGAGCGCCGACTCCTCGCCCACCACGGCAGAGAGCGGCTCGAGCAGCCGCTCCCGCGACCGCCGCGATTCCACGGGAAAGGACGCGGCGAGCCGGTCGCCGTTGATGGCGAAGGGGCGAGTGGCGGCCGCGGCCTGCGGGTCGCGCGCTTGCGCCAGCACCGCTTCGATCCACGCGGTCACCTTCCCGGCATCGGTCGTCGCCCGCGCAGCACGACGCTCCACGCTGGCGGTGAGCCGCTCCTGCCCGTCCTCGAGCAGCGCCAGGAGCAGCTCGTCCTTGCCGCGGAAGTGGCGGTAGAAGGCCTGGTTGCTGAGGCCCGACTTCTTGACGATGTCGCTGACACGAGGGTCGAGCGTCTCGTCGCGCTGCATCACCTGGAGGGCGGCGTCGAGCAGGGCACGGATCTCCGCGGCGTAGGCCTCCTGCCGGTCGGAGAGGGTTCTGTCGGCAAGACCCGGAACGACGTTCCCCATATCCGGAATGGTATTCCGGGCACGACGCCCGGTCCAGGATTGCCGCGTGGTGGGAGGAATTTCGGGTCCTTACGAGCGCCCTCGCACGTTTTCGCTGAGGGGTCCGAGCCCCCGAGCCATCCGAGCGAAAACGTGCGAGGCAGTCGGACGGCGAAACGCGCGAGGGTCCCCCGAGCACTGTCACACCCCTCGGCCATGCTCCGGCCCATGCGGGCGGACGATCTCATCGAGCCGGAGCTCCGGCGTTTCTTGTTGCGTGGGCGGTGGTTCGCCGGCGTGGCTGGAGCACGGCGTCGGGAGACGTTCGAGCTGCGCGATCGGATGACCGAGGAGCTCGAGGCGGTGGACCGGGAGATCGCCTGTCTCGTCGAGGAGCGGCTGGATCTGACGCGATGGCTCGCGCGGATTCGCGTCGTGCTCCGGGGGTCGGCACGACCTCTCCGCATCGCCGAGCTCGACCGGGCGCTCCTGGCTCGCGGGGCTCGAGCGGCAGGCAACCCGCGGAAATCGATCTCGGATGCCTTGCGAGCCGAGCTGCGCCGCGGCGTCGTGATCCGGACGGGCCGCGGCGAGTACGTGGCAGCGGACAAGATGTCGGCATGGCATCACCAGAGTCCGCAGGCGTCATCGCCAATGCGAGGCGCCGGCCCGACGCACCCGCGCTTACGGTCGACGGAACCACCCGGACGTATCGCGAGCTGAACGACGCGGCCCGAAGATGCGCTCACGCGCTGCACGCGGCCGGCGTGAGGCGCGGCGACAGCGTCGCGATCATGCTGCCCAACTCGATCGAGTTCTACGAGGCGGTGCACGGCGCCGGGCGCCTCGGGGCGATCGCGGTCCCGGTGAACACGCACTTCAAGGCGGACGAGGCGGGATGGATCGTCGAGGACTCGGGTGCGAAGGCCGTGGTCGTCACGCGGGATCTCGAGCCGGCCCTCGCGCACGTTGCCGAGGTGCCGCGCCTCTATGCCGAGGACGGCTGGCCCCAGGCCGATGGTGAGCTCGAGGACGAGGCCACGATCGGCGACGGCTGGCCCACGTGGATGGCGTACACGTCCGGAACCACGGGACGGCCGAAGGGCGTTGCCATCGGCAAGGACGACTTCCGCCGGCGCGCCGCCGGTGTTGCGATGAGCGGCGAGCGCTGGGGGCTCGGCTCCGACGACGTGCACCTGGCGGTGGGGCCCCTCTACCACTCCGGCCCCGCGTTCTGGTCGCAGATGCATCTCGCGATCGGTGCCCACGTGATCGTCATGCGCACCTGGGACGCCGCGACCGCGCTGCGCCTCATCGAGCAGCACGGGGTCACGAACACCCACATGGTGCCCGCGAACTTCCAGCGCATCCTCGCCCTGCCGGAGGCCGAGCGGAACGCCCCGGATCTCAGCTCGCTGCGTCTGGTGATGCACGCCGCCGCGCCGTGCCCGATCCCGGTGAAGCGCGCGTTCATGGACTTCGTCGGCAAGGACAAGGTCTGGGAGTACTACGGCGCGTCCGAGGGCGGGGGCACGGCGATCTCGCCCGACGAGTGGCTCGCGCACCCGGGCAGCGTGGGGCGGCCCATGCCGGGCAACGAGTTCGTCATCCTCGACGACGACGGCGAGGAGCTGCCGGCGGGGGAGCTCGGGACCGTCTGGGTGAAGCCCTCCGCGAGCAGCTTCGAGTACCACAACGACCCCGAGAAGACGGCAGCGACCCACCGCGGCGACTTCTTCAGCGTCGGCGACGCCGGATACCTCGACCCCGAGGGCTACCTCTACCTCACCGACCGCAAATCCGACATGGTGATCACCGGAGGGGTGAACGTCTACCCCCGCGAGATCGAGGAGACGCTCCTCACGCACCCCGAGGTCGTCGACTGCGCGGTGCTCGGGCTGCCCGACGAGGAGTGGGGAGAGGTGCTCTACGCGGTGGTGCAGCGCACCGGCGGCTCGTCGCTCGGGGAAGAGCAGGTGGTCGAGTTCGTGCGGGAGCACATGGCGGACTACAAGCGGCCACGGGTCGTGGAGTTCGTCGACGAGCTCCCGCGGGACCCGAACGGCAAGGTGCGCAAGCCCAAGCTCCGTGAGTCCTGGCTTGCTTCTCACCAATGATTGTTGTTAAATAGGTTCTGTCATGAAGACCGTCGCGGAGCTCACCGATCTCTTCCGGGCCCAAGGCCTGCGCGTGACCCCCCAACGCCAGGCGATCTTCGGCCTGCTGCAGAGCAACGGTGAGCACCCGACGGTCGAGTCCCTGTACGACGAGGTGCGCGGCGACCTGCCCACGATCTCCCTCAAGACCGTGTACGAGACCGTCCACGAGCTCGAGGAGCTGGGCGAGGTGAGCGTGCTCGACGTCGGAACGGGCAGCGTGCGTGTCGACCCCAACGTCGAGGTCCAGCATCATCACATGGTGTGCACGGTGTGCGGGATGGTCCGCGACGTGCCATGGGTCGACGTCCCGACGCTTCCCACCACGTACCGCAAGGAGTTCCGCCCGGAGGCCGTGGAGGTCATCTTCCGCGGCATCTGCGAACGGTGCTCGAAGACAACCACCGAGGAGTAGTCCCCCAGATGGCAAAGCTCAAGGATTCCAAGACCGAGGACAACCTCAAGACGGCCTTCGCCGGCGAGAGCCAGGCCAACCGCCGCTACCTCTACTTCGCCCAGAAGGCGGACGTCGAGGGCTACCCGGACGTCGCGGCGCTCTTCCGCAGCGTTGCGGAGGGCGAGACGGGTCACGCGTTCGGCCACTTCGACTTCCTCGCCGAGACGGGTGACCCGGTGACCGGCGTGCCCGTCGGCCCGACCGGCGACAACCTCAAGAGCGCCATTGCGGGCGAGACGTACGAGTACACCGAGATGTACCCCGGGTTCGCCAAGACCGCCCGCGATGAAGGCTTCGACGAGATCGGCGAGTGGCTCGAGACGCTTGCACGCGCCGAGAAGTCGCACGCCGGCCGCTTCACGCAGGGCCTCGAGGGCCTGTAAGCAGGCGGTGCCGACTCAGAACCTGTACGACCCGCGCGAGGCCGGGTACCTCGACCCGGCCGCCGCGCGGGCCGAGCGGGATCGCACGTTCCAGATCTGCTCGGACTGCCGCATCTGTGTTCGCTTCTGCCCGAGCTTCAAAGATCTGTTCCGCTTCATCGACGAGCGTGAGGACGGCGCGCACGACGTGACCTTCCTGTCGGACGCGCAGCACACGCAGGTCGTCGACGAGTGCTACCAGTGCAAGCTCTGCTTCCTCGTGTGTCCGTACACCCCGGGCAAGGAGCAGGACTGGGTGGTCGACTTCCCGCGTCTCATGCTCCGCTCGCTCGCCATCGAGCATGGAGAGGGCCACGTCGACCGTTCCGCGAAGCTCCTCGCGCACACCGACCTGCAAGGCAAGGTGGCGACGACGCTCGCCCCGATCGTCAATCGCACGAACGGGCTCGGCTTCGTTCGCAAGGCCATGGAGGCGACGACCGGGATCGCGGCCGATCGCATGCTGCCGACGTTCGCGAAGGAGAAGTTCTCCCAGTGGTACCGGAAGCGTCGCAACGCCCGGCTCACCGCGCCGTCGGCGGAGCGCGGCCGGGTCGCCCTCTTCCCGACATGTCTGGTGGAGTACCAGGACCCGGCCATCGGCAAGGCGCTGGTCGATGTGTACGAGCACAACGGCATCGGCTGCGACCTCCCCGAAGGCGAGATCTGCTGTGGCATGCCCTGGCTCGACGCGGGTGACATCGCGAAGTTCGAGGAGCACGCGCGTCGGAACGTCCAGGTGCTCGCCGCGCAAGTCAAAGCCGGCAAGGACGTGGTCGTCCCGCAGCCCACGTGCGCCTACGTGTTGAAGAACGAGTGTCCCGATTTCCTGGGGACCGACGACGCGCGCCTCGTCGCCGACCACACCTCTGACGCCTCCGAGTACCTCATGGCCAAGCACCGCGAGGAGCCGCTCGACACCGACTTCGCGGGCGTTCGCTACGCGACGATCACGTGGCACGCGGCGTGCCACTACCGGGCGCAGCAGATGGGCCCGAAGAGCCGTGACCTCATGGCGCTGACAGGTGCAAAGGTGAACATGGTCGAGCGGTGCTCGGCCATCGACGGCACGTGGGGCCTGCGCGCCGAGAACGTCGAGATGGCGCGCAAGGTCGCGCGGCCCTTGATGGAAGCGATCGAGACGGCCGACACAGAGCTCGTCGCCGGTGACTGCCACCTTGCCAACACGGCGATCGAGGAGGCAACGAGCAAGGAGCCTCTGCACCCCTTGCAGGTGATCGCCCGCGCATATGGACTGGAGGACGCGTGAGGAAGCTGACACACGCCGACATCAAGGACCTGCGTGAGTACGAGCGCGAGCGAGACGCCTTCCTGGCCGAGATCATCGCGATGAAGAAGCGGCGGCGGATCTCTCTCGGCAATCTCATGGCCATCGTCTTCGAGAACGCCGCCACCATGCGCTTCCAGATCCAGGAGATGGCACGCGCGGAGCGGATCATCCGGGACGACCGGATCGCGCACGAGCTCGAGACCTACAACGAGCTCGTCCCCGAGACCGGTCAGCTGTCCGCCACGCTGTTCATCGAGATCGACGACTCGGAGGCCTTGGAGTACTGGCTCCCGCGGCTCACCAAGGTCCAGGACTACGTGTCGTTCGACATCGGGGGAGAGAAGGTCCCCGCGACGGAGCTGAACGCCGAGCGCCTCACCCGGGAAGAGGAGATCACCTCCACGGTGCACTACCTGAAGTTCGCGTTCACCGAGCAGCAGCGCAGGGCGTTCGAGGACGAGACGACGATTGCGGTCGTCGTCGAGCATCCGGAGTACGACGCACGCGCGGTGCTGACCGACGAGCAGCGCTCCGAGCTCGCGGGTGACTTCGCCGCCTGATGGACATCCCGATCCAGCGGCTCGACGAGGCAGCGCTGCTGCCGGGCCAGGCGCATGACGACGACGCCGGGTACGACCTCTGCGCGAACGAGGGCGCGATCTTGCAGCCGCGGGGAGGCCGAGCGCTCGTGCGGACCGGGCTTGCCGTTGCCATCCCCTCGGGCCATGCGGGTCTCGTGCTCCCGCGCTCCGGGCTGGCGCTGAAGCACGGCGTGACGCTGCTCAACACGCCAGGCCTCATCGATCCGCAGTATCGCGGTGAGCTGAAGGTGCTCATGGTCAACACGGATCCGGACGAGGCGTACGAGGTGCACCGGGGTGACCGCGTGGCGCAGCTCGTGATCCAGAAGGTCGAGTACGTGGAATGGCGCGAGGTCGACGCGCTCGACCAGACGACACGGGACACCTTCGGCTTCGGCTCCACGGGCCGGTGACGCCCCGGTAGCCTCCGGCCGCATGGCACACGACCGCAAGTTCCGGTTCGGGGTCATCGTCAAGGAGACGCGCTCGGGTGCCGAGCTCCAGGAGCTCGCGCGACGCGCCGAGGACCTCGGCTACTCGACGTTCTACGCCTCCGATCACTTCGTCGATCATCCCCTCGCCCCGATCCCGGCGATCATGGCCGCGGCGGACGCCACGACCTCACTGCGCGTCGGAACGCTCGTGCTCGGCAACGACTACAAGCATCCGGTCGTGCTCGCGAACGAGGCAGCCACCATCGACCTCCTCTCGGACGGAAGGCTCGAGCTGGGGCTCGGCGCCGGGTGGATGACCATCGACTACGAGCGCGGCGGCTTCCCGCTCGACAAGGCGAGCACGCGAATCGCGCGGCTCGACGAGTCCCTGACCGTCATCAAGGGCCTGATGGGCGACGGTCCGGTCACGTTCAAGGGCGAGCACTACGTGATCGACGGTCTCGAAGGCCAGCCAAAGCCGGTGCAGCGCCCCCACCCTCCCATCGTGGTGGGCGGAGGCGGCCGCAAGATCCTCACGGTCGCCGCGAAGCATGCGCAGATCGTCGGCATCAACGCGAATCTGCGCGCCGGTGACGGGAACCATCCCGACTCGGTGCACTCGCTCACGGCCGCAGCCACCGACGAGAAGGCGAGCATGCTGCGCGAAGTGGCGGGCGAGCGCTACGCCGATCTCGAGATCCAGAACCTGACCGGCTTCGTGTACGTCACCGACGACCCCGAGGCAATCGCAAAAGGCGTCGCAGGGCACTTCGGGGTGTCCGAGGAGGTTGCCCTGCAATCGCCGGCACTGCTCGTCGGGACCGTCGACGCCATGGTTGACGAGATCGAGGCGCGTCGAGCACGTTGGGACATGAGCTACACGGTCGTGCCGCAGGAGTTCTTGGAAACGCTCGCGCCCGTGGTCGCGCGTCTCAACGGGAGGTAGCAGTGGTGAAGCCGTTTCGGTTCGGGGTGCAGATCGGCGGCGCGCCCGATGCGGCGACCTTTCGCGAGCACGCGCGGAAGATCGAGTCGCTCGGGTACACGACGCTCTACGCGCCCGATCACTTCATCGAGACGCAGCTCGCTCCGATGGTCGCCCTGGCGATCGCCGCCGAAGCCACGACCACACTCCGGGTGAGCGCACTCGTTCTCGGCAACGACTACAAGCATCCTGCGGTCACGGCAAAGGAGATCGCGACGCTCGACCTCCTCTCCGACGGACGGGTAGACCTCGGGCTCGGCGCGGGGTGGATGCAGACCGACTACGACGCCCTCGGTCTCCGCTACGACTCAGGAGGCGTGCGCATCGCCCGTCTCGAGGAGGCGCTGGCCGTCATCAAAGGCGCGTGGAGCGGCAAGGAGTTCTCGTATCAGGGAGAGCACTACGACATCACCGGCTACACAGGACTTCCGAAGCCCGTGCAACAGCCGCACCCGCCGGTGCTGATCGGTGGTGGGGGTCCGAAGCTGCTCCGGCTCGCCGGCCGCGAGGCAGATGTCGTTGGGATCAACCCGAACCTCCGCGCCGGCCGGGTCACGAACGACGCCTCGAAGGATTCGGTCGCGTCGATGGTGGACAAGAAGCTCGGCTGGGTACGCGAGGGTGCTGGCGAGCGCTTCGGGGACATCGAGCTCCAGATCCGCTACTTCTTCGCGAGCGTCACCGACGATCGCAGAGGTCTCGCCGAGCAGCTCGCGCCGGCGTTCGACCTCACGCCCGACGATGCCCTCCACGCGAGCGTCGCGCTCTTCGGGACCGTCGACGAGATCTGCGATCAGCTCGTGGAGCGCCGGGAGCGGTGGGGTGTCTCGAACATCGTGCTCGGGGATACTGAGGTGGAGGCTTTCGCGCCTGTCGTGGATCGACTTGCCGGCCAATAGGCTGACCGAGCAATGAGCGCCCGCATTCGCCTGCTCCTGTTGAGCTTCCTGATGCTCTTCACGGAGCTGGCGCTGATCCGATGGACGGGCGCCAACGTCCTCTACCTCTCCTACTTCTCGAACTTCGTCCTGCTCGGCAGCTTCCTCGGCATCGGGGTGGGCTTCCTGTGGTCGAAGCACGAGTTCGGGCTGTTCCGCTTCGCGCCACTCGCGCTCCTGGGGCTCGTCGCGTTCATCCGGTTCTTCCCGGTCGAGGTGAGCCGGTCCGGGGCAGGGGAGATCTTCTTCGGCGGGCTCAGCAGCAGCGGGCCACCGCAGTGGGTCGTGCTGACCATCATCTTCGTCGTCGTGTCGATCGCCATGGCCTGCATCGGCGACGGGGTTGCTCGCACCTTCTCGACCTTCGAGCCCCTCACCGCCTACCGCCTCGACCTGGTCGGGAGCCTGCTCGGCATCATCGTGTTCACCGCGCTCTCGTTCCTGCGCGCCCCTTCGCTCGGCTGGGGCCTGATCGTGGGAGTCGCGTTCGTCGCGACCGAGCCGTTCGGGCTCCGCACCAACAGAGCGCGCTTGCTGGTCGCGTCACAGGCGCTCGCGCTGCTCGGCATCATCGTGATCCTTGCGTTCGAGTCGTTCGCGCCGGGCACGAGCTGGTCGCCGTACTACAAGATCGAACAGTCGACGAACGCGCAGGGCGACATCACGACCATCAACGTCAACAGCGTCCCGCACCAGCTGATGTTCCGGGTCGACAAGAGCGCGAACGTCTTCTACAACGTGCCGTACCAGCATCTGGCGAAGCCGCGTCTCGACAACGTCCTCATCGTCGGTGCCGGGAGCGGGAACGACGTGGCGGTGGCGCTCCTGCACGGAGCCCGGCACGTCGACGCGGTCGAGATCGATCCCCGCATCCTCGACATCGGGAAGACCCACCACCCGAACCGTCCCTACCAGGACAAGCGCGTGTCGGTGCACATCAACGACGGCCGGGCCTTCCTGTCGAACACCAACAAGAAGTACGACCTGATCGAGTTCGCGCTCCCGGACTCCATCACGCTCGTGACCGGTCAGTCCTCGCTGCGGCTCGAGAGCTACCTGTTCACCAAGGAGTCGATGGAGTCGGTGCGCCAGCACCTCGCGCCGCACGGTGTGTTCGCGATGTACAACTACTACCGAGCGAAGTGGCTCGTGGACCGGTACGCGAACACGTTGCGTCAGGTCTACGGCACTTCGCCGTGCGTCACGCTCTACGGCAACAAGCAGGAGCTCGCGACGCTGCTCGCGAGCCGCCACCCCGCGGACGTCGCCTGCACATCGCGCTGGAAGGCCACCGCGAGCGCGCCCGCACCTGCAACCGACGACCGGCCGTTCCCGTACCTGCGCTCGCCGTCGATCCCGAGCTTCTACCTCGAGACGATCGCGCTGATCCTGCTCGCTTCGATCCTCGCGGTGGGATTCGCGGTGCGTGGGACCAGCAAGCCGGGTGAGGCTTCCTTCCGATCGGTGACCCGGTACATCGACCTGTTCTTCATGGGCGCGGCGTTCCTGCTGCTCGAGACGAAGAACCTCGTGCAGTTCGCGCTGCTGTTCGGAACCACCTGGCTGGTCAATGCGCTCGTGTTCGGCGGCATCCTCCTGGTCGTGTTGGCAGCGGTCGAGGTGACGCGTCGCGTCCGCATCCCTCACCCGCAGTGGCTCTACCTCGTGCTGCTGGCCGCGCTGGTCGTTGCCTGGTTCGTACCACCGAGCAACCTGCTCCCGCTCGATCCTGTCTTGCGCTTCGTGTGTGCGACGTTGATCGCGTTCGCGCCGATCTTCATCGCGAACCTGATCTTCGCGGAGCGCTTCAAGGGCACGGCGAGCTCCACGACGGCCTTCGGTGTGAATCTGCTCGGTGCGATGGTGGGCGGCGTCCTCGAGTTCGCGGCCCTCGTCGTGGGATACCGCGCGCTCCTGGTGCTGGTCGGAGTGCTCTACGGCCTTGCCCTCCTCACGGGCTGGCGCTATCTGGGTGTGCCCGAGGATTCCGTCTCGGTGGGCGAGGAGCCCGTGCTCGACACGGTGAAGACGGACGAGGGGCTCGGAGTCCTCCAGCCCTGATTCGCGATCCGGGGCACGTCGCACTGCACCGCGCCGCGCGCGTGGGGATCGTGGTGCCACTCGTCTTCGCGTTCTTCTTCGAGGTGGTCGGCTCCTCGCGTGGCGCGCTCTTCGCCGCCTTCAGTGCCTTCTCGCTCCTCGCGTTCGCGGACTTCGGCGGATCGCAGCGGGACCGCGCGACCGCGGACGGGCTGCTCACCCTGGTAGGGGCCGTGCTCGTCACGATCGGTACGGCGTTGAGTCGCGGAGCGATCCCCGCGGCGATCGTCGGCCTCGTGGTGGCCGCGGTGGCGCGGTTCGTCGGCTGCTTCGGCGGCTACTACCGCGCCTCGGTGAGCGCCGTCATCCTGCCGTACGTGCTCGGCGCGACGGTGCCGGGACCGATCGACACCGTGTGGATCCGGATCGTCGGTTGGATCGTCGGAGGGGTCGTGGCGACGATCGCCTCGCTCGTCCTCTGGCCCCGGCGCGAGCGGTTGGTGATCAGAGCGGCGGCTGCGGATCTCGCCGACGCGCTCGGCGACGCCGTACCCGCCCTCGCGCTGCCGGGCGGCATCCCGCCGGACGTGTTCAGCCGCGCGCGTGTGGCATGGCAAGCCCTGCACGAGCGTGAGGCGATCCGTCCTCGATCCGCCGGGCCGAGCGCGCACGACGCGGCGCTGAACTTCCTGCACCAGGAGCTCGATCGCCTGTGGGTCGTCGTGAACCTGCCCGGGTTCGAACGTCTCGCCGCCGACGAAGCCGAGATGGCGGACCTCGCGGGCCGCATCCTGCACGAAGCCGCGAGCACGCTGCGCTCGGGTGCGGCTCCGGTGCGGCTCGACGACATGCTCGACCAGGCGGTGCGCCTGCGCCGGCGAGTCATCGCGGGTGGCATCGAGCAGCTGACGGAGGGGACTATCACGCCGGACGCGGAGCTCACGGCGCTCGACGACTCGTTCAGGCTCCGGCTCGCGCTGTATCTCGCCGGGTCGGTGCTCGCCAACGCCTCGATCATCGTTGCGGGAGCAGAGTCCGTCGAGTCCGAAGACATCGAGCCTCTCGAAGTTCCCGAGACCGAGGGCACCACCAGCGCGATGCGCCGCCTCGCGGAGCTCGCGCGCGCCCATGCGGTGCCCAGCTCGGCGTGGGCGCAGGACGCGGCGCGCGCCGGGCTCAGCATCGGCGTCGCCATCTTCATCGCCAACGTGCTCCGGCTCGATCACGCGTTCTGGGTCGTCCTCGGGACGTTGTCGGTGCTGCGGTCCAACGCGTTCGACACGGGCCGAACGTCGATGCGCGCGGCCTTGGGCACGGGGCTCGGCTTCGCGTTGACCGGGGTCACCGCGCTCGTTCCGTTCCCGACCTGGGCGCTGTGGATGGTGCTCGTGGCCGGCTTCTTCCTGGCTGCGTACCTGCCCAGCGCCGTCGGGTTCGTCGCAGGACAGGCAGCGTTCACGATCGCGGTCATCGCTCTGATCAACCTCCTCGAGCCCGCGGGGATCCACACCGGCCTGGTGCGCGTGCAGGACATCGCGATCGGCGTGGCGGTCAGCACGCTCGTCGCATTGCTGTTCTGGCCGCGCCGCGCGGTCGTGAACCTGCGCGCCACCGTGGCCAGCCTCTACCGCGAGGTCGGGCAGGCGCTGCTGCCTGCTGTCTCGCGCTCGGCCGACGAAGCGCGCATCTTCGACGCCGAGCTCCGCGCCCGTGCCGCGTACGACGCGTTCCTCGAGGAGAGGTCGCGACCGTCCGGTGGGCGCCAGCCGTGGTCGCGCCTCCTCGTCATCGCTGCACAGGCGCGGGCGTGTGTGGAGTTCCTCGACGCGTGGGATCGCCAGGAGCCGGGCGAGCTGTGCCGCGAGACGGAGGCGGCGCTCGACGAGGCGGCTCAGGCTGTCGGCACGCAGTTGGAGCGCGTTGCCGACCGGCTCGAGCATCCTGCATCGACGAGTACGCCCTTCGACCTGGAGCGCTTCCGCGCACGGACACGGGAGCCGATCGCGGCATGTCTCGACGAGCATCTCCACGACGAAGGAGCTGGTGTCGCTGTGCAGGGAGCCATCACGCGCGACTGGTTCCTCGACGTAGCGGAGCTCGCCGAGCAGGCGGTCGACCTCGCGGGTGCCGTCTCCAGATAGGGGAGGGGTGGCGCGCGGTCAGATCAGGGAGCGCAGCAGCTCGCGCGTCTCGGCGCGCTCGGTGGGCGAGCCGCCGAACTCCACCGCGACGAAATCGGTCGCTCCGCTGTCGGCAACACGCTGGATCGCGGCGCGCACCGTGGCCTCGTCGCCGATGATCGCGACATCTTCCGGTCCGGCCGCGCCCTCCCGGTCGAGCATGGCGCGGTAGGAGGGGAGCATGCCGTAGATCTGGAAGATCTGGGCGGCCTGCCCGCGGGCAGCGTCGACGTCGGACGTCACGCGCACCGGGAGGCTCGCGGAGATGCGCGGTGCCGGCCGGCCCGCCTCCTCGGCCGCTTTCGTGATCGTGGGCGTCGTGTGCTCGGCGAGCGTCGCAGGGCCGGTCATCCAGGTGCACGTGCCGTCGGCGACGCGCCCGGCGAGCTCGAGCATCTGCGTTCCCAGCGCCGCGACCAGGATCGGGCAGGGCAATGCGCCGGCGACGTCGACGGAGAGGTTCGCCGCCAGGGTCTCGCCGGTGTATTGCACGGCGCCTTCTCGGATCAGGGGCGCGAGCGCGCTCAGGTACTCGCGCATGTGCCGGACGGGCTTGTCGAACGAGTATCCGAACATGTTCTCGATGACCATCTTGTGCGAGAGCCCGATCCCGAGCACCAGCCGGCCGCCCGATGCCGCCTGCACGGTCAGTGCCTGCGCGGCCATCGTCATGGGATGGCGCGGGTACGTGGGCACCACGGCGGTGCCGAGCTCGATGCGCGGAACCTCGCGCCCGATGATCGCCAGCGTGGTGAGCGCGTCGAGACCGAAGATCTGTGACAGCCAGTAGGTGGCGAAGCCCTGCTGCTCCACCTCTCGCGCCGCGGCCACGTTGCCGTCGATCGTGGAGTCGCTGCTGAAGATCCCGATGCGCATGACCGGCAAGCTAGCGGCTCGGGGCCGGCTTGCTATTCTCGAAGGCTCACGCGGACGTGGCTCAGCTGGTAGAGCATCACCTTGCCAAGGTGAGGGTCGCGGGTTCGAATCCCGTCGTCCGCTCCAAATCCTTCATTGCCCTACGGTGGCGGCAATCGAGGAGTCGGAGGGCACGAGTGGTCCTGGATGGTCCCCGGATAGGGGCGTTGCAACGCTCCGAGAGTGCGGACGAGCCGCTCGCACATCTCCTCAGGGTGCTGCTGCGGGCGAGTGAGCTCCTCGCCGAGAGCTTCGACTTTCGCGAAGGCCTGCAGAAGCTCGCCCAGATGATGGTCGAGAACGCCGCCGACATCTGTCTGGTCGACATCATGGAGGAAGGGGAGATCGTTCGGCTGGCCGCGACACATCGGGACCCGCAGCTGCAACGGGCTGTGGACGAGCTCCGAGATCGGTATCCCCCGGTGCTCGGGGGACCGCACCCTGTCGCCCGCGTCGTCGAGACGCTGGAGCCGGAGTGGCGTGCCGTCATGTCCCGAGAGTTTCTCGTCGAGACCACGCAAGACGAACGCCATCTCGAGCTGGCCCTCACCCTCCGGTTCGGGTCGTACGTGACGGTGCCGATCGCGGCCCGAAACGACGTCATGGGGGCACTCAGCGTGATCCGGGAGGAGGGGAGGGAGCCGTTCGGCGAGGAGGATGTCGAGCTCATCGCCGATCTCGCGCATCGAGCGGCTGTGCATCTCCACAACGCGCGCCTCTACGAGCAACGTGACGAGGCGGTCTGGCGCCTCCGTCGCCTGCAGGACCTGACCGACTTCTCACAGCTGGCTCTTCCGACGGACGAGTTGATCGACGAGGTCATCCACCGGCTGCGCAGGGCGGTCGACGCGGACACTGTGCGCATCCTGCTCGCGTCCGACGACGGCCGCGCGCTGCACGGCGGCGGCGCGATCGGTCTCGGGGATCCGAGCCAATGGAGGGACGAGCTGCCCGTGGGAGAGGGATTCGCGGGACATATCGCCTCGACTCGCCGGCCGCTGATCATCGAGCCGCCGACTGCCGACCTCGAGATCCTCAGCCCCGCCCTTCGCCGGCTCGCCCACGTGGCAGGCGTACCGCTGCTCGTCGGTGACGAGCTGATCGGCGTCGTCCATGTCGGCCATCGCGAACCGCACGGCTTCGACGACGAAGATCTCCAGCTCCTGCTGCTGGCCGCCGACCGGATCGCGCTCGCGATCGACCAGAACCGCCGGTTCCGGGTCGAGCGACAGAAGACGCTGGCCCTCCAAGGATCGCTCCTCCCGGCGACCTTGCCCCCGGTGCCGAAGTGCCGCGTATGCGCTCGCTATCTGCCCGCCGACAGCGCGAGTGCCATCGGCGGCGACTTCTACGACGTCTTCGACGTCGACGAGGGGGTGACCGGCGTCCTGGTCGGCGACGTGGCCGGCAAGGGAATCCCGGCCGCGGCGCTGGTTGGTCTTGCGCGCCATACCGTGCGCGCCGCCGCGAGGCACACCCAGAGCGCGCTCACCCCTCTGGTCTGGTTGCACGAGGCCTTCAGGGATGTCAGCGCGGACGACTACTGCACAGCGATCTACGGACGCCTCACGCCGGTCGCGGGAGGTGTGCAGCTCTCGTTCGCTGTCGGGGGTCACCCACTGCCGGTCGTCGTTCGCGCTGATGGAAGTGTGCAGAGCATCGGGCAACCCGGAACGGCACTCGGGCTGCTTCCAGAGGCCCGCCTCCACGAGTCAACGGTCGACCTGCAGCCAGGAGACCTCCTGGTGCTGTACACCGACGGCGTCACCGACACCCCGGAATCCCCGATGACCACCGACCAGTTCGGCGAGCTCGTCGCGGGCCTGTCCGGTGACGATCCGGAGAGCATCTGCGACGAGCTGGAGCATTCCCTCCGCGATCTCCGAGCGGAGCAAGCCGACGACATCGCGCTGCTCCTGATCGCCGTCCAGGTCTGACGAAGGGTTACTCGGGCTCGGGAGCCTTCGAGTCGTCGTGTAGTCGCGGGCTCTCGCCGGCGAGCTGCGCATAGCGGCGGTGAAGATGATCCAGCTCCGCGTCGGAGAGGTCCTCGAGGTTCAACAGCCGGTTGCTCGCGCGCGACGCCGCGGCAATGAGCGAGTCGAGCTTGAGCTGCACGGCCTTGGAGTCCTTGTTCTGCGTGTGCTGGATCAGGAACACCATCAGGAACGTGACGATCGTGGTCCCCGTGTTGATGATGAGCTGCCAGGTGTCCGAGAAGCCGAAGATCGGACCGCTGACCGCCCACACCACGAGGACGGTGACCGCGGCGGCGAAAGCCCAGGGTCGCCCCGCCGCGTTGGAGCAGGCGTTCGCGAACCTGTCGAAGGCGTGAGGGCGCCGAGGAGCTTCCACGTCAGCCCGCGGGGTCGCGGGGACGTCCGTGGTGGGGGTGCTCTCCCTGGGCATACGGCATCAGGTGTTTACCCTGAGTCCGACGGCGCCTAACGGCCTCCTCCTGTGCGCTCAGGAGTGTCCGGATCGGCTCCCCGGGGTCAGCGTCTCGCGAGCTGCTCGCGTGAACTGGCGTGCGACCTTCGGAAGGCTTCTGAGGAACGACGGGTCGAAGAAGCCGTGTGCGCATGCATCGAAGCGGCCGTGCGCGCCGTAGTCGGCCGTGGCATCGGCGGCGGTGTGAAGGTTGCCCTCCTCGGAGCCGCTCGACGGCTCACCGGTCAGCTGGCCGTCCCAGGCGCTGATCGCCGCGAAGTTGTTGGCGAGAGCGTGGGAGAGCTTCGCGACGCCCACCAGCATCTTGTTCCAGGCGCCGATGATGACCTCGGTCTCGCCGTCGAGCGCGGCACCAGTGATGCGCGTTGCGATGTACTCCGGTTGATAGATCGGAGGCACGGGCATCGGGCGGCGATCGAGCTCGTTCTTCGCCCAGTCGAACTGCGGTGTGTTGACGGCCGGCAGGTGGACGACGCACAGCCGCACATTGCTGTCGATGTGGAGCAGCTCGGATCGCACGGACTCGGCGAATCCGCGGCACGCGAACTTCGCGGCACAGTACGGGCTCTGGAGCGGGATCCCGATGAACGCGAGAGCGGATCCGACGTTGACGATCGTGCCTTCGTCTCTCGGGAGCATCAGCTCGAGAGCCGCCTTCGTTCCCCAGACCTGGCCGAGGAAGGTCACCGCGATCGCCCGCTCGAAGTCTTCCGGGGAGATCTCGGTGAATGGCGAGAACGCGGTGGCCATCGCGTTGTTCACCCACACATCGATCGGTCCGAGCTCGATCTCGACCGCTTTGGCTGCTCGATCGATCTCGTCGAAGCTCGCGACGTCGACCGGCAACGGGAACGGCCGACCCCCGGCGCGCTCCACCTCTTTCGCCGCCGCGTCCAGGCCTGCCGAGCCGCGGGCGAGCAACGCGACGTCGAACCCCTGCTCGGCGAAGCTCACGGCGGTTGCGCGGCCGACGCCCGCCGACGCGCCGGTCACGACGGCGACACGCGTCTGTGTCATGTTCTGGCGTATACCCGGGACCGGGGGACCGACACGCACGGTCTCGTCAGCGAGACAAGGTGGTCGCGGTCTCGAGGAGCACCGCGTGCACGAATGCCTGGGGAAAGTTGCCGCGCAGCTGGCGCTGGTGCACGTCGTATTCCTCGGAATAGAGACCGGGCGACCCGTAGCTGGCTCGGTTCCGTTCGAACCATTGCATCGCCGCGAGCTCGTCTCCTGCCAGGTAGAGCGCGAGTGCCATCCAGAAGCCGCACAGCAGGAACGCGCCCTCTGTGGACCCGAGCTCCCCACTGCGCGAGCGGAAGCGATAGGTGAAGCACTCGAGGCTCAGCTCCGATCGGATGGCTTCGTTCGTGAGAAGCACGCGGGGATCGTCGGGAGGCATCGCACCGCGTATGCCGGCGATCAGCAGTGACGCATCGACGCGGTCGTCCGTGGGTGTGCGGCGCCACCGACCGCTCGCGTGGACCGAAGTGGTCGCGGCATCCGCCGCGATCCGGTCGGCGAGCGCCAGCCAGTCGTTCGCGAGACGGCCCGGCCGGGCTGCGGCGAGGCGACGAAGGCCCGCGACGCATGCAAGGCGGCTGTGCGTGAAGTGCTGTGGCTCCAGCTCCCAGATGCCGTTGTCCGGGAGTCGCCACCGTGCGCCGATCGCCTGCACGGCGATCTCGGCTGCGCGCCAGGCATCGGCGTGCATCCTCCCGCGGTGCTCCGCGGCGGCGAAGAGCTGGAGCGCTTCGCCGAACGCGTCCAGTTGGAACTGATCTCCCACACGGTTCCCGACCACGACATCCGGCGCTCCGGGATAGCCGGGCAGATCGAGTGCATGCTCGGCCGGAACGGGTGCGGCATTCGCGCGATACGCCGGTCGGAGTCGTGGGCCGTCCTCGATGAGCCGCTCGTGCACGAATCGCACGGCAGCGTCGACCAGCTCGTCAGTGCCCGCCGCCGCGGCCGCGGTTCCGGCGTAGCACTGGTCGCGAATCCACGCGTACCGGTAGTCGTAGTTCCGGCCTTTCTCGGCGCGCTCCGGCAGGGAAGTGGTCGCGGCCGCAACCATCGAGCCCGCGGACGTCGTCATCCCCCGCAACACCGCAATCGCTTGTTGTGCATCCCGCGGGGCGATCGAGCTCTCCGCGAGCGCGGACCGGGTTGCCTTGCGCCACGCCTCGCCCGTGGAGTCGAGCACGGCGTCGGCTGTGGGAGGTGCGTCGTCCGGCTCGCGCAGAGAGATCTCCAGGACGAGATCGGCGACATCGCCCGAGCGGAGCTGGAGCTCGAATGCGTTGCCCGGCGCATCGCGGACCGACTCGGGCGTCTGCCAGCGCAGGTGCAGGCCGTCGCTCTGCATCTCGCGCATGGTCCGCGCTGTGTTGGTGAACCCGAATCGACCTCTGCTGTATGCGGTCGGGACGTCGAGTGACACGGACAGCTCGGCATCGCCTGCCAGGGCGACGAGTCGACGCACGAGCACCGCTCGGGCACGGTCACCAGGAAACGCGAGCGTCTCGATGCATTCGATGATGCTCGCTCCCGACAGCCACCGGTTGCGCCAGATCAGGGTGCCTTCCTCGTATTGGCCGCCCCACACGTACTTGCTCGTCGGCCGTATGAGGTAGCTGCCGGGTCCGCCCAACAACGCGCCGAAGAGTGGTTTCGAGTCCCAAGCAGGGAAGCAGAGCCAAGCGACCTCGCCGATCGGGGAGACGAGAGCGCCGCGCTCGCCGTCGGCGAGGAAGGCGTATTCACGGAGCACGTGGGGACTGACGGTGCTCCCGCTCGGAGCGTCCTGCCCTCGCGGCGACACGGCTTCCGCCATGGTCATGATCGTCGATACCTGGCCGCGTCTGCCCGCTTGAGGAGCAGGCCGTGCCCCGCGCGGGTGAGGTCCGGCCGCAGGCACCCGTGGTCCGGCGACGGCACGCCGTCGAACAGGAGGTGATCGACGGTGATGTGATCTGCGAAGTACTCGAGGTGCCGGAGGTTCGAGACGGCGCATGCCGGATGCAGATGGACGCTCTGGGCGCAGTGGCCCGAGATCTCGAGGCCGTGTCCGGCGGCCAGCGCGGCGATGCGCATCCATTCGGTGATCCCCGCGCAGCGCGAGACGTCTGCTTGGACGACGTCGACGGCCTCGTGCGTGACGAGACGGTCGAAGTACGCGAGGTCGTACCCGTATTCGCCGGCGGCGACGTCACAGTCGCAGAGCTGGCGCACCTCGCTCAGGCCCGACAGGTCGTCCGAGGAGACGGGCTCCTCGAACCAGACCACGCCGAGCTCTCGGAACGACTGTCCGACCCGAACCGCCTGCTTGCGGGAGTAGCCGCCGTTGGCGTCGACCATGAGGCCGACCTCGCCACCGAGCGCCTCGCGTACGAGCTCGACGCGCTGCACGTCCTCGCTCGGCCGGCTGCCTCGGTCCACCGCGATCTTCATCTTCACGGACGGAATCCGGTCGCCCTGCGCCCAGCCCGCGAGCTGGCACACGAGCTCCGAGTCGCTCAGAGATGTGAAGCCGCCCGATCCGTAGACCGGCGCAGCGTCGCGTACGCGCCCCAGCAAGTCGGCGAGCGGAACGCCCAGAAGCTTGCTCTTCAGGTCCCACAGCGCGATGTCGACCGCAGCAATTGCCATCGAGGCGATCCCGGGGCGCCCTGCGTTGCGCACTGCGCGCACCATTGCTTCCCAAGCCCCGTTCACGTTCATCGGGTCGCGACCGACGATCTCCTTGCTCAGCATGTCGTCGATCAGGACTTGGCACGCGCTGGGCCCAAAGGTGTAGCCGAGCCCGGACTCACCGTCCGAGAAGATCTCCACGACGACGGCGTCGGTGTGGTCCCAGGTCAGGGTCCCATCGCTCTCAGGTGCGCTCAACGGGATCGTGTAGCAGGAGGCGTCCACCCGGTCGATCCCGGATCTCCCGGTCATGTCTGCTCGGAGGCGAACGCCCGTTCCGGCCGGTATTTGGGAACCATGCCCGGCTCACCTTCGTGGATCGCCATCGCGAGCACTTGCGCGAGGTGCAGAGCACGCCGGTTCGTCGTCGCCGCGATCTGGGTGCGGCAGCTGAAGCCGTCCGCGACGATGAGCGTCGCGTCGCTCGCGCTTCGGACCGCCGGAGCGAGGACACGTTCCGCACAGGCCATCGACACCTCGTGATGGCCGCGCTCGAAGCCGAAGTTGCCGGCGAGTCCGCAGCAGCCGGAATCCAGCACATCGGCCTCGACACCGACACGATCGAGCAGCCGCTCGTCCGTGTCGAACCCCAGGACGGCCTGATGATGACAGTGGCGTTGGACGAGCGCGTTGCGCTTGAGCCTCGGCACCTCCCATTGCGCGTCCTCGTCGAGAAGTTCCGCGAGCGTGTGCACCGAGTCGCGGATGCGACCGGCGTCCGGGTCGTTCGGGAACAGCTCGTGCAGGTCGTGGCGGAACACAGCGGCGCAGCTGGGCTCGAGGCAGATGATCGGGGTGCCCGATCGCGCGGCGGGAGCGAGCGCGCGGACAGTGCGGCGGAGCACCCGCTTCGCATGGGCGAGCTGACCGGTCGAGATCCACGTCAAGCCGCAGCAGAGCGGCTCCTGGGGGAGACCGACGCCGAACCCGGCGTGCTCGAGCACGTCGATCGCCGCCTCACCGATCTCCGGTTCGAAGTAGTTCGTGAACGTGTCCGGCCAGAGGAGCACCTGCTTCCCGTGTGGCGTGCGTTGCCCGACGCGCTGCCGCAGCGTGGAGGTCGCGAACCGTGGGATCTCGCGCTCGGGTTCGATGCCGGCGGTCCACTTGGCGGCTGCTTCCAGGCCTGGCGTGTGCGTGACGGCGTTGACGAACCTGGACATCGGTGCCGCCCACCGCGCGGCTGTCGGCAGCCAGCCGAGCGCGTAGTGCGCTCGAGGCCGAAGCCGGTGTGCGTAGTGATGGGCAAGGAACTCGGCCTTGTAGGTGGCCATGTCCACGTTCACCGGACAGTCACCGAAACAGCCCTTGCAGGCGAGACAGAGGTCGAGCGCATCCCGGACCGCTTCGGACCTCCAGCCGTCCGTGATCACCTCACCTTGCATCATCTCGAACAGGAGACGGGCGCGACCGCGTGTGGAGTGCTGCTCGTCGTGCGTGACCATGTAGCTGGGGCACATGGTGCCGCCGCCCTCTCGGCGGCAGTTCCCGATGCCGACGCAGCGCAGTCCGCCGGCGCGCGCAAAGCTCCCCTGGTCATCCGGATAGTGGAAGACGGTGACGGGGTCCCAGGGGGCGTAGTCCGACCCGATCCGCAAGTTGGCGACGATGGGGGCGGGGTCGACGACCTTGCCGGGGTTCATGCGGTTCTCCGGGTCCCAGATCCCCTTGAACTCGCGGAACGCGTTGACGAGCTCTTCGCCGAACATCTTCGGGAGAAGCTCGGCGCGGGACTGGCCGTCCCCGTGCTCTCCCGAGAGCGAGCCGCCGTGCGCGAGCACGAGGTCTGCGGCGTCGTCCATGAAGGAGCGGAACTTGGCGATCCCCTCGGCGGTGAAGAGATCGAATTCGATGCGCGTGTGGATGCACCCCTGCCCGAAGTGGCCGTAGAGCGCCGCGTTGTAGCCGTAACGGTCGTAGAGGCCCCGCAAGCCGCGGAGATAGGGGCCGACGGCTTCCGGCGCCACCGCCGAGTCCTCCCAACCCGGCCACGCATCCCGCCCGCCGGGCTCGTGCGCGGTCGCGCCGAGGCCCGCCTCGCGCACGGCCCAAGCCTTCGCCTCCTCCTCGCGATCGTCGAAGAGCTTCATCGACGGAGTCGTCCGGTCTCGCTCGAGCTTCGCCATGAGCTCGTGCGCGTGCGCGTCGGCTTCCTCCTTGGTCGCCCCGCCGAGCTCCACGAACAGCCAGCCGCCGCCCTCCGGCATTAGATCGAGCGCATCCGTGTGCAGCCCGACCGCCTTCGTGAGCTCGAACAGCCGGCGATCGATTCCCTCGCACCCACAGGGGTGTTGCGCCATCACCTCGGGGACGTGGTCGCCGGCGGCGAAGACGTCCGGGTAGCCGAGGACGAGCAGGCTCTTTGCCGGAGGGTCGTCGACGAGCCGGAGCTGCGCCTCGAGCACCGCGACGCAGGTGCCCTCCGTGCCGACGAGAGCACGCGCCACGTTGAAGCCGCTCTCGGGGAGCAGCTCGTCGAGGTTGTACCCGGAGACGCGGCGCGGGATCCGAGGGAAGCGCTTCCGGATCTCGTCGGCGTACTTGTCTCGGAGCTTCAGGAGCGAGGCGTAGATCTCGCCCCGCCGGCCGCCTTCGCGGAGGATCTGTGCCAGCTGATCGTCCGATGTCTCGCCGACGGTCAGTTGGAGGCCGTCGTAGGTGAGCACATCGATTGAGATCACGTTGTCGGATGTACGCCCGGCCATGACCGAGTGCACGCCGCACGAGTTGTTCCCGATCATCCCTCCGAGCGTGCAGTGGTTGTGCGTGGAAGGGTCGGGAGCGAACGTCAAGCCGTGCTGTTTGGCTGCGTCCCGAAGATCGTCGAGGACGCACCCGGGTTGTACCCGGGCCCACTTGTTCACCGGATCGAGCTCGAGCACCTCGCGCAGGTTCTTGGACCAATCGATGACTACGGCAACGTTGCAGCACTGTCCGGCGAGACTCGTGCCGCCGCCCCGGGAGAGCACCGGCGCACCGTGCGCATGGCACACGCCGACGGCGGCCACCCCGTCCTCGACGTCGTTCGGGACGACCACGCCGATCGGGACCTGCCTGTAGTTCGACCCGTCCGTGGCGTACAGCGCGCGATCGCCGTCACCGAACCGGACCTCGCCGGCGACGGCGCGCTCGAGATCCGATGCGAGCGCGGAGATGTCGAGGTCTTCGCTGCTCATCCCCGTCCTGGCAACAGGTCGAGCAGGGACTGCTTCGTCGACTGGCGGATGATCTCGGTCGCGTCCGGGTCGCCGCCCAGCAGCGCCTGCATGAGGGCCTTCCCCTGCTTCCATTCGATGTGCGGCGGGATCGGGGGAATGTCGGCGCTCGCGAGGATGTCGAGCACGACGGGCGACGATGCCGCGAACGCGCGATCGAACGCGTCGCCGAGCGCGTCCGGCTCCTCGACCCGTATGCCCTGCAACCCGCACAGGTCCGCGTAGCGCGCGTAGTCGAAGTCCGGGATGTCCTGAGAGGCCTCGAACTTCGGGTCGCCGCTCATGGCCCGCTGCTCCCAGGTCACCTGGTTGAGGTCGTTGTTGTGGAGGACGAGGACCACCAGCCGCGGGTCGGCCCAACGGTGCCAGTACTTGTTGATCGTGAGCAGCTCGGAGTTCCCGTTCATCTGCATCGCCCCGTCACCTTCGATCGCGAGCACGGGACGCGTGGGGTGCGCGAACTTGGCGCCGATCGCATAGGGGAGGGCGGGTCCCATCGTGGCGAGCGTTCCCGAGAGCGACGAGCGCATGCCCGCGCGCAGCTTGAGGTCGCGTGCGTACCAGTTCGTCGACGAGCCGGAGTCGGCCGCGATGATCACGTCCTCCGGCAATTTCGGAGAGAGCTCCCAGAACACGCGCTGAGGATTGATCGGGTCCGCGCTCGTCATGGCGCGCTCCTCGACCAAGCGCCACCAGTCCTCGATGCCGTGTTCGATCGAGTCTCGCCATTGCCGGTCCGACTTGTGCTCGATCCGCGGCAGCAGCGCTCGAATCGTCAACTTCGCATCGCCGATGAGGTTCACGTCCATCGGGTAGCGGAGACCGATCATGCGAGGATCGATGTCGATCTGGACGCCGCGTGCTTGGCCCCACGGCGGCAGGAACTGGCTGTAGGGGAAGCTCGATCCGATCATGAGGAACGTGTCGCACTGCGCCATGAGCTCGTAGCTCGGCTTGGTTCCCAGCAGCCCGATCGCGCCCGTGACGAACGGCAGCTCGTCGTCGAGGACGTCCTTGCCCAGCAGTGCCTTCGCGACGCCGGCGCCCAGCGCATCGGCAAGCTCGATCACCTCGTCCGCGGCGCCACGAGCACCTTGCCCGACGAGGATCGCGACACGTTCGCCCTCGTTGAGGATCGCCGCCGCCCGGTCCAGCGCGTCGTCGGGGGGAACGACGCGCGGCCAGGCGAAACCGAGGCTCCCCGATGACTCCTTGAACTCCTGGGGAGGCGCCATCGCCTCCTTCTCCTGTACATCGTTGGGCAGGATCAGGCAGGTGACGGTGCGCTCGGTAGCGGCGATCCTCATCGCACGATCCACCGCGACATCGAGCTGATCCGGGACGGTGATCATCGTGCAGAACTCGCCCGCAACGTCCTTGTAGAGACTGAGCAGGTCCACCTCTTGCTGGTAGTGCGAACCCAGAGCCGTCGTTGCCTGCTGGCCGACCACGGCCAGCACGGACTGGTGGTCGAGCCGCGCGTCGTACAAGCCGTTGAGCAGGTGAATGGCGCCCGGCCCCGAGGTCGCCGTGCAGACCCCGACCTCGCCGGTGAACTTCGAATGCGCGCACGCCATGAACGCGGCCATCTCCTCGTGCCGCGCCTGGATGAACTCCGGACGGTTCCCAGCGCGGTTGAACGCCCCGATGATCCCGTTGATCCCGTCGCCCGGATACCCGAAGACGCGATAGACGCCCCACTTGCGCAGGCGTTCCAGCAGTGCATCCGCAACGGTCATAGTCATGAGTACTCCCGCGAAGAACGTGCTGCACTGCGCCTACCCGCACGCCCCAAGTTCGAAACGACGCCAGAGTGGCTCAGAGCCTCGCCTCACTTGTCGTCGTCGAGCTTCTCTTTCACCTGGTCGACCTTCTCCACCACGGCGTCTCTCGCGTGATCAACTGCCTGCTTCGCCTTCCCGCCGGCCTTGTCGCGCCGGCCCGAGCGCCGCAGATCGTCGTCGTCGGCAAGGTCGCCGGCGGCTTCCTTCGCCCGACCCTTCAGCTCGTCGTATCGCCCTTCTGACATGGTGCTCTCCTCTTCACGATGTGCTGTCCTCGACCAATGAGTATTCCCACGCTCGCCCGCCATCCACTCGCCGAGATCTCGGGTCTCTACGACGGCGGCTCCGAGGTGGCGAAAGCTGTCTCGGTAGCGCGCATAGAGCGAGTTCCTGGTCGTGCCGAGCGCGCTCGCGACACGCCGCCACCCGATCCCTTGGCCGCGGGCCCACTTCACCGCGAGCTCCTCCCGTTCGAGGTAGAGCTCCCGCAGCGACTGGCTGCCTCGCAATCCCATGACCGGGTCGTCCCCGTACGCGGCTCTCACGACCGCCAACAGCTGACGGCGTAGCTCGTCGTGCGGTTCGAAGTCGCCGGGGGTGTCGCTAGATGCGGCCTTCACCCTTTTGCTCGACGCCGCGCTCGGTCATCTCCTCGTAGTGCTCGGCGACGTCCGGGTTGAGCGTCTGGAGCTCCGCCTCGCGCGCTTCGTCGTCCGTCGGCTCCCTGTCGGGCTTGTGCTCCGCTCGCGCTTCTCCACGTTCCGCCTCGACGGTCTCGGGGCTCGGGCGTGTGCGGTTCGACTTGGAGGAATCCGATGGCATGACTGTCCTCCTTCGTGGCGACTGTCATGTGTCCCGACGCGCCTACCCGTGTGGGCGGCCGAGCAAGCATCAGCCGTTCGTGACGAATGCCCCCAAATCTCCCGCCGGCGCCTTCTCGACGCGGGCGCTCACGCGGACGGCGGTCCGGGCAACGTGGCGAGCGTGGCGAGCGCGAGGACGAGCACGACGATGCCTACGCCCACGAGCCCGATGCGCACGCCGCGGATCGGAAAGTGACCGCTGATCGCGACGAGGAACAGCACGGTCGCGAGGTACACGGTCACCCGCAGGTAGTCGTCGGCGTGTGTCCCGCTGGTAGAACCGGCGTCGTACAGGTGATCGGCCTTCGCGTTGAGCGCATTGGCCCGAGCCTGCTGGGGCAGCTTGTACTCGGGCATATAGGTCGGTCCCGGAGGCGCACTCGGGTTCTCCTCGGGGTTCGTGCGCTGCCACGCGTCGAAGGCGACACGGAACAGAGGTCGGAACCTGCGCGCCGCGATCGTCATCGCCTGCTCGTTCTTCGCGACGAACGCGGTGTACCAGGCTTCGAAGGTCGACGAGTCGAAGTTGCGCGTGGAGAGCGCCTCGAGGTTCTCATTGGCGGCCTCCGTGCGTGCCGTCGACGCGCGTGAGAGCTCGAGGCGTGAGTCCGTGCTCCACTTCGCCGAGGCGTAGCCCGAGTACGCCGCGACGAACGCGACGATGGCCAGCAACACGGCCTCGACGATGGTGATCGCCCGGTCTCGCGTCTCATGGTCGGCACGGTGCCGGTGCTCGCCGATCTTCTCGCCGACCTCGGGTGCGGACAAGCCTTCTGGCATGCAGCGTTAGTTCAGCCCAAGACGCGCCGTCGGCGCCTGCGGGTCGCGACCTCGAGGATCGTTCCGAGAACCAACATGAGGAGCCCGACGATACCGGTCGGCAGCGAGTCACCGCCCGAGAACGCGAGCCCCGTCGAGGTGCCGCTCGACGGAGCCAGCTGTGACGCGGCGGGAGCGAGCCGCGTCGCGCTCGCGCCGAGGACCTCGCTCTCGGGGACGACCGGTGGACCGGGCGTCGGCGGTCCGATCGACGCGCCGACGGTGGACGACGCCGTGTTGTTTGCAGCGTCGGGGTCGAACTGGTCGGAGTGGCCGATTCTCGCGATGTTCGTGCGCGTGCCTCCGTCGAACCGAGCGGTGATCTGCAGGACGGCTGTCGTGCTCGGCGCGAGCGTGCCAACGGTCCAGAGCCCGGCCGGCGGGTCATAGGTGCCCTGGGACGGCGTTGCCGAGATGAAGTCGAGGCCCGCCGGCAGGTTGTCGAGCACCGTGACGTTGGTCGCTGCGTCGGGGCCGTGATTGGCGACGGTGACGGTGAACACGACCGCACTGCCCGTGGCGGGCCGGCTGTTGTCCGCCGTCTTCGAGATGGCGAGATCGGCGCTCTGCGGGTCGACCGTGACCGACGCCGTGTTGTTCGTGGTGTCGGGGTCGAACTGATCGGAGTGGGCCACGGACGCCGTGTTGGTCGCCACGGCGACGGTCACCTGTGCCGTGATCGTGAGCGTCGACGACGTGCCGTCGGGGAGCGTGCCGACGGTCCAGACACCGGTCGCCGGGTCATAGGTGCCTTGGTCGGGAAACGCGGATTGGAAGACGAGTCCCGGCGGGAGCGGGTCGCTGACCACCACCTTCGTCGCGTCGTCCGGTCCGTTGTTGGTGACCGTGACGTCGAAGGTGATCGATTGACCGACGGTGGGGGCGACTTGCGAGACCACCTTCGTGACGGCGAGGTCGGCTTGTTGCGGCGTCACGGTGACCGTGGCGCTGTTGTTGCTCGTGTCGGGGTCCAACTGGTCGGAGTGCGAGATCGTGGCCGTGTTCGTCTGGGCGTTCGGCGAGGCGACCTTTGCGACGAGCGTCAGCGTGGGCTGCGTGCTGGTCGGCACACTCCCGATGAGCCAGATCCCAGTGGCCGGGCTGTAGGCGCCCTGGGTCGCGGTGGCGGAAACGAAGGTGAGGCCCGCCGGAAGGTTGTCGGTCAGGGCGACATCCGTCGCGGCGTTCGGTCCCAGATTGCCGAGCGTGATCGTGAAGTCGATCGTCTGCCCGACGTTCGGCGTGGGGTCAGAGCTGAGCTTGGAGACGGCGAGGTCTGCCTGCTGCGGTGTCACCGTCGCGGAAGCAGTGTTGTTCCCGAGGTCGGGGTCGGACTGGTCCGCCGACGTGATCGAGGCGGTGTTCGTCTGGGCCGCCGGGCTGTTGACCGTGGCGACGAGCGTCAGGGTGGCGCTCGCGCCGTCGGCGACCGTCCCGACCGTCCACAGGCCGCTGCCCGAGTTGTACGTGCCTTGAGACGGCGTCGACGAGACGAACGTCAGGCCTGCCGGCAACGCATCGGTCACCGAGACCGTGGTTGCGTTGCTCGGTCCGTTGTTGTCGAGCGTGATCGAGAAGGTCACCTGGTCGCCGACGTTCGGCGTCGCATCGCTCACCGTCTTGGACAACGCGAGGTCTGCCTCCAGCGGGTTCACGCTCGCCGTGTCGGAGTTGTTGGCTGTGTTGGGGTCGAACTGATCGGCGTGCGAGATCGACGCCGTGTTGGCGGTGGGGCTCGGTGAGACGACGAGCGCCTGGATGACGAGCGTCTCGAGCTGGCTCGAGGGGATCGTCCCGATCGTCCACGTGCCAGATGTCGAGTCATAGGTCCCCGCGCTCGGCGTGGAGGACACGAACGAGAGCTGTGCCGGCAACGTGTCCTGCACGGTGACGTTCGTGGCATCGTCGGGCCCGGCGTTGAACACCTCGATGTGGTAACTGATGGTGTCGCCGACGTTGGGAGTGGGATCGCTCACCTGCTTCGCGACGATCAGGTCTGCCTGTTGCGGAGTGACGGTCGCGGCGGCTGCGTTGTTGGTCGTGTCGGGATCGAACTGGTCGGAGGCGCCGACCGTTGCGGTGTTCGTCTGCGGCGAGGGCGAGGCGACGGTCGCGGTGATCAGGAGCGTCTGCGGTGAGCCGGGCGTGACCGTGCCGACCGTCCACACGCCGGTTCCCGGGTCGTAGGTGCCCTGGCTGGGCGTCGACGACACCAAGGTGAACCCCGCTGGGAGGACGTCGTCCACCGTCACGTTCGTCGCCAGATCCGGACCGTTGTTGCCGAGCGTGATCGTGAACGTGACCGTGTCGCCGACGTTCGGTGTCGGATCGCTCACCGTCTTGCCGATCACGAGATCGGCCTGTTGCGGTGTGAAGCTCGCCGAAGCGGTGTTGTTCGAGGGATCGGGATCGAACTGATCGGAGTGCGACACGATCGCGGTGTTCACCGTCGTGTCCGGGCTCGTCGCGACGACCGTGATGGTGAGGGTCTGTGCGCTTCCGGCCGCGAGCGTGCCGATCGTCCAGAGACCGGTGCCAGGGACGAACGTTCCCTGGCTCGGTGTCGCAGACACCAAGGTCACGCCGGCAGGGATCTGATCAGTCACCGTCACGTTCGTGGCCGCGTTCGGGCCGATGTTGCCCGCGATGACGGTGAAGCTGACCGTGCCGCCGACGTTGGGCGTCGCGTTCGACACGGTCTTGCCGACCGCGACATCGGCCTGTTGCGGCGTGAGTGTGACGGATGCTGTGTTGTTCGTGAGATCCGGATCGACCTGCTCTAGGGTCGCGACCGAGGCCGTATTCGTCAGCGTGGTGAAGGTTGTGACCGTGCCGACCAGCACGAGGGTGACCGCCGCGCCGTTCGGGACGGAGCCGACCGTCCACACGCCGTCGGTGGGGTCGTAGCTGCCCTGGCTCGGGGTCGCGGAGACGAAGTCCATGCCCGTTGGCAGTGCATCGACCGCCGTGACGTTGGTGGCGTCGTCCGGTCCGAGGTTCGACAGCGTCACGGTGAACGTGACGTCGTCGCCGACGTTGGGCTGCGTGGTGCTCGCCGTCTTGGTGACCGCCAGGTCGGCGTGCTGCAGGGGCGTCACCGAGCAGAACGCGACGGTCGCCGTGTTGTTGAAGGGGTTCGGATCGGGCTCCGCACCGTGGATGACCTGCGCGGTGTTCGCGAAGCACCCCGGCGCGCTCACCAAGGCAGTGATGACCAGCGTGTGCGACTGGCCGTTCGCCATGTTGAGGTCGCCGTCCCACTTGCCGGTGTTCACGTCGTAGTTCCCGTCGCCCGACGAGGAGACGAACGTCAGCCCGGCAGGCAGCGTGTCTTGCGCGGCTGTACCGGTCGAATGATTGGGACCGTGATTGGTCATCACGATCGTGAAGACGATCGCGGAGCCGACGGTGGGGATCGGGTTGTTCACCGTCTTCGTGATGCCGACGTCGGCAGGCTCCGGAGTTCCCACCCGCGGCGTGACCACGAGGATGGAGGAGCTCGCCAGGTTGTTCGCGGGGTTCGGATCGGTCGACCCGCTCGCGGAGATCGCGGCGGTGTCGGTGGTGACACCGTCGTTGGTCCCGGTGGCGGTGATCGCGAGCGTCTCGGTCGCACCGTTCGCGACGGTGCCCACCGTCCAGTTGCCCGTCGACGAGTCGTACGTGCCCAGGCTCGGTGTTGCCGATACGAAGGTCAGGCCGGCAGGAAGCGCGTCCTGCACGGTCACTCCAGTGGCAGGATCCGGTCCGCCGTTGGTGAGCGTGACCGTGAACGTGACGTTGGTGCCGGTCTCGACCAGCGTGTGATCCGCTGCGAGGCTGACGCCGAGATCGGCCGGATCGATCACCTCGGGCGCGACCGCAGGTTCGGCCGCCGCGTGCTCGGCCGCCGGTGGCAGGGGAGTGGTGTCGACCGGCTGTGGCGAGGGTGCAGGCGCGGGATCAGCGCTCGACGAGACGCTGTTGTTCCCGAGCGACGGATCCGGGACCGTCGAGAGGACGGAGCCTGCGCTCGTCAGTGGCGCCGCTCTCGCATTTCCCACGCGCTGCGTGATCGTCGTCTGGACGCTCGCGCCCGAGCGCAAGGTTCCGAGATCGCACGAGACGGCATCGGTGCTGGTCGGCGTGCACGTTCCGGCGCTGGACGCGGTCGAGACGATGGGGTCTGCCGCGTCGACCGCCAATTTGTCGGTGAGCGTGACGTTCTCCGCGTCGGATGGACCACGGTTCGTCGTCGTGAGCGCCCAGCTGAACGCGCTGCCGCGTACCGCCGGCGTGGCCGCGGTGGCTGTGAGCGCGAGATCTGCACTCGGCGTCGGCGCCGTCGTTGCCGTTGTCGTGCTCGTGGTCGGCGGGTTGGTTGTTGTCGTCGTCGTGGTCGACGTCGTGCTCGGCGTTGTCGCTGCGGGAGCTGTCTGCGCGGTGGCGGTCGCGGGCGGCGCCTCTTCAGCCGCGGCACGGCTGGTCGCGAACGGCAACGTCAATGCGACCGCGAGGAGCGCGACGAGCGAAGCCCGCGCGCGAGCGCGTCGTGCCGGGGCGGGGCGCCTCACAAACGGGGGACGAAGAACCGGCGGCTCGCACGCCGGTCCGCGTTGCTACCCACACAGCAATTGTCCATGTCTCGTCCGAAGAGGCAAGCGCTGCCTGGCAAGCGCAACCACCGCGTAGGCCATGCGGCCCACGCCGACATGACGAACCGCAGAGATCAGCGAGAGGTCACGCGGAATCGGGGGAGAGCAGTGACTCGGTCACGAGGCGCCAGTCCGTTGTCGCGACATCGGTCAGCACCGTGTCGGCGAAGTTGAGACCGAGCGGTGTGACCATCACGAAGCGTGCGAGGAGATCGAGGACCGCCCGTTCCTCGTCGGTGCGTGCTCCAAGGGTGTCGAGATAGAAGCGGATCCCGTTGTTCTGCACTCGGAGCAACGTGGCCCCGAGTGCCGGATAGCGGCGGGAGGCAACACGCGTCTCGACGCGGAACTGTCGCCACTCGCGCCTGGCAGGGCTGAGGTAGCCCGCGATGATCCGTGCGGTCGCGAGGCCCGGGTCTGGATCCGTGAACGTGTAGCTGTGCTCGGTGACGTCGTCCTCGAGTCTCCTCGCCAGCATGATTTCGACCGCGCTCTCGACGAGATGCTCCTTGGTGTCGTACCGCGCATAGATGGCCCCGGGCGTCACGCCCGCGCGGCGCGCGATCCGCGATGCGGTCGCGCGGTCGAGGCCCACACGCGCCACGACCGCGGCGACGGATTCGACAAGCGTCGTGTGCGCCGCATCCTCGGTCACGGCGCGGACCGGGGCAGCGGGATCCGGGATCAGCTCACCGACTGGCGCCGCCCCGGGTTGGCGGAACGACCACGCGAGGCGTGAGAGGACCGGCTCCCAATCCAGCTCCTCGCGCCCCGGGATCACGTGGAGGAGCACTCCCCAGATCGTGCCGAGCGTCATGAGCACCTGCGCGCGCCGGCGCGGATCGGCGTCGGGGGCGGCGCCCCACTCCGCCATCCACGACCGGAGGTCTTCCATGGCGACCTCTTCCAGCTCGTCCGTTCGCCGCGCGGCCACGAGGAGCTCGAGCGCCACCCACGTCTCCCGACTCGGACTGCGCAGCTCGGTGAGCACGGCGTCGAGGTCCTCGGGCTCGTCGCCGAGCAGAGTCCGGACCGCTCTGTCGAGGAACGCCCGGTGAGGCGCACTGATCCGGCTCGTCCAGACGTCGGCGGCGAGCTCGGCCGAGCTCTCGTACCGGCTGTAGAGAGCGCCGGTGGTCAGGCCCGCCCGTTGGGCGACGGAAGCCATCCGGAGGAGGTCCACGCCCGACGCGTCGATCTCCGCCAGCGCGGCGTCGAGGAGCAGCTCGTCGTTCCGCCGGGCCGAGGCGGACCGGCGCCGAACAGGTCGCGCAGCTTCCACGCTCAGCCAGCCCTCCTGTCCCTCGGGCCCAGGTGCACTGATGTCCGGGGTGGTACCGATGCCGGCCGGGCCGATCGGGGCCTGGGAATTGGCCCCAAGCGCGGCATTTGACCGGCAAACGAGTAGGGTCTATAACATAGCTTGCTTGTGTTCCCCCAAGAGCCAGGCAACCCCCCGTCGGCCCGGACCAAAAGGTCCGGGCCGACCTCTGTCCGGGCCCGGCGGCCGAAGGTAGGTCTCGCCCGGGCCTCAGCTGGGTGACGGGGTGGCCGGCGGCGCCGTCAGGGTGAACCCGCTGTGCGCCTCGCTGCCCGCGTTGCCGCGCCCGGTGACCGTGTAGACGCCCGGCGACTCGTTCGCCGACTCGAAGGTCGTGCTGATGCTCCCCGTCGCGTCCGGGAGGTGCGCGCCTCCGGTGAACCGGTAGCCCCGCCCGTCGATCTCGAACTTCACGGTCTCGCCCGGCTTCACGCCGCTCATGTGGAGCGCGAACTGCTGGCCGGGCTCGCCCTTCGCCGGCGTCACCGTGAGGACGACGGGGAGCGGCGGTGGGATCAGCAGGGTCTGCCCCAACGTCAGGCGATCTGCGTTCGGGAGATGGTTGAGCGCCAGGATCCTCGACATCTCGACGTGGAACTTCCCGGCGATCGCCGTCAGGGTGTCTCCCTGCCGGACGACGTAGCGGGTGGCAGGGAGCGTCGTCGTGGTGGTGGGGGGCCGTGTCGTCGAGCTCGTCGAGTCGGCCTTGGCTTTCGAGCCACCGCCTCCACCGCACCCGGCGATGATCACGGCACAAGCGAGCACGACCGTCCCGAGTGTCACAGGCGACACGAGGTTGCGGGCCAGCCTCGGCCAGTCATCCCTCAGGGGCACCGCAGCATCGTCGCGCGTGCGGCACAGGCCCGCGCGCGGCGACCGGCAGCAACCCCCGCCCGCAGTCCGCCGGAGCTTCCTCGTCGCTATGGTGGAGGCATGCGCAAGATCGTCCTCCTTCTCGCCGCCCTCGGCATGACCGCCGCGCTCGGCGCGTGCGGCTCGAGCAGCTCCAAGTCGACCTCCAGCACCACGGTCCACGTCGCCGTCCCCGTCGGCACGAACCCGAGCAAGTCGGCGAAGATGGTGTGCCAGCCCGAGGCACAGAGCGACGTCGCGGGGTCGCTCGGCGTCAAGACCACGCAGGTGACGCCGCCGACGTGGGCCGACCACGTCTACAGCTGCAAGTACGTCTACCCGAACGGCTCCTTCACGCTCTCGGTGAAGGAGCTCGCCAACAAGCCCCAGACAGACGCGTACTTCGCCCAGCTCCAGCACACGCTCGGGCAGAGCACCGCGACGGCGCCGGACCTCGGCCAGGGCGCGTTCACGACACCCAACGGGTCGCTCGTGGTGCGCAAGGACTTCAAGGTGCTGACGGTCGACGTCTCGGGGCTTCCCGCGCAGTTCGGTGCACCGCCCCAAGCTCGATCCTCGGTCGCCTTGAGCATCGGGACCGTCGTCATGGGGTGCTGGACGGGCGCATAGCCCAGCGGGCTCAGCGGCTCGTGAGCGTCGCCGCCATCCAACCGGCGACCACACTGCTGTCGGTCGGGCGGTCGAGCGATGCCCGCGCATCACGTACGACCTCGTTGCCGAGGCGCGCACCGCGTCCCGCCAGGATGTCGCCGGCGAGCGCGGCTGTGAACTCCGGGTGCGGCTGGAGCGTCCAGGCTCGCTCGCCGATCGCCAGTCCCGCGATGGGGCAGCCCTCGGTGCGCGCCATGAGCGCCGCGCCGTCCGGCACGGACTGCACCTGGTCGCGATGGCTCGCGATCAGCGCGAGCGGGGTGACGAGTCGATCGGGGACCGAAGGGACGCGGCGCAGCACGTCGTAGTCCTGCACGCCGAGCTGCCATCCGAGATCGGAGCGCGAGACCTCCGCGCCGAGCGCTTGGGCCATGAGCTGGTGGCCGAAGCAGATGCCGACGAAAGGCCGCTCCCGGGCGACGATCTCGCGGAGTAGCGCCTCGGCGTCGGCGCGCCACGGCAGGGCGTCGAAGGTGGAGTCGGCGCTCGGCGAGCAGAGCCATGCGTCGCATTCGTCGACGCTCTCGGGGAAGGACCCCTCGTCGATCTGGTACGGGACGAGCTCGACCGCGTGCCCGCGCAGCAGGGTGGCGAACAGCTCCGGGTAGTCGCCCGCGATGTGCCGGCTCGCGTCCGGCACATGGCCGACCATTAGGAGCCCGACGCGGGTCCCCATCAGATCGACGAACCGCCGAGCACCGCTTCGAGGACGTGCGGCCCGGGCTCCGAGATCGCGCGCTCGAGCGCGGTGGTGAACGCGGCAGCGTCGTCGAACCGCTCGGCGGGAACCCCCATGCCACTGGCGAGCGCGACGAAGTCGAGGTCCGGATCGTGGAGGTCGAGCATGCTCTTCGCCTTGGGGCCGGGATCGGAGACGCCGACACGCTGGAGCTCGAGGTTCAGGATGGCGTAGGAGCGGTTCGCCAGGATGACAGTGGTGACGTCGAGGCCCTCGCGCACTTGTGTCCAGAGAGCCTGGAGCGTGTACATCGCCGAGCCGTCCGCCTCGAGGCAGATCACCGGCCGGTCCGGGCAGGCGACTGCCGCGCCGGTCGCCACGGGCATGCCCTGTCCGATCGCGCCGCCGGTCAGCGTGAGCCAGTCGTGCGGCGGTGCGCCTGCCGTCGCGCCGGGCGCCCAGATGCCGGCGGTCTGCGCCTCGTCGGAGACGATCGCGCCCTCGGGGAGCACCGCGCCCAACGCCTCGGACACGGCCTGGCCGGTGAGCGCGCCGCTGGGACGCTCGGGCCGCGCGGCCGGCACGCCCGGTATCGCGGCAGGTGCACCGACTGCGTCCGCCAGTGCCTCGAGCGCGCCCACGACGTCGTCACCGCCGGTCGCGAGCACGTGGACCTCGCAACCGTCGGGAACGAGGTCGCTCGGACGGTCCGGGTAGGCGAAGAACGTCGCGGGGGTCTTCGCGTCGACGAGCACGAGATGTCGGAGCCCCTCGAGCTGCATCGCGGCGAGCTCGCCGAGGTAGGCGAGACGCTCGAGCGGCGGTCGCCCTGCACCGCGCTCGATCCGCGTGGGGAACACCTCGCCGAGGACCTTCGCGCCGCAGGCGGCGGCCGTTCGGTGGGCCGCGACCAATCCCGTGGCGCCCGTGGCGGCACCTCCCAACAGCAGCGCGCACGGTTCGCCGGTGCGCAACGCCTTGGCGACGACGTCGATCGCCTCGCCGCTGACCGCGCGCCGCGCCGGCGGTGCAATCGGCGCGGCGGGGGTTGCGCCTTCCCCCCACGAGACGTCCGCCGGCAGGATCAGCGTGGCGATCTGGCCGGGTGCCGTGCGTGCGGCAGCCACGGCCTCGGCGGCGTCGTGCGCGACCTCGCTCGTCCGGCTCGACGAGCGGATCCAGCCGGAGACGTTGCTCGCGAGCGCCACGATGTCGGACGACAACGGCGCATCGAACGGCGCGTGCGTGGTCGCGTGGTCACCCACGATGTTGACCATGGGAACGTGCGCGCGACGCGCGTTGTGCAGGTTGGCGATGCCGTTGCCGAGCCCTGGGCCGAGGTGCAGAAGCGTGGCCGCCGGCTTGCCGGCCATGCGGGCGTAGCCGTCCGCCGCGCCCGTCACGACACCTTCGAACAGGCCGAGCACCGCGCGCATCTCGGGAACCGTGTCGAGCGCCGCGACGAAGTGCATCTCCGACGTTCCTGGGTTCGCGAAACAGACGTCGACACCGGAGGCCGTCAACGTGCGGACGAGGGCCTGCGCTCCGATCACGTCTGGGCCTCGGTCGCGAAGAGCACGCCGGGATTGAGGATGCCGTGCGGGTCGAACGCTGCCTTGATCCGCTGCATCAACGCGATCTTCACCGGATCCTCGAGCGCGAGGAAGTGGTCGCGCTTCGCCCTGCCGATCCCGTGCTCAGCCGAGATCGCGCCGCCAAGCTCGCGCCCGGTCTCGAAGAGGTCGTGCAAGAGGCGCGCACGCGTCGCGGGATCCGCCTGGAAGACGCCGAGGTGGACGTTCCCGTCGCCGGCGTGACCGCATCCTGCGACGAACGAGCCGCTCTGTGTTGCCAGCTCGCTGACGCGCTTCATGAACTCGGGGATCTGCGCTCGCGGCACGACGACGTCGACGATGTCGTGCGCGCCGTTCGCCTTCGCCATCCAGAACGCCTTCTCGCGCGCGTCGATCAGCTGGCCGGCCGACTGCGGGGGGAGCACGTACGCGTCGATCGCGCCCAGTCCGAAGAGCAGCTTGCTCAGGGCTTCGACGTCCTCTTCGAGCCGCTGCTGGTGGCTGTTTTCCATCATCACCACGAGATAGGCGAGCGCGGTGTCCTTGACGTCCTGGGGGACGCCGAGGTCGAAGCCCGCGAACGTGCTCGACGCGGCCATGGTCATCATGTCGATGTATTCGAGGATCAGTGGACCGATCCCGCTGTCGACGATGCGGGGGATCGCTGCGGTGATCTGGTCGAGCGTCGCGAAGGGTGCGAGCACGGTGGCCTGGTGCGGGGGCCGGGGATACAGCTTGAGCGTCACCTCGGTGACCAGTGCGAGCGTGCCCTCGGACCCGACGATGAGCTGCGTGAGGTCATAGCCCGTGGTTGCCTTCACGTACTTGCCACCCGTGCGGATGACGTCTCCGCCGGGCAGCACCGCCTCCAACCCGAGGACCTGGTGGCGCGTCACGCCGTACTTCACTGCCCGCATGCCACCGGCGTTCGTTGCCACGTTGCCGCCGAGGCTGGCGCTGTACTCGCCGGGGAAGACCGGATACACGAGGTCGTGCGCGGCGAGCTGCAGGTCGAGGTCCTGCAGCGTCACCCCCGGTTGCACCACCGCGACGTGGTTCTCCGTGTCGATGTCGAGGATGTCGCGCATCCCCTCGAAGGACACGACGATCGAGCCTGCGGTCGGTCTGCACGCGCCCGAGAGCCCCGTGCCGCTGCCGCGCGCGGTGACCGGGATGCGGTGCTCGTCGGCGACGCGCAACACCGCGGCAACCTCAGGGGACGAGGCCGGGATCACCACGGCCGCGGGAAGCACGCTCTCCACCGTCAGCGATTCGTCGTGGCCGTAGTCGTCGGCAACCGCGTCGCCCATGAGGAGGCGGCCCGCGGGCACCAAACCGCCGAGCAGCGCTGCCAGATCCTCCATATCCCGGAGAGGATCGCACACTTGCCGTGCGCGACGATGGGCCCGTGGATCTCGGTACCGCTCGGAGGGCGCTGGGGGTCGATCCGAGCGCCGCGTGGCCCGATGTCCGCGCCGCGTACCTGCGCCTCGTGCGCCAGCACCATCCCGACGGAGCGAGCGATGCCGCGGACGCCGGCCTGCGAACGATCCGCACGGCCGAGCTGACCGAGGCCTATGCGGCGCTGCGGACCGCGGGATGGGCTCCGGATCCGTCACCGTCTCGTGACCCCTACGTGGCGCCGGCCAACGTTCGCGACGTGTTCGACGACTCGCGGCGGGTGTTGCTCGACGCGTCGGCGCCGGACGCCTTTGCAGCGCTGCTCGAGGTGTTTCACATGATCGGCGTCGTCTCGTACGTCGACAGGGAGAGCACGGTGCTCGAGGCCATCGTCACGCCCGCACCGGGCCAGGCCACCTCGCTGCTTGCATTCCTGGAGCCGGTCACCGACGACGACGACCTCGCGTGGGACGCGGAGGTCACGGCCGCGGTCCTCGGCGTCGAGCCGCTCGGCAGTCACGCGCCCGCGCCGCTCGACCCACTGGTCGACGAGATCGCGCGCCTCCTGGCGATGCCCCGTCCGGCCAGCCCGGACGACGAGACGCCTCGATAGGGTCGGGCCCCACGCCCGAACCAGGAGGCCTCCGTGCCGGTACCGCTCGACGAATACCCGCTGCACCAGGTTCCGCTCTCCATCGCGTACATGGACACGAGCGACCGGAACGCGTACGACCGGTGTTACTTCAATGCGCACGACCGGACGGGAGAGCTCTTCCTCATCACGGGGCTCGGCGTGTACCCGAACCTCGGCGTGATCGATGCGTACGCGACGCTCCGACGCGGCGATCGGCAGGTGACCGTGCGCACCTCGGACGCGCTCACCGACGATCGCATGGCGCAACAGGTTGGTCCCTACCGAGTCGAGGTGGTCGAGCCGCTCGACACCGTGCACCTCGTCTGCGACGCCGACGACCACGGCCTCGGCTTCGACCTGACATGGCACGGCTCGTTCCCCGCGGTGGACGAGCCGCGCCACGTGTGGCGTCAGAACGGTCGGATCGTGCTGGACGCGCAGCGCTTCGCACAGGTTGGGACGTGGTCCGGGACGATCCGCGTCGACGGCGACGAGATCGAGGTCAGCCCCGATCGCTGGGTCGGGACGCGTGACCGCTCGTGGGGGATCCGTCCCGTTGGCGAGGCGGAGCCCGCGGGGCGCTTCGCGGACCAGGAGTTCCCCGGGTTCTGGTGGACGTACGTGCCGATGCGTTTCGAGGACTTCGGTCTCGTCATCATCCTGCAGGAGGACGGTCGCGGGACGAGAACGATGAACGAGGCAGTGCGCGTGTTCCCGGCATCGAGCGGTCGGACGCCCGAGCAGCTCGGCTGGCCGGAGGTCGAGATCCGCTATCAGTCCGGGACGCGCGTCCCGACGGGCGCGACGCTGCACCTGCAACAGCGCGGGCGGCGCGAGCTGACCGTGGAGATCGAGACGCTCGGCTATGTCGCGCTCAACTGCGGCCCGGGATACGGCGGGGACCCGACGTGGTCACACGGCCAGTGGCGCGGCGCGGGATGGATCGAGGGTGTCGTGCACGACATGACCGACCCTGCAGCTCTCGGCATGGTGCCGTTCGGCGTCGTTGACCACGTCGCGCGCGGAACGGCCGACGGGCAGGAGGGATGGGGGCTCTTCGAGCACGCCACCTTCGGTCGCCACGACCCGACTGGCTTCACGGACCTGTTCGACACGGCGCCCTGAGACGCGCCCGCGAGGGGCGGGCCTCAGTTGCGAGGGAGCTCGCGGAACGGTGCGGTCTTGTCGGGTCGCGGCTCGCCCGGGAGCCCGAGCACGCGCTCACCGAGCACGTTCCGTTGGATCTGCTCGGTGCCTCCACCGATACGGATCGACCACTGGTTCAGGAACATCTGTTGCCAGGTGCCGTCGTCGGGCGCATCCGAGAGGTGCAGCATGCCCGATGCGCCTTCGAGCGCGAGCGCGAGGTCGCCGTCGTGCGCGACGCGCTGGCTGATCGCCAACTTCATGACGGACGTCTCGGGGCCGGCAGGAAGGCCCCGCGCAGCACGGGCCCGTGCTCGACCGCCGAGCCACGAGAGCAGCTGGAACCGCGTGTAGCTGCGGGCGAGCTCCTGCCGGATGACGGCATCGTCCGTCCGGCCGCAGTCGCGAGCGAGCTGGAGCAGCCCTCGGAAGTTGATACCGCTGCCCCCGCCTCCGATCATGGCGCGCTCGTTCGCGAGGGTCGTCTGCGCGACGCCCCAACCGCCGTCGACGGAACCGAGCACGTTCTCGTTCGGGATCCGCACGTCGGTCATGAAGACCTCGTTGAAGTGCGCGTACCCGGTGATCTGGCGGAGGGGCCGGACCTCGATGCCCTGCGTGCGCATGTCGAGGAGGAAGTAGGTGATGCCGCGGTGCTTCGGAACGTCCCAGTTCGTGCGCGCGAGCAGGATGCCCCAGTCGCTGAAGTGCGCACCCGATGTCCACACCTTCTGGCCGTTCACCACCCATTCGTCGCCGTCACGTTCGGCTCTGGTGGTGAGGCCGGCGAGATCGGATCCGGCGCCCGGCTCTGAGAAGAGCTGGCACCAGATGTGCTCACCGCCGAGCATGCGCGGCAGGAAGAAGGCCTTCTGCTCGTCGGTGCCGTGCACGATGATCGTGGGACCGACCATGCCGATCGCGACGGCGAACGCGCCCGACGTGACCTCGAAGCGCGCCTCTTCCTGCGCGAACGCGCGCGCCTCGGCTGCGGTGCCGCCGCGTCCGCCGAACTCGCTCGGCCAGGCGATGCCCGCGAACCCGCCCTCGGCGAGCGTCGCCTGCCAGGCCCGGCACTCGCGGACGTGCTCGGCTTCGGCCTCGGGACTGATGTCCGTCTTCCCGAGCTGCGTCGTGGAGTTGCCGCGACCGCTCTTCGGCTTCGCGTGCGCCGATAGGAACGAGCGCGCCTCGGCCCGGAAAGCCTGCAGCTCGGCGCTCTCCTCGACGGTGTCCGCGCTCATCCTCTCCGCTCCTGCCTCATCGGCCCGCCACCGTATTCGACGGGGTCCTCGCGACCGCTCGCACCGGGTGGTCCGACGGGCCACGATGGGCGGAATGTTCCGGAACCGGACCGAGGCGGGACAGCGGCTCGGCGAGCTCCTCGCGCGCTTCGCCGTGCATCGGCCGGTGGTGCTCGCGCTGCCCCGAGGTGGCGTTCCCGTCGGCCGAGAGGTCGCAGATGCGCTCGACGCGCCACTCGACGTGTTGCTGGTGCGCAAGCTCGGGGTGCCGCGCCAGCCGGAGCTCGCGATGGGCGCGATCGGCGAGGGCGGCGTGCGCGTGCTCAACGACGAAGTGATTCGAGCGGTGGGCGTTCCGGAGCGTGACCTCGCCAAGGTCGAGGCCCGTGAGACCGAGGAGCTCGAGCGGCGTGTGCACATGTTCCGCGGTGACCGACCACAGATCGAGGTCGACGGGCGCGTGGTGGTCGTCGTCGACGACGGCCTCGCCACCGGCGCGACCGCACAGGCCGCCCTGCGCGTCGCGCGCGCGCGAGGGGCGCGCACGCTCGTGCTCGCGGTGCCCGTCGCTCCACCCGACACGCTCGCGCACCTTGCGGCGGACGCGGACGAGATCGTGGCGGCCGAGGTCCATCAGCCCTTCGGCTCGATCGGTGACTGGTACCGCGACTTCCGCCAGACCACCGACGAGCAGGTTCTCAGCGCCCTCGATCCAGCAGCTCCTTGACGCGGGTGTGAATCCCGTCCACCCCCGAGCCGTGCAGCGTGAGACCCCCGTCGACGACGAGGTTCTGACCGGTGACGAAACGCGCGAGGTCCGAGCAGAGGAAGACGACGACGTCGGCGATGTCGTCCGGCTCGCCCACCCGCTGCACCGGCGTCCCCGTCACGAAGCGGTCCTCGAGGTCGGGGAAGATCTCGAACATCGGCTCGGTCAGCGGAGTTCGGATCATGCCGGGTGAGATCGCGTTCACCCGGACGGTCGGCCCGTACTCGAGCGCCGCGTTCGCCGTGAGCGCGACGACTGCCGCCTTCGCTGCGGAGTAGGGCGCCTCGCCCGACGCGGGGCGCGTCCCGCTGATCGACGCCGTGCTGACCACACGGCCGTCACCATTGGCGAGCAGGTGCGGGATGGTCGCGCGCATGCCGTGGAACACGCCGGTGAGATTGATGCCCACGATGCGCTCCCACTCTTCGAGTCGCCACTCGTGGATGTGGGCCATGGTGCTCGTGCCGGCGTTGTTGAACGCGATCGAGAGGCCGCCGAGCTTCGCCGCGGCGTCGTCGACGGCCCCGGCGAGCGCGTCGTAATCCGTCACGTCCACGGCGAACGCGAGCCCATCGACCTCCTTGGCGACGCTCTCGGCGCGTGCCGCGTCGACGTCGATCACGGCGACACGCGCGCCTTCCTCGGACATGCGCAGGCAGGTGGCGCGTCCGATGCCGGAGCCACCCCCGGTGACGACGGCGCGGTGCCCTTCGAGCAGTCCCACGCACGTCACCCTATCGACGTGGCTGTGCATGACCCCGTGCTTCGCCGGTCGTGCGCAAGGATGGGGGCGTGTGGAGGGCGACGGTCAATGGTGTGCTCGCCCGCAAGGTGCGCCTGCTCCTCACCGCTCTGGCCGTCGTGCTCGGCGTCGCGTTCGCGACCGGCACGTACGTCCTCACCGACACCCTGCACAGCTCGGTGCAACAGCTGTTCCGCCAGTACACCGCCGGCAGCGACCTGATCGTCCGGTTCCACGAGCCCTTCGCAGGCGGTGGGGGAACGCGGGAGCGCATCCCCGAGGGGGTCGTCACCGACGTGCGCTCCACCCCCGGAGTTGCCGCCGCCGACGGGTTCGTCCAGGGCGACGCGCAGTTCGTGGCGAAGAACGGCAAGCACGTGATCCAGACCGCGGGCTTCCCGACGCTCGGGATCTCCTGGAGCAGAGGCGCCCGCGCCGTCGGTCCGGCGAGGATCGTGTCCGGCCGCCCGCCCGCGAACGCGGGGGAGGTCGCGATGGACGCGGGGACCGCCAAACGCGAGGGCTTCCGGGTCGGGGACACCGTGCGCGTGCTCGCGACCGAGGCCCCGGCGACGAAGTACCGCATTGTGGGGACGTTCGGGCTCGGAAACCGCAACGACCTCGGCGTGTTCAGCGTCGCAGCGTTCGACACCGCGACCGCGCAGCGGCTCTTCAATGCAGAGGGCCTCGTGGACTGGGTCAACGTGCGCGTGAAACCCGGTGCGTCAGTCGCAGACGTGCAGACGGCGTTGTCCGACCGGCTCGGCGGGCAGTTCGATGTCGACCGCGCCGCGACCGTCGCGACGCAGCTTCGCCAGCCGGCCGACGAGTTCCTGACGATCCTGAACTATGTGCTGCTCGCGTTCGCCGCGGCGGGCGTGCTGGTCGGCGGATTCATCATCTTCAACACCTTCACGATCCTCGTCGCGCAGCGAACGCGCGAGCTCGGCCTCCTGCGCGCGATGGGAGCGAGCACCACGCAGGTCGTCGGATCGGTGTTGATCGAGGCAGTCGCGATGGGCGTGCTCGCGTCCGCGCTCGGCTTCCTCGCCGGTATCGGCCTGGCCAAGCTCATGCTGGTGCTCTTGCCGCATCTCGGCTTCCACGTGGTCGTCGAGCCGCTACGTGTGCTGTGGCGGACGGTGTGGGCGGCCGCGCTCGTGGGCGTCGGCGCCACCGTGCTCGCCGCGGTCTATCCGGCGATCCGCGCTGCCCGCACCCCGCCCGTAGCCGCCATCGCCGACCTGCGCGTCACTCGCAGCCGCCCGCTGGTCCGGCGTGCCATCTTCGGAGCACTCATCGTCGCGATCGGCATCGGGATCGGCGTCTGGGGGCTCGCCGGCGACCTCGGTACGCAGTACGCGGTCGCCGTCACCTTCGTCGGCGGGTTCGTCGTCTTCGTCGGCATCATCGTGCTCGGACCGTTGGCCGCGCGCCGGCTCTCCTCCTGGGTGGGATCCCCGCTCCCGGGCATGCTCGGCGTGACGGGCACGCTGGCGCGCGGGAACGCGATGCGGAACCCGCGGCGCACGAACGCCACTGCAGCGGCGCTCATCATCGGGCTCGCGCTCGTGGCGCTCGTGGCGATCTTCGCCGAGTCGTTCCGCACCTCGATCCGGTCTGCCGTCGACGACGTTCGTGCCGACTACGTCATCAGCGCGCCCCAGCTCGTGGGTTTTTCGCCGCGTGTCGCCACCGAAGCCGGCCGGGTACCGGGCGTCGCGCGCACCGTCTCGTTCCGATTCGACACCGGACGCATCGGAACGACCGACGAGATCATCAATGGCGTGAGCCCGAAGGGCCTCGACGACGTCGTCAACCTCCGGTTCACCGAAGGCGGATCGGCAGGACTCGAGCGCGGCGGAATCCTGGTGTCGAAGCAGGAAGCGGACCACTTCAACGTTCACGTAGGTGACGAGCTCGACGTGGAGTTCCCGCGGACAGGGATCCAACAGCTTCTCGTATCAGGCATCTACCAGACACGCCGGTTCAGCGGTGTGTTCCCAATCGACTTCATCGTCTCCGACGACCTGTTCGACTCCGGCTTCGGCGGCGGCCAGCAGGACACCCTTGTGTACGTCAAGACCGACAGCGGGAGCGCGGACGCTGTGGGCAAGGCACTCAAGCAAGAGCTCGCGAAGCCGTTTCCGAACGTGCAGGTGAAGACGCGGGCAGAGTTCCTCGCGGCGCGTGAGCAGACCATCAACCAGTTCCTCGACGTCTTCATCGCGTTGTTGCTGCTGTCGGAGCTGATCGCAGTGCTCGGGATCATCAACACGCTGATGCTGTCGGTCTACGAGCGGACGCGCGAGCTGGGGCTGCTCCGCACCGTGGGCACCACACGCGGGCAGATCTGGACGATGGTCTGCGGCGAGTCCGTGATCATCGCGATCATCGGCTGCTTCGTCGGGATCGCGGTCGGGCTCTTGTGGGGTTGGGGCGTGACCACGGCCCTGCGCGGCGAGTTCGTCGATCGGTTCAGCGTCCCGCCGCTCGAGCTCGGGTGGTTCGTGGTGGCTTCGGTCGTCGCAGGTCTGCTCGCCGCGCTGTTGCCTGCATGGCACGCGTCGCGTCTCGACGTGCTCGAAGCGGTTGCTCAGGAGTGAGCAGCGATGCCCTGATACCATCGCCTGCTCCCCAGGGCGGTTAGCTCAGTCGGTTAGAGCGCTTGCTCGACACGCAAGAGGTCGGAGGTTCGAGTCCTCTACCGCCCACCATTGTTCTGTCTCGGTGTTTCTGGGACAGGCGAACCCTCAGACGGTATCTCTCGAGCGGTTTTGGTAGTCGCGGTTGGGGTCGAGGGTGAGGTGGCGGAGTTGTTCGCCGTTGTCGGTGGCGATGACTCGGATGTCGAGGTTGCAGACGAGGACGAGCACCCGTCGACCTTGGTGGGGCCGGCCGATCCC
>DATBHZ010000181.1:0-25195 GCA_036557185.1 Acidimicrobiia bacterium | reverse complement strand
TCGCGAGCGCGCACCAGAGCCACTCGTACGTCGACGGGGCCTGCCTGTACTTCACGTTCGCGGGCCAGCCGCCCGCCGACCGCAAGGACGACTACTACCGCGCGGCATGGGACGCGGGTACCCGCGCGGTGCTCGCGAACGGCGGCGCGCTCAGCCATCACCACGGCGTGGGCCTCAATCGCTCGGGCTATGTGCGCGACGCGCTCGGGCCTGCATTCGACGTGCTCGTCGCCGCGAAGCGGGCGCTCGACCCGAACGGCATCCTCAACCCCGGCAAGCTCGGCCTCCCGGACCCGTTCGCCTAGATGACCGGCATCCTCGTGCTCGACATCGGTACCTCGTCGGTGCGCGCGTCCGTAGTGCACGACGACGCGTCGGTCACGAACGAGCAGCTCCGGCCGCTGCTCCCCGACACGCCGGCGCCGGGGCTCGTCGAGTTCGACGCGACCAGGATGGCGGAGGTCCTGCTCGACGCGGCGCGCGAGGCATTGCAAGGCGAGGCGGTGAGCGCGGTCGGGATCACGAACCAGCGCAGCTCGACGATCGTGTGGGATCGCGCCACAGGCGAGCCGGTCGGTCCCGCGATCGGCTGGCAGGACCTCCGGACCGTGGGCACGTGTCTCGAGCAGCGAGCGAACGGCTTCCGGTTCGCGCCGAACGCGTCCGCCACCAAGATCTCGTACCTCCTCGACACGTTCGACCCGCAACGGGCGCGCGACCTGTGCTTCGGCACGGTCGACACGTGGGTGGTGTGGCACCTCACCGGAGGTGCGCTGCACGTCACCGACGCGAGCAACGCGGCGGTCACGGGGCTGATGCGCGGCGATGCGTCGGGATGGTCGAGCGGCGCGCTCGACGCGCTCGGCATCCCCGAGCGGATGCTGCCGACCGTCGTCGACACCATCGGGGTCGTCGGCCCTGCTCACGCGCTCCCGGGAGCGCCACCGGTCGCCGCGCTCGTCGGAGACCAGCAGGCGTCGCTCGCAGGCCAGGGCTGCACGGGGCCCGGCCCCGCGAAGATCACGTTCGGCACGGGCGGGATGCTGGACCTCGTCGTCGGGCCGGACCGTCCGACGTTCGAGACGCGCGGGCCCGGCGGGACCTTTCCGATCGTCGCGTGGCGGCACGGCGGCTCCGACACGTGGGGCATCGAGGCGATCATGCTCTCGGCCGGCACGAACGTCGAATGGCTCCGCGACGACCTCGGCATCCTCGCCTCGGCCGAGGAGAGCAGCGCCGTCGCACAGCAGTGCGAGACCTCCGAGGACGTGATGTTCGTGCCTGCGCTGCTCGGCCTCGGCACGCCGCATTGGGACTACGGCGCGCGCGGCACGCTCCTCGGCCTCACGCGCGGCACGGGCCGCCCGCAGGTCGTCCGCGCGGTGCTCGAAGGGGTCGCGCACCGGGGTGCGGACCTCGTCGAGGCTGCCGAGACGGACGCGTCCCAGGCGGTCGAGGTCTTGCGCGTCGACGGCGGGATGTCGCGCAACCCGACGTTCGTGCAGGCGCTCGCGGATGCGTCGCAGAAGCCGGTGGAGGTGTCCCCGGTGACGGAAGCGACGACGCTCGGCGCAGGGTTCCTCGCCGGGCTCGCCACCGGCACGTGGCCGGATATGGCTGCCCTGGCACGCACCTGGAAGCCGCTCGCCCGCCACGAGCCGCGGTCGGTCCTCGATCGCGATCGCTGGAACGATGCGGTCGAGCGCGCGCGCCGCTGGCTGCCGGATCTCTCGGCCGTCGAATTCTGACGCTGCGGCCCTTCCGACACCGAATGCCGGGTTCGTGTGTACCGGGCCGATTCGCGGGGTACCTTATTTTGGATGCCGATCGCGGAGCTGGTCGCCGGGCTCTTCGGGCCTGATCTGCGTGTCGTGGTCCGCGCCTACGACGGCAGCAGCGCCGGCCCGGCGGATGCGGGTGCCACGCTCGTGATCCGGTCGCCCGACGCCTTCCGCCGGATCGTCCAGTCACCCGGACAGCTCGGCGTGGGCCGCGCCTACGTGGCCGGTGACCTCGACGTCGAAGGCGACATCTTCGAAGCGCTCGAGATGCGCAACGCGTTCCAACGAGTCCGGCTCGACCGTTCGGAGTGGTTGCACGCGGCGAAGCTCATCGGTGCCTCCGCGCTGCGACCGATCGCGCCACCGCCGGAGGAAGCCCGCCTGCGCGGGGGTCGCCACAGTCGCGAGCGGGACGCCGCGGCAATCGCGCACCACTACGACGTCTCGAACGACTTCTACCGCATCGTGCTCGGTCCGTCGCTGACATACTCTTGCGCGGTTTGGGCCTCACCCGACATCACGTTGGAGGAGGCGCAGGCCGCCAAGTACGAGCTGATCTGCCGGAAGCTCGACCTGCAGCCGGGCATGCGAATGCTCGACGTCGGCTGCGGCTGGGGCGGCATGGTGATGCACGCCGCCGAGCACCACGGTGTGGACGCGGTCGGCGTGACAGTCTCACGGCGCCAAGCGGAGCTCGCCGAGAAGCGGGTCGCCGAGGCAGGGCTGTCGAGCCGTGTCCAGATCCGGCTCCAGGACTATCGCGACATCGACGACGGGCCGTTCGACGCCGTCAGCTCGATCGGGATGTTCGAGCACGTCGGCCTGTCGCAGCTCGAGACGTACTTCCGCGGCCTGTACGCGCTGCTCCCGCCGCAGGGCCGGCTCCTCAACCACGGCATCTCGCGCCCCGCCGGGAAGTACCGCGCGCGGTTCCAACAGCGCAGCTTCATCAATCGCTACGTGTTCCCCGACGGTGAGCTGCACGAGGTCGGCTCGGTCATCAGCGCCATGCAGCGCTGCGGCTTCGAGGTGCGACACGACGAGAGCCTCCGGGAGCACTACGCCCTGACGTTGCGCGCGTGGGTGCGCAACCTCGAAGCCGGGTGGGACGACGCAGTTGCCGCCGCCGGCGAGGCAAGAGCGCGCATCTGGCGGCTCTACATGGCCGCGTGCGCGGTGGCCTTCGAGGACGGGAACACCCAGGTGCACCAGGTGCTCGGCGTGAAGGCCAACGGCGGCCGGAGCGGGATGCCGCTGCGCCCCGCGTTCACCTGACCTCCTCGGCACGCATCGAACCGGAGCCGTCGAACGGGATCCGCTGGCGCCCGACGAGGATCTCGCCGTGGACGCGGTCGCCGATCTCCCACTCGAGGTCGAAGCCGACGGGAACGCGGTCACCGACGTCGCTTGCCAGAGCCTCGCTCTCGCTGTCGAACCGCAACCCGAACGCCTCCAAGCCGAATCCCCAGTGCTCGCCGGGAACCTCGCAGATGAGCTCGGCCCACAGCCCGTCGGCGCGCACCTCGAGCAGGCGGCCGCGCGGCGGCGCGATGTCGTCGTCGCGCACGGCCACGACACCGATCCCGGGCAACGAGAGCATGGTGTCAAACCGCGCTCGGCCCTCCGCCGGAATCTCGAGCTCGACGTGGCCGCGGGTCCCGGCGTCGTCGGAGAGCTCGAGCCGGTAACGCCCGGCCATCAGGGAATCGGCGTGTAATACGGCACGGACGGGTCGTACGTGACCTCGGGCATCCGCTCGATCGACGACATCGCCTCGTACACGTCCATGCTGTCGCGCGGCACGGTCCAGTCGAGCTGGTCCTCGACGCCTGCGGCGCGCGCGAACGGACGGAGAAACGTGAAGTACACGTACGCGCCGGCATCGATCTTCTGTGCGCGCTCCATTCCAGCGATCGTGCGGTACAGCGCGCGCTGCGCCTGCTGCACCGATGCCGTGAGCGAGCCGAGCCCACCGAGCGGCAGCCGGCGGAGCGCTCCGTCGACGGGCTCGAAGACGCCGACCGCATCGGTGTGCGCGAGGTAGTCGATGGGATCCGTGATCGAGGTCCCCCAGTCGTTCGTGGTGAACGACACGCCGTCCATCACGAACGCGACCGTCAGGTTCGAGCACGGGAGCTCCGCACAGACGTCGCGGCTCCACGGGAAGTGCGACACACCGAACTCGTTGAAGTCGCGCACGAGCATCGTGCGGCCGTCGGCGAGTTTGTACGGACCGCTGTCCTGGTACCCGGCACGCGTGTCGAAGTACAGGAGGAACAGGAACGAGGTCAGGGTCGCGTTGGCGCGTGCGACGTCGGCACGCCGGGTTTCGTCGACGGTCTCGCTGCCTTCGAGGAGCTCGCCGATCACCTCACCGCCGTACCGCGGCACGCTGAGGCCGGCGTCCCATGCCTGCACGTACCCGTCGGCCCGGAACGATTGTGCAGCCGGGCGCCAGAAGTCGAAGATCGTCGTCAGCCGTCGCGCGTCGTCGTCGAGGTCGATCATCCCGAACGGCGCGAGGATCTGGCGCGCGAGCAGCGGAAAGTTCACGATCGACCAGAGGTGCACCGCGTCGATCTGATTGCCGGGGCGGCGTCCCATGGATCCGAGCTCGGCGGGCGGCACGGCGGCGGCGATGGTCTGCATCATCTCGGGGTACCGCCGGTACGCCTCGACACATGCGATCAGGATGTAGGCGGTCACCGGGATGAGCGCGCTCTCGAGCGCGGTTCGCTCCGAGGTCATCGCGCCGGAGATCGCGCCGTGGTACAGGATCGTCTCGTTGAGCGAATCCTTGCCGGTCACCGCGCGGCTATCCGAGAGCCCGCACGACACCCTCTGCCGCGGAGCAGTCGACCTCGACCTGTGCACCGTCGTCGGGCAGACCGTCGTGGAAGGATGCAGCCATGATGCAGGGCACGCGGTATTCGCGGCTGACGATCCCGATGTGGCTGTGGACCGTGCCCGAGAGGCACACGACCGCCGCCAGCTCGTCGAAGATGGGTGCGAGGAACGTCGCACCCGCGTCGCGCACGCCGGCGACGACCCCGGCCGCCGAGCTGTCCATGAGCGCCAACACGTCGTCGGGGTCGTGCAGCATGCGCCACGCGCCGTGCACCGGCTCGGCGGTGAAGACTGCGGTACCGGATCCGAGCTCGTTGCCCATGACCTTGCCCATCCCGTCGCCCATGACGCCGGGACCCTAGCGCGACGTTAGATTTGCGCCGGTGCAAGCCGAGGAGCTGCTGCTGCAACTGCGCTTGCGCGGCATGTGCGCACCCGGCGAGGGAGCGGCCATCCTCGTCGAGCAGGGCTACGCGACACAGCGGCGCGACAAGCTGGTGCTGACCCCCGACGGCCGCCGCGAGGCCGACGCTCGGTTCCGGTACGACGACGCGAGCCCGGAGCGCGCGCGGGTCGTCCGCGCGTACGAGCGCTTCCTTCCTCTCAACGGTGCCGTGACGCAGGTGTGCAGCGACTGGCAGATCGACCGCGGGTGGAAGACGGTCGAGCGGCTCGGTGCGCTCGACGACAAGGCCGGACCCGTCCTGCTGACGCTCGGAGAGCACGTACCCCGGTACGCGCACTACCGGGGCTTGCTGCGGCAGGCGCGCACGCAGGTGGAGGACGGCGCGCACGAGTGGTTCGTCTCACCCGCGATCGACTCGTACCACACCGTGTGGATGCAGCTCCACGAGGACCTCCTGCTCGGCCTAGGGCTGCAGCGGGGCGAGTGATCCCTCGAGCTCGAGCAACCGGCGCTTGACCGCCAGGCGAGTCGGCGCCGAGCCGCCGTACCCGCCGAGCCCGTTCGCAGCGAGCACCCGATGGCACGGGACGATGATCGGCACGGGGTTGGAAGCGACGGCGCTCCCCACCGCGCGCGCTGCACCCGGCCGGCCGGCGATGCACGCCAGCTCTCCGTAGGTCACCGTCTCGCCCCACGGGACCTCCTCGCGCAGCGTCACGAGCGACGAGCGGTAGAACGGTGCCGACACGCTCGTCAGGTCCACCTCGACGTCAAGGTGCCGTGACCGACGCGCGAAGAACCGGTCGAGCTCACGGGCGACGGAGGCGTCGCGGCCCGGCGCGATGTCGGCGGGCGGTTCGCGATCCCAGGGAAGCTGCACGCGCTCCACGACGCCGTCGCATGCGACGATAAGGAGCTCGCCGACTGGAGTGGTCTGGCGCCACCAGCCCCGGCCCACGCGCGCCGGCCCGTCAGACCAGGCCGAGTGAGGCGATCTCGTCGCGTTCCGACTGCAGCTCGTCGGTGGTCAGCTTGAGCTTCCCCTGCGCGAACGAGTCGTGCTCGATCCCCTCGACGACGTTCCAGGTCTTCCCGTCCGTGCGTACCGGAAAACCGAACTGGAGGCCCTCGGGTGCGCCGTATTCGCCACGGCTCACGACGGCGAGGCTGCACCAGTCGTCGCCGGTTGTTGCCGTCCGGATGCTGTTGACCGAGTCGACTGCCGCGTTCGCTGCCGAGGCGGCCGATGACAGGCCCCGCGCCTCGATGACGGCGGCACCACGCTTCTGCACCGTCTCGATGAACGCCGACTCCAACCATGCGCGATCGGAGATGACGTCGGTCGCCGGCTTGCCCGCGATCCGCGCGTGCGCGAAGTCGGGAAACTGCGTCGCGGAGTGGTTGCCCCAGATCGCCAAGTTGGTGACCTGCTCCACCGGCACACCGGCTTTGTGCGCGAGCTGGTACTGAGCGCGGTTCTGGTCGAGACGGGTCATCGCGAACCAGCGGTCTTCGGGAACGTCCGGCGCGTTGCTGCGCGCGATGAGGCAGTTCGTGTTGCACGGGTTCCCCACGACGAGGATGCGCACGTCGCTCGCTGCGTGCTCGTTGATCGCGTGGCCTTGCGGCTTGAAGATGCCGCCGTTGATGCTGAGGAGCTCACCGCGCTCCATGCCCGCCTTGCGCGGTATCGAGCCCACGAGCAGCGCCCAGCTCACGCCGTCGAACGCGGTCTTCACGTCGCTGGTGGCCTCGACCCCGGCGAGCAGCGGGAAGGCGCAGTCGTCCAGCTCCATGACGACACCTTCCAGCGCCGACATCGCAGGCTCGATCTCGAGGAGCCGGAGCACGATCGGCTGGTCCTCCCCGAGGAGCTGGCCGGAGGCGATCCGGAAGAGCAGCGAGTAGCCGATCTGGCCCGCTGCGCCGGTGACGGTGACGTGGAGGGGAGACTTCGCCATGAGGCCGAATCTACCGGCCTCCGCGGCCGCTCTCCCCACCCGAGGGCGATCGCCGCGCCCTCCCGATCGGGCTGTGCACCCGCTTGACTTGCGTTCTATCGCGATATATCGTGATCGAGTCGTGATGAACGCCCGGGCTCGACGGAGCCCGGCCAACCGAAAGGCCAACATGAGGATGAGCGACACGAACGAGAGAGAGCACGACGACCGAGGACGCCGCCGGCACGCGCGACGCGGAGGCCGGCACGGAGGCGGTCCGCGCGGCCGCATGCGCCGCGGCGACATCCGCACCGCGCTGCTGGTGTGCCTCGCCGACGGCCCCGGTCACGGCTACGAGATCATGCAGCGGCTCGAGGAGAAGAGCGAAGGAGCGTGGCGGCCGAGCCCCGGCTCGGTCTACCCGGCGCTACAGATGCTGACCGACGAGGGGCTCCTGACAGCCACGGAGGCGGACGGCAAGCGCACGTTCGAGATCACCGCGCAGGGCCGCGAAGAGGCCGGCACGCGCGTCGCAGAGCACGGTCTGCCGTGGGAGGAGCTCGGCGCGGGCCGCACCGACATGCGCAAGCTCTGGGAAGCGGTCAAGAGCCTCGACCTCGCCGCCAAGCAGGCCATCGTGACGCGCCACTCACCGACCATCGAGCGGGCCACGGCCGTCATCGTGCAGGCCCGCAAGGACGTGTACCGCCTGCTCGCTGACCTGGACTGACGCTGGTTCCCCGCTCTCGTTAGGTGCTCACCGCGTCGAGGAGCAGGGCGCGCGCCTCGGAGAGCTCGGCGATGCGATCGGCGGCGCCGACGGATTCGGCACCGTGATCGGGGTGCGCGAGACGGAGCAAGCGCCGGAAGCGGCGCTGCACGTCGTCGCGTCCGAGGTCCGATCCTGCCGTGAAGCCGAGCACCTCCATCGCCCACCGACGGTCCGAGCTGACGCCGTTCCACTCGGAGTCGGCGGGCTGGGGGATCGGGCCCGCGGAGGGGAGCGGCGGGCGATCGCGGGGCACGCCGTGGAACAGCCTGCGGACGATGAAAGGCTCCGGGATCACGCCCGGTGCCTGCACGGCGGCTTCGATGGCGCGCAGCGCACGCAGGCGCGAGCTCTGGCCCATCGAGGCGGCAGCCATCACCGCACCGATCACCTGTGGCACGGCCGCGCCGTGGACGTCGAGCTCGATGATGAGCCATCCGTGCTCGTCGAGCAGCCGGTGGCGCGAGCGGTCGAGGCCGTGCGTGTCGGTCTGGAGCCGGTACCGCAGCGCGATGCGAGGCACCATCAGCCCCTTCTTCGCGCTGTGCAGGAACTTCGGCAGCATGTCGAGCTGCTCCTCGTCGAGCGACGAGATGTTCTCGGCGACGACGGCCTCCAGCAGCGCCGCACCGTGGCTCTGGCCGGTCATCGGCAGATAGCTCGCGTCGAGCGCGACGCGCCGCGTCGGCATGTGGCGCCGCGTGTGCCGGACGTCCAGCTCCGCGAGGATCACGCGATCACGGCACCGAGCTCACAGACGTTCGACGATCGCCTGGGCGAACTCGGAGCACTTGACCTCGGTCGCGCCCTCCATGAGGCGCGCGAAGTCGTAGGTGACGATCTTGTCGGCGATGGTCGCCTCGAGCCCGCGCACGATGTCGTCGGCGGCGTCCTGCCACCCGAGGTGCTCGAACATCATCACGCCCGACAACAGCAATGAGCCCGGGTTCACCTTGTCGAGCCCCGCGTACTTCGGTGCGGTGCCGTGCGTTGCCTCGAACACACCGTGTCCGGTCACGTAATTGATGTTCCCGCCGGGCGCGATGCCGATGCCGCCGACCTGTGCCGCGAGCGCGTCGGAGAGATAGTCGCCGTTGAGGTTCGTGGTGGCGATCACGTCGAACTCGTCCGGACGGGTCAGCACCTGCTGCAACGTGATGTCGGCGATGTTGTCCTTCACCAGGATCTTGTCGCCTGGCTTGCCGTCGCAGTCGTCCCAACCGACGGCGACGTCGCTGAACTCGTCGCGCGTCAGCTCGTACCCCCAGTTCCGGAACGCACCCTCGGTGAACTTCTGGATGTTGCCCTTGTGCACGAGCGTGACGCTCTTGCGATTGCGCCGGACCGCGTACTGGATCGCCGCGCGGATGAGGCGCTTGGAACCCGTCTCCGAGACGGGCTTGATGCCGACGCCGCTGTCGGGCCGGATGTCCCAGCCCATCTGCTCCTTGAGGAGCTCGATCAGCTTCTTCGCCTCCGGTGTGCCCTCCTCCACCTCGAGCCCCGCGTAGATGTCCTCGGTGTTCTCCCGGAAGATGACCATGTCGACCTTCTCCGGATGGAGCACCGGGCTCGGGACACCCTTGAACCAGCGCACCGGGCGGAGGCAGACGTACAGGTCGAGGATCTGGCGGAGCGCGACGTTGAGGCTGCGGATCCCGCCGCCGACGGGCGTGGTGAGCGGCCCCTTGATGCCGATCAGATAGTCGCGGAACGTCTCGACCGTCTCGTCGGGGAGCCAGCTCCCGACGGTGTCGAACGCCTTCTGTCCGGCGAGCACCTCTTTCCACGCGATCGTCTTGCCGTGCTTGCGCGCCGCCGCGTCCATGACGAGCTGCGCTGCCGGCCAGATATCGACGCCGGTGCCGTCACCCTCGATGTACGGGATGATCGGGTCGTCGGGGACGTGCAGCACTCCATCGGTCAACGTGATCTTCTCGGCCATCGGGTCCCTTCAGCTCGTGATTGCAACGATCGCCAGTGTGACGAGATAGATGGCCACGAGCACCGCGGCCATGATCCACAGCGTCGCGCCGCGGAACGGGTTCGGGCGAGCCGGGCCGAAATCCGGGTCGAGATGGCACGACGGGCAACGCACGTCGTCCTCGTGAGCGGTCGCGCACAGCGGGCACGCGACGATCATCGGCCTGCCCGCCGCTCAGCGGCCGCGACGAGGTTCGCGAACAGCATCGCGATGGTCGTCGGGCCGACACCTCCGACACGCGGCGTGATGTACCCGGCGATCTCCTCGCAGGACTCGTCGACGTCCGGGAGCAGCTTGCGGCCTTCGTAGCGCACTCCCCCGCCGACCACGACTCGCCCCGGTGTGATGTGCTCGGGCCGGAGGATCCCCGGCACGCCCGCCGCGGCGATCACGATGTCGGCGCGCTTCGTGTACTCCGGCCAGTCGGGGACACCGGTGTGCACGACGGTCACCGCCGCGTTCGCGGTCGGACGCTTCTGCGAGAGCAGCAACGCCAAGGGCCGACCCAATGTCGCACCTCGTCCGAGGACGCAGACGTTCCGCCCCGCGACCGGCACGTCGTAGTGCGCGAGCAGTGCCTCGATGCCGGCGGGGGTGCACGGCACCGGGCCGGGCATCATCAACGCGAGTCGCCCCATGTTGACGGGGTGCAGTCCGTCGACGTCCTTGTCGGGATCGAGCTCCAGCAACGCGGCGTCGAAATCGATGTGGTCCGGTGGCGGGTACTGGAAGAGGATGGCGTCGACCGCGGGGTCACCGTTGAGCTCGTGCACCGCTGCCGTGACATCGTCCTGTGTGGTGGTCGCCGGCAGCGCGATGTCGCGCGAGGTGCATCCGAGCTCGGCTGCCTTCTGGTGCTTCATGCCGACGTAGCGCGCGCTGGCGTCGTCGTCTCCGACGAGCAGGGTTCCGAGCCCCGGTGTGCAGCCCGCCTCGATGAGCTTCTCGATCCGCGGGACGAGCTCCGCGAACACGGCGTCTGCCACCGGGCCGCCGGGCATCATGACGGCGCTCATCGGGCCGCTCCTCGTCGTTGCTGCCGGTTGATGCGTGAGAGTGCGCTCAATGCAGGAAGTGCCGCTCGCCCGTGAAGACCATGGCGAGCCCCAGCTCGTCCGCTCGCTCGGTGCACTGCTCGTCGCGCACGGACCCGCCGGGTTGCACCACCACGGCGACGCCGGCGTCGGCCGCGGCTTCGATCCCGTCGGGGAAGGGATAGAACGCGTCCGAAGCGGACGCGCCGCCCCGCGCGCGCCCGGCGGCCTTCTTCGCCGCGATCTCGCCGGCTTCGAACCGGTTCTGCTGGCCGGCCCCGATCCCGACCGCCTGCCCGTCCTTCACGAGGACGATCGAGTTCGACTTGACGTGCCCGCACACGCGCCACGCGAGCTCTGCATCGACCCACTGCTCCGCGGTCGGTGACGCCTTGGTCACCACGCGCCAGTCGTCACGTCCGGCCGCGAAGTGCGCCGCCTGTTGGACCAGGAACCCGCCGGAGATCTGGCGCAGCTCCCGCTCGAGCGGCATCGGCGGCGGCGCCTCGAGCAGCCTGGTGTTCTTGCGGCGCTCGGCGAGGGCGTCGAGCGTTCCGGGGTCGTAGCCCGCGGCGATGATCACGTCGGCCTGCGGGCCGGCCACGATCGCGGCAGCAGTCGCCTCGTCGATCGGCCGGTTGCACGCGACGATGCCGCCGAACGCGCTGCGCTCGTCGCATTCGAGCGCGCGCTGGTACGCGGTGGCGATGTCCGGGGCGACCGCGACACCGCAGGGGTTGGCGTGCTTGATGATGGCGCACGTCGGCTGGTCACCGAGGTCGAACGCGAGCTGCCACGCCGCTTCGGTGTCGTAGAGATTGAGGTAGCTGAGGGCGAGGCCGCCGTGCTGCACGAGACCGTCCCACCAGGTCGTGCTGCCGACCGTGCGGTAGCGGGCGCCTTCCTGGTGCGGGTTCTCGCCGTAGCGGAGCTGCTCGCGCGTCCGCTCGAGCGGGATCACGAGATGGTCAGGGAGTGTCTCGCCACCTTGCAGCCAATCGAGGATCGCTGCGTCGTAGGCGGCCGTGTGCGCAAACGCCTCGGTCGCGAGCGCGCGCTTCGTCGCGTCGGGCAGCGCGCCGTGCTCGCGGAGCTCGGCGAGCACCGGGTCGTACTGCGACGGGTCGGTGATGATCCCGACCCACGCGTGGTTCTTCGCCGCCGCGCGCACCATGGCGGGGCCACCGATGTCGATCATCCCGATCGAGGGGTCGGACCCGAACGGGTACAGGTTGCTGACGACCAGATCGAACGGCTCGATCCCGTGCGTCGCGAGATCCTCGCGGTGCGACTCCTTGCCGAGGTCCGCCAGGATCCCACCGTGGATCGCAGGATGCAGCGTCTTGACGCGGTCGTCGAGCATCTCGGGGTAGCCGGTGACGTCCTCGACACGCGTGACCGGGATGCCCGCGTCGCTGATGGCCGCAGCGGTGCCCCCGCTCGAGACGAGCTCCACGCCGAGGTCGTGCAGCCCGCGCGCGAACTCGACCAGGCCTGTCTTGTCGTACACCGAGAGCAACGCGCGCACTACGGCTCCTCGTTCATCAGGTCACGGAGGACCGCCGGGTAGAGCCGGCGCTCCACTTGCTTGATGCGCTCGTGCAACGTCTCGACCGTGTCGTCCGGCAGCACCGGAACGGCCTCTTGGGCGAGGATCGGGCCGTCGTCGACCTCGAGGGTCGCGACGTGCACGGTGCATCCGGTCACTTTCACGCCGGCGTCGAACGCGTCCTGGACGGCGTGCCATCCCTTGAACGCTGGGAGCAGGGCCGGGTGCGTGTTCACGATGCGGCCGGCGTACGCGTCGTGGATCGGCTTGTCGAGGATGGTCCCGAACCCCGCCATCGCGATCAGCTCGACGCCGTGCCGGTGGAGGACGTCGACGACCCGGTGCGTGTAGCTCAGGCGGTCGAATTCGGGTCCGAAGCTGTCGCGTGCGACCACCTCGGCGGGAACTCCGGCAGCCGTCGCCCGCTCGGTTGCCGGGCACGGACGATCGGTGACCACCACGACGATCGGCAGATCGGCGTCCAGCAGGGCCTGGAGGATGGTGCCGCTCCCAGAGGCCAAGACGCCCAAACGCATGATCCCTCAACCTACTCCGGCCACCCCCCCGACTTTCTTGCCGCAACCGTTGCTGGAGCAACGCTCCGCGCAAGAAAGTCGTGGGAGGGGGCGGACAGGAGCGTCAGAGGGAGGCGACGACCTCGGTCATCAGCTCGCCGGCCTCGGTCGGGTTCAGCCCGACGCGGACGCCCGCGTCACGCAACGCGTCCATCTTCGCCGCGGCGGTGCCCTTGCCCCCCGACACGATGGCGCCCGCGTGGCCCATCTTCTTCCCTGGAGGTGCGGTCACGCCGGCGATGTAGGAGACGACCGGCTTGCTCATCGACGACTTGATGAAATCGGCGGCCTCCTCCTCGGCAGCACCACCGATCTCCCCGATCATCATGACGGCCTTGGTCTCGGGGTCGGCCTCGAACGCGCGCAGGCAGTCGATGAAGCTCGTACCCGGCACCGGGTCGCCGCCGATCCCCACGCACGTGGTCACTCCGATGTCCTGCTGCTGGAGCTCGTAGAGCGCCTGGTACGTGAGCGTGCCCGATCGCGACACGATGCCGACCGGGCCGCCTTCCTTCGCGATGTGCCCCGCGGTGATGCCGATGTTCGCCTTGCCGGGACTGATGATCCCCGGGCAGTTCGGCCCGAGGAGCCGGACGTCGGGGTGGTCGCGCCGCAGCTTGTTGTAGAACCAGGCTTCGTCGTGCGCCGGGACCCCCTCGGTGATGACGACGATGAGCTGCACGCCGCCCTTGGCTGCGTCGAGGACCGCCTCGCGCACGCCCGGCGCGGGGATGAACACGCAGGAAGCGTTCGCGCCGGTCTCGCGCACCGCGTCAGCGACGGTCGCGAAGATCGGGATCCCGTCGACGTCGGTCCCGGCCTTCTTCGGGTTCGTGCCCGCCACGACGTTCGTGCCGTAGTCGCGGTTGAGCAGGCCGTAGAACCGGCCCTGCGATCCGGTCAGCCCCTGGTAGACGACCTTCGTGGTCTCGTCGACGAAGATGCTCACCGTTACCGCTCCTCGGCGAGGGCGACGACCGTGCGGGCGGCGTCGATCATGGTGGGTTGCAGCTGCAGGCGGTCCGAGAGGTGCGGCTGGAGGATCGCACGGCCTTCGTCGGCATTGGTGCCGTCGAGCCGGATCACGATGGGCGAGTCGATGTCGACCCGATCGAGCGCTTGCACGATCCCGTTGGCAACCTCTTCGCCCTTGGTGATGCCGCCGAAGATGTTGATGAAGATGGAGCGCACGTCGCGGTCGTTGTTGATGACCTCGAGGGCACCTGCCATCACGTCTGCATTGGCACCGCCGCCAATGTCGAGGAAGTTGGCCGGCCGGCCACCGACCTGGCTCACGATGTCGACCGTGCTCATGGCGAGGCCGGCCCCGTTGGCGATGATGCCGACGAACCCATCGAGCCCGACGTACTGCAGCCCCTTCTCGTGCGCCGCCTGCTCACGTGCGTCGCGCACCTGCGTCGCGTCGTACTGCTCGTAGTCGGGGTGGCGGAACACGGCGTTGTCGTCGAGGCTCACCTTCGCGTCGAGCGCGTGCACGCGATGGTCCGGCGTGAGGATCAGCGGGTTGATCTCGACCAGGTCCGCATCGCCCTCGGTGTACGCGCGGTAGAGCTTGAGCAGCACCTCGACGGCGCCGTCGGTGGCCTTGGGGTTGAGGCCGGCCGACTCGACCCAGGCGCGGCACGCCGCTTCGGAGAGCCCATCGACCGGATCGACGTGGATCCTCGCGATCGCGTCCGGGTTCGTGGCCGCGACCTCCTCGATCTCGACGCCGCCCTGTGCCGAGAGCATGCCGAGGTGCTGCTTCGCCGACCGGTCGAGGGTGAAGGACGCGTAGTACTCCTCTTCGATGTCGCTCGCACGCTCGATCCAGAGGGTGCCGACAACGTGGCCCTTGATGTCCATCCCGAGGATGTCGCCGGCGTACCGGCGTGCCTCGTCGGCGTTGCTCGCGAGCTTGATGCCGCCTGCCTTGCCGCGACCGCCGACCTGCACCTGCGCCTTCACGACGACGGGGTAGCCGAGCCGCTCGGCGGCGGCGACCGCCTCGTCGACGTTGACGACGGCCTCGCCGGGCGACACGGGAATGTCGTACCGCGCGAACATCTGCTTGCCCTGGTACTCGAAGAGGTCCACGTTGCTCCTTGACGCGTTCGCCGGGTCGACTTCTAGCCGGTGAGCGTGGCCTCCCGCGCATCGAGCGTCGATTCGAGCCACTCGGCGATCGAGGCCAGCGTGGCGCCTGGTGTGAAGAGCCCCTCCACCCCGATCTCCCGCAGCGCCGGGATGTCGGCGTCGGGGATGATCCCCCCGCCGAAGACGACGACGTCGCCGAGCTCCCGCTCGCGGAGCAGCTCGATCACGCGGGGGAACAAGGTCATGTGGGCCCCGGAGAGCAGCGAGAGGCCGACGGCGTCCGCGTCCTCCTGGAGGGTGGTCTCGACGATCTGCTCGGGCGTCTGGTGCAGACCCGTGTAGATGACCTCGAACCCGGCGTCGCGCAGCGCGCGTGCGATGACCTTGGCGCCGCGGTCGTGACCGTCGAGGCCCGGCTTCGCGATGACCACCCGATAGCGACGCTGCATGGTGCAGAGACAGTACCTGCGGGGTGCCGAATGGGTCACAGCGACCTACTCGACCGGCGCACTTCGGCGCCGCCCCCGACCGGGGAACGCCAGAGCCCTCCGCGTACCCTTGACGGTGACATGGCCCCCAGACGTGGCGACACCGGCATCCTCATCGGCGCGACCGCCGCAATCCTCGCGATCGGCCTCGTGATCGCCGGAGGGTTCATGGTCGCGACCCGGGGCAAGAAGATCTCGCTCCCGAACCGGCAGCTGCCGCTCGGCACCGTCTCCACGATGCGCGACACGGTCAAATCCGGCGACCCGAACTACTTCACGGACCCCACCGGCGCCGGCACCGGCTTCTACCTCGACCGGGAGGGCAACAAGTTCTCGGCGTACGTGGTCACCATGCCGGGCACGAAGAGCTGCGGGGTGCGATGGGCCGGCTCGAAGAAGTCCTACATCGACTGCCATCACAAGCACGTCTCGAAGACGCAGCTGGCGCAGTACCGGACGCTGGAGCCGAAGTCCGGTACCTACAAGGGGTTCCTGGTCGTCGATCTCCGCCGCACGATCCCGCCCGTGGCGTCGACGACGAGCACGCCGTCCTCGTGACCCCGGTCAGGGCAGCTGGCGCTCGACCTTCCTGAGCGGGGCCCACGCGAGCAGCAGGTGCTTCTCGCCGGCGTCGGCGAACCGCACGCGCGCTTCTGCCTTGTCGCCGTGGCCCATGAGGTCGATCACGACACCCTCGCCGTACTTCTCGTGCATCACGTCGTCGCCGACCTTCAGGCCGATGGTCTCGGCCGAACGCGCGCCCGACGCCACGGCCGCGGCAACGACCGCGTCGCGGTGCGCGCCGAACCCGCGTCCCCGCTCGCGCTGCTCCTCGCCCAGCTGCTCGACGAGCTCTTCGGGGATCTCGTTGAGGAATCGGCTCGGCGGGTAGTAGTCGGTGGAGCCGAAGAGCTGACGGCACCACGCATGGCAGAGGTACAGACGCTCTCGGGCGCGAGTGATCCCCACGTAGCAGAGCCTGCGCTCCTCCTCGAGCGCCTCCGGATCCCCGAGCGAGCGCATGTGCGGGAAGATCCCGTCCTCCATGCCCGTCATGAACACGACCGGGAACTCGAGACCCTTCGCGCCGTGCAGGGTCATGAGCGTCACGTTCGATCCCTCGGCGTCCACCTCGTCGAAGTCGGTCACCAGTGACACGGCCTCGAGGAACGCCTGAACGCGATCGAGGCCGTGCGGTGCCTCCTCGATGCCGGTGACCGACGCGAGCCCGGACAGGTCGCCCGCGTCGAGCCGCTCGTCGAACTCGCGCGCAACGCCGACGAGCTCGGCGAGGTTCTCGATCCGTCCCTGCGCCTCGATCGTCTGCTCGGCCTCGAGCTCGGCGAGGTAGCCGGTCTCCTCGAGCATGGTCTCGAGCACGCGCGCGACCCCCTGCTGCGACACGTCCTCCAGCTCGGCCATCACGTCGAGGAGGTCGCGGATGCCGCCGAGGGCCTTGCCCGAGACTCCTGCGACAGCGCCGGCGCGCAGGCCTTCCCGGAAGGGCACCGACGCGCCCTGCGCATAGGCCTCCACCTTGCGGACCGACGTGTCGCCGACACCTCGCTTCGGGACGTTGACGATCCGCTTCCACCCGACCTCGTCGTCGGGGTTCACGAGGGCGCGCAGGTACGCCAGGCCGTCCTTCACCTCCCGGCGGTCGTAGAACTTCGTGCCCCCGTAGATGCGGTAGGGGACGCCCGACCGCACGAGCGACTCCTCCAGCACGCGGCTCTGCGCGTTCGTCCGGTAGAAGACCGCCACGTCGCCGAAGCGCACGCCGTCGCCCTCGACGAGGCGGTTGATCTCGCCGGTGACGAACGACGCTTCGTCGTGCTCGTCCTCCGCTTGATAGCCGACGATGAGCTCACCCCCGACCTGCTCGGTCCAGAGGTGCTTCGGCCGACGCGCCGCGTTGTTCGCGATGACCGCGTTGGCCGCGTCGAGGATGCGCTGCGTCGAGCGGTAGTTCTGGTCGAGGATGATCACCGACGCCTCGGGGAACGCCTCCTCGAACCGCATCAGGTTCCTGTAGTCGGCGCCGCGGAACTGGTACACGCTCTGGTCGGCGTCGCCGACCACCATGCAATTGCGGTGCTCCTCGGTGAGCAGCCGCACGAGCTCCCACTGCGCCATGTTCGTGTCCTGGAACTCGTCGACCAGGACATGCGCGAACCGTGAGCGCCATCGCGTGAGAGCGCCCTCGTGCTCACGGAACAGCTTGACGACCAGGAGCAGCAGATCGTCGAAATCGGTGGCCGAGGCGTCGAGCAGCCGTCGCTGGTACTCCGCGTAGACCTCCGCGATGCGGGCCTCATGCGGCGTCGAGGCCTTGGCTCGCGCCTCGTCCGGCCCGACGAGCTCGTTCTTCAGCGCGGAGATCGAGTGGTGGAGCTTCCTCGGCGGAAAGCGCTTCGGGTCGAGGTTGAGATCGCGGCGCACGTAGTCGACGAGGCGTACCGCATCGGCCTCGTCGTAGATCGAGAACGACGTGCGGTAACCGAGCGTGCCGGCCTCCCGCCGCAGGATGCGCACGCACGCCGAGTGGAAGGTCGAGACCCACATGCGCCGCGCAACGGGGCCGACCAGCTGCTCGACGCGCTCCTTCATCTCCCCCGCGGCCTTGTTCGTGAAGGTGATCGCGAGGATCTCGAACGGGGAGACGCCGCGCTCCGCGATGAGGTACGCCACGCGATGCGTGAGCAGCCGCGTCTTGCCCGAGCCTGCGCCCGCCACCACGAGCACCGGGCCGTCCGGAGCAGTGACCGCTTCGTGCTGCACCGGATTGAGCCCGGCGAGAAGATCCACGGAGTGATCGTACAGGTGTTCGATCAGGACAGGGGCAGCTCTGTGGTGGAGTCACCGCCCGGACCGTTGGAGTCGCGGAACGCCCGGAGCAAGCGCGTGCCTTCCTCGTTGAGCTGGACGGTGAACGCGCCGGTGTCGTCGTCGATCTCCAAACCGAAGTACGGCTCCCAGTCCGAGTCGAGCGCGAGCGAATCCTCGCTCGTGCCGCGCGGGACCCTGCGGAAGACGTGGCGGTCCGTGTCGAACAACCAGATGCTGTGCGAAGACTCGATGCGCTCCACGAGGCCCGTCAGGCTACCGGTCCCCACCTGAGAATTCTCCGAGAGGCCGCAGGTCAGCGCTGCTGCGAGGCCCGCGGGAGGCTCACGGAGCGCGGTCGGAAAGTCAGGACGCGGTGCGCTCCATCGCAGATGTGTACGAGCCATCGCGCGCTGCGCTGTTGAGCCTGGCCCGGTGCAGAAAAGCGTCCGCGCCAGCCGCCGCGTTCGTGGACTCGCCCTTCCACGCCTTGAGCGCAGGAGCCTGCAGGGCGCGGCCGTACGAGAAGCTCAGCTCCCAAGGGTGCGGCCCGAGCCGGTTCATCGCGCTCAGGTGCGCGGTCGCGTCCTCGTCGCTCTGTCCGCCGCTCAGGAACACGATGCCCGGGACCGCTGCCGGAACCGTGCGCCGGAAGTTGCGCACCGTCGCGATGGCGACTTCCTCGACCGACGCCTGCTGCGGGCAGTCCTTGCCCGAGAGCACCATGTTGGGCTTCAGGAGGAGCCCTTCGAGATCGAGGCGCTGTTCGTACAGCTCGTGGAAGACGGCTTCGAGCACCGCGGCGGTGACCTCGTCGCAACGCTCGATCGTGTGCGCGCCGTCCATGAGGACCTCGGGCTCCACGATCGGGACGATCTCCGCCTCCTGGCAGAGCGCCGCGTACCGAGCGAGCGCGTGCGCGTTGACGTCGATGCAGTAGTGCGACGGAAGTGTGCTCGTGATCGAGTAGGTCGCGCGCCACTTCGCGAACCGTGCGCCCAGCTCGCGGTACGCGGCGAGCCGCTCGCGCAGGCCGTCGAGCCCTTCCGTGACGGTCTCGCCTTCTGCGCCCGCGAGCGGCTTGGCACCCTGGTCAACCTTGATCCCCGGGATCACACCCGCGCGCTCGAGCACCGTGACGAGCGGTGTGCCGTCGGCCGCCTTCTGGCGGATGGTCTCGTCGAACAGGATCACGCCGCTGATGCAGTCGCCCGCACCGGGTGCGCGGAAGAGCATCTCCCGGTAGTCCCGGCGGTTCGCCTCGGTGGATTCGACGTCGATCGAGTCGAACCGCTTCTTGATCGTCCCGCTGCTCTCGTCGGCCGCCAGGATCCCCTTCCCCGGCGCGACCAGCGCCTTGGCCGTCTCGTGCAATTCCCCGCTCATTCGCTCTTGCTCCTCACTTCACGGTCCCCGACCCCGCACATCGACTTTCTTGCCGAAACCGTTGTCATGGCAACGGTTTCGGCGAGATTGTCGCAGGTAGTCGTGGCTCCTGTCCTCACTCCCACTCGATCGTTCCAGGTGGCTTGGTGGTGATGTCGTAGGTGACGCGGTTCACGCCGGGGACCTCGTTGATCACGCGTGACGAGATCCGCTCCAGCACGTCGTACGGCAGGCGCGCCCAATCGGCCGTCATCGCGTCGTCGGAGGTCACGGCGCGGATCACGATCGGGTAGGCGTAGGTGCGGTCGTCTCCCATGACACCGACAGTCCGCACCGCCGGCAGCACCGCGAAGCTTTGCCAGATCTCGCGGTACAGCCCTGCGCGGCGAATCTCCTCGACGACGATCGCATCGGCCTGCGCCAGGATCTCGACACGCTCACGCGTCACCGTGCCGATGATGCGCACGCCGAGGCCGGGGCCCGGGAAGGGCTGGCGCCAGACGATCTCCTCGGGTAGCCCGAGCTCCTCGCCCACGGCGCGCACCTCGTCCTTGAAGAGGTGGCGGAGCGGCTCGACGAGCTCGAAATCCATGTCGTCCGGCAGACCGCCGACATTGTGGTGGCTCTTGATGACGGCGTTGTCCCCGCCGCCCGACTCGACGATGTCTGGATAGAGCGTCCCCTGCACGAGGAAGCGCGCCGAGTCGTGCTCACGCGCGACCTCTTCGAAGATGCGGATGAAGGTCTCGCCGATGATCTTGCGCTTGCGCTCCGGCTCGATCACGTCGTCGAGCGCGTCGAAGAACCGATCGGCCGCCTTGACGTGCACGAGATCGACGTGGAACTGGCGCCGGAAGGTCTCCTCGACCTGCTCCGCCTCGCCGAGCCGCAACAGGCCGGTGTCGACGAAGACGCACGTGAGCTGGTCGCCGACGGCCTTGTGCACGAGGGCGGCGGCAACCGCGGAGTCGACGCCCCCGGAGAGCCCGCAGATGACGCGCTCGCTCCCGACCTGCGCGCGGATCTCGTCGACGGCCTGCTCGATGATCGAGACGTTCGTCCACGTCGGGAGGCAGTCGGCGACGTCGAAGAGGAACGACTTGAGGATCTCGCCGCCGTGCTCGGTGTGCTGCACCTCCGGATGGAACTGCACCCCGTACACGCGCCGATCGCGATCGCCGAAGGCCGCGACCGGTGTGTCGGGTGTCGAACCGAACACACGGAAGCCCTCGGGCGCACGCGTGATGGTGTCGAAGTGGCTCATCCACACGGTCGACTCCGCGGCCTGGCCGCGGAACAGCGGTGCCGCCTCGCTCACCGAGAAGGTGGTGCGGCCGTACTCACCGCGCCCCGTGCGGGCGACCTCGCCACCGAGGTCCCGCGCCACGAGCTGCGCCCCGTAACAGATGCCGAGGACGGGCACCCCGGAGTCGTAGATCGACGCGTCGATGTCGGGCGCGTCCTCGACGTGCACGGAAGCCGGTCCGCCCGAGAGGATGATGGCCTTCGGCCCGAGCGCCAGCATCTCGTCGACCGGCATCGAGCGCGGCACGATCTCCGAGTAGACGTGCGCTTCGCGCACACGCCGAGCGATCAGCTGCGCGTACTGCGCACCGAGGTCGACAACGAGAACCTTGTCGCGCGCGGCGTCGCGGTTGGAAGGTGCGTCGTGCGTCCGGCTCAACGCCCCATGCCGATGTGTTGCGCGCGCTGGAGGGTCTTACCCTCGGTCTGCAACGACGGCGCGACCATGACCTCGGCCTTCTGGAACTCCTTGAGCGTCTCGTAGCCGGTCGTCGCCATCGAGGTCCGCAGCGCACCGAACAGGTTGAGCGTGCCGTCGTTCTCGTGGGCCGGCCCGACGAGGATCTCCGCGAGCGAGCCCTTCTGTCCCGCGTAGACGCGCGCACCGCGCGGCAGGGTGGGGTGGAAGGTCGCCATCCCCCAGTGGTAGCCGCGGCCGGGAGCCTCGTACGCACCTGCGAGCGGTGACCCGATCATGACCGCGTCGGCACCGCAGGCGATCGCCTTCGCGACGTCGCCGCCTGTGCGCATCCCGCCGTCGGCGATGACATGCACGTAGACACCGGTCTCGTCGAGGTGCCGGATGCGCGCACCCGCGGCATCGGCGATCGCCGTCGCCTGTGGGACACCGATACCGAGGACGCCCCGGCTCGTGCAGGCGTGCCCGGGCCCGACACCGACGAGCACGCCCACCGCCCCCGTGCGCATGAGGTGCAACGCCGTCGAGTACGACGCGCACCCGCCCACGATCACGGGCAGGTCGAACTCACGAATGAACTTCTTGAGGTTGAGCGGCTGCCGATCGGCGTCCTTCGAGACGTGCTCGGCCGACACGACCGTGCCCTGGACGACGAGGATGTCGAGCTCCGCGTCGAGCACGTGCTGGGAGTACTGCTCGACCCGCTGCGGGGTGAGCGAGCCGCACGCCGTGACGCCGGCGTCCTTGATCTCGCGGATGCGCTCGCCGATCAGGTCCTCCTTGATCGGCTCCTGGTAGAGCTCCTGCATCCGGCGCGTCGCCTTGTCGGCGTCGAGTCCGGCGATCTCGTCGAACACCGCGTCCGTGTCCTCGTAGCGCGTCCACAGACCTTCGAGGTTCAGGCAGGCGAGCCCACCGAGGCGGCCAACCTCGATCGCGGTCCTGGGTGAGACGGCTCCGTCCATCGCCGACGCGACGAGCGGCAGCTCGAACTTGAACGCGTCGATCTCCCAGGAGATGTCGATGTCCTCGGGATCCCTCGTGCGGCGGCTGGGCACGATCGCGATGTCGTCGAACCCGTAGGCACGTCGTCCGGACTTTCCGATCCCGATCTCGACTTCCACCCGATGGGCTCCTTCGTGGCTCGTCCGCTGGAAGCCCCCGAGTCTACCGGCCGGACCCGCGCAGGGAGCGTCCCGCTGCGAGGAACTCGAGCAGCCTGCCGAGGATCCGAGCGGTCGCTCCCCAGACCGTCTCCCCGGGAAGATCGAAGAAGTACATGGTGCGCCACTCGCCCCAGAGCCGCCACTCCTCACTGCGGAACGTCTCGGGCGCGAGCAGATCGGTGAACGTCGCGGAGAGGACGGCAACCACCTCGAGCGGGTGTGCACGCAGCTGTGCCTCGCCGCGCACGACACCGACGAACGGCGTGATCGAGAACGACGACGCGACCGTCGAGATGGTGTCGAGCTCGGCGACGATCCGAACGTCGCCCGGGGCGAGCGCGATCTCCTCCTCCGCCTCGCGCAGCGCCGCGGCCCGGAGATCGAGGTCCCAGGGCTCGCGCTTGCCGCCCGGGAAGGCGATCTCGCCACGGTGGGAGGGCATCGTCTCCGGGCGCTTGGTGAGCACCAGCCCGGCCTCTCCGTCCAGGTCGACGAGCGGCAGCAGGACCGCCGCCTCCACCTGATCGGGCGCCGCCAGCTCGGAGGGCAGCGGAGCAGGGAGCGCGCGCAGGCGGTCGACCACCTCGTCGACCGTGAACCGCCGTTGCTCCGGATCCAGGGCAGCCCACGGCGCCGGGCCGCCCGGTCTGTGCTCCGCCGGGCGCGGGATGCGCTGCTTCCCCCCGCGTCCGCCCACGCGGGCAGACTACCGAGACCGCATCCGGCGGACGCCGGGCGAGAGGCACGGGGGACGACGAATGACGGACTGGAACTACGCGACTTGCTGGGAGCAGATCGCCGACGCCCAGCCAGACTTTCCCGCGCTCGTGCAAGGTGACCGCACCCGGTCTTGGGGCGAGTGGGCGGACCGCTCGGCGCGGCTGTCGGCAGCCTTCGAGGCGCTCGGCGCCGGGACCGGGAGCAAGATCGCCAGCTACCTGTACAACTCGATCGAGTACCTCGAGGGCGTGTTCGCGACCTGGAAGCATCGCGGTGCTCCGGTCAACGTCAACTACCGGTACCTGGAGGACGAGCTGGCCTACCTGCTCGAGAACTCGGACACCGAGATCCTGTTGTTCCACGGCTCGCTCGGGGAGCAGGTGGAGAAGGTTCGCAGCCGGATCCCGACGCTCCGGGCGGTCGTCCAGGTGGACGACGGCGCACCACTGCTCGACGGCGCGCTCCGTTACGAGGATCTCGTCGAATCGCACGAGCCGGCGCCGATCGTCGAGAAGTCGGGAGACGACCTGTACATCCTCTACACCGGAGGCACGACCGGCATGCCCAAGGGTGTCATGTGGCGCAACGACGATTTCGTGCGCGCGCTCATGCCGGCGATCTACGCGATCTCGGGAGTGCCGTTGCCCGACGGGCCCGAGGGCACACCGGCAGCCGCAGCAGCTGTGGCGGAGGCGAACAACCGCCCCGTCCATCTTCCGGCCTCACCACTCATGCACGGCACCGGTTTCATGACATCGGTGCAGGCGCTGACGACGGGCGGGACGGTCGTCACGCTCGAGGGACGCACGTTCGACGCCGACGAGCTCTGGCGCACGGTGGCGCGACACGACGTCTCCCAGATGGCGATCGTGGGCGACGCGTTCGGCAAGCCGATGGTGCGCGCGCTCGAAGCGGCCGAAGGTCGCAGCGAGCCGTACGACCTCTCGACGTTGCGTGTCATCATCTCCTCGGGCGTCATGTGGTCGGCCGAGGTCAAGCAGGATCTGATGGCGCGGGGCCAGTTCGTGTGTCTCGACTCGCTCGGCTCGTCCGAGGGCGCAGGCTTCGCGAACCAAGTGAGCATCCCCGGAGTCGAGGCGACAACCGCGAAGTTCCGGCTGGGTGAGTACACGACCGTCGTCACCGAGGACGGCCGCGAGGTCGAGCCGGGTTCGGGCGAGATCGGGCTGCTCGCGCTCGGAGGCCCGCTCCCGATCGGGTACTACAAGGATCCCGACAAGACCGCAGCGACGTTCCGCGAGATCGGAACGAAGCGCTACTCGATCCCGGGCGACTGGGCGCGCATCGAAGCAGACGGAACGATCGAGCTGCTCGGCCGCGGCAGCGTCTCCATCAACACCGGCGGAGAGAAGGTCTTTCCCGAGGAGGTCGAGGAGGCGCTGAAGCTGCATCCTTCGGTGCAGGACGCGCTGGTCGTCGGCATCCCGGACGAGAAGTTCGGCGAAGCCGTCGCGGCCGTGGTGGAGCTGCAGGACGGGGCCTCCGCAACGGGAGCAGAGGTCGCCGGCTCGGTGCGAGAGCACCTCGCGGGTTTCAAGCGGCCCAAGCAGGTCGTGATCGTCGACAGGGTCGTGCGCGGCCCCAACGGCAAGGCCGACTACACGTGGGCCAAGCAGGTGGCCCGTGACGCGAGCTCGGGCCGCTGAGACCGCGCAGCGCTGCTTGACGGCGCGCTCGCTGCTCGCCGGGATACCCGGCTCGCGGGCGCTCGCTGCGCGCGCTACTTCTTCTTCTTGCCGCTGTCGAGCTTGGCGAGCACGTCGCGGCCGGAGAGGATGAGGAGCTCCTCGCCGTCGACCGTGATCTCGGTGCCGCCGTACTTGGAGTAGACGACGGAGTCGCCCACGTGGATGTCGAGCGGGATCAGCTCACCGCTGTTCTCC
>DATBHZ010000180.1:0-6959 GCA_036557185.1 Acidimicrobiia bacterium | reverse complement strand
CCGGCCGGCATGGCGCATCCTGCTCTACAGCGCGGACGAGCCTCCGAGCCTGCGAGGCCTCGTCGAGTGCGACGCCATCGACGGATCGGTGATGGGCGAGTACACGGAGCACAACCCGGAAGATTGGAGCGAGTTCGGGTTGTGAGTTTCCGCAGGTCAGAGCGGTAGGGCGGGCCGCGGGTTCTCGTCACCAGATCCTTGACGGCCACCGGCGGGTGTCCTAGACATTGGACCGACCGGTCGGTAGGAGCGGCGTCTTGCGGGGGCAAGCGTCTCTGGCGCTCATGTTCGGCTCGCGACGCTCCACTCGGCGCGACATGGGGGGCAACGGGATGACCGTTGGGTGCGGGTCGCGGTGTGGCATGTGCTCGCCAGGTATCGCTGCGGAAGCAGAGCCTCTCTTGTCATCGGGCAATTCGGTCAGCCCGGGCTTGGTATCGGACCACTGACAGTCATTGGACGAGACAGGAGACGAACACGTGAATTGGAAGACGCGCGTGCTTGCGGTCGCCGGAGCTGTGGCGATGGCGGGCGGCATGATTGCGATGACCGCGCCAGCGGCCAGCGCAGCACCGACTCCGGCCGGAACGTGCACCGGTGCGCTGCTGCTCGGGAAGATCAACCCGGCGCTCACCGACGCCGAGCAGAACGTCACGATCACGACGTCGGTTGCGAAGGACGTCACGACGAAGGCAGCCATCGGCGGCACCTGCAACAACATGGTGGAGAACGCGCAGGACACCGCTCTGAACGGTGCGCCTCCGGCGTCGATCTCGGTCGGAGCGGTTGCGACCAAGCTCATCGGTACCTTCTCCTGTCAGTCGGATGAGGTCGGGTACCCGCTGACCGGCAAGCAGACGACGAGCAGCGTCACGACGCAGCTCAACAACCTGGGGAAGAAGTGGCAGATCCAGGCCTACATCACGATCCAGGGCTTCGACCCCTCAGCGCTCGACGTTGTCGACGTGTCGGGCCTCGTGGCGAAGGGCCTCTCGGTGGGCGCGGTCGAGACCGGCACCTACTGGGAGAGCCCGGCCGTCAAGGGGACCGACCCCGAAGGTGACGGGACCAACAACCCGACCGCCGACGGTGCGAACCACAGCGACGACAACTTCTTCAACTCGGGCTACTCGGTGGACGACAACTTCGCCCTCAACACGCTGGTGAAGTGCCTTGCAGGCTCGGCCGTTGGCGAGATCCCACCGACGAGTGGTGTGCCGTTGATGGCACTCGGCGGCGGCGGTGCGACCACGCTGTCTCCGATCCTCGGCAGCAGCGCGGCGGGCTCGAGCTTCGCGCTCGGCCAGTAGCCGAACAGCACCAACTGACAGCCCCCCTGTCAGCAGCTCCATCGGAAAGGGCCGCCCTTCGGGGCGGCCCTTCCGCGTGTCAGGGCAAAGCACGGTCTTCACGCGGTCGAGCGCATCGGCCTATCCTTCCCGGGCGAACCGACGCATCTCCGGGGGGAGCCGTCATGACTGCGACTGAGAGTCGGGAGATCGCGAGCCGGGATCTTCGCATCACCGAAGCACCCGACCGCCCGCCGGCGACGGGCAACCGGGGCCCCGGGATCATTCGTCGGCGCCTCCCCGTGATCGCGGTGATCGTCGCAGTCGGGATCGGGTTTCTCGTCGGGCAGAGCACGAGCTCCGGTTCGACCTCGACGCAGAAGCCACTCGTGACACCGGCGCAGATCTCGAGCGCTGCTGAAGCTGCCCAGACGCCGGTCGACGACCGGGGGTTCTCGAAGCTCGAGAACGGCGTCCAGCACAACCACGGGTTCGAGCTTCCGATGAGCGTCAGCGACCGCCGGGAGCTCTCGCGCGAGATGAACCTCGCTCGTGAGACCGCCTTGCAGTACCCGACGCTCGCGGACGCCGAGAGGGCCGGCCTGCATCGCGCGGGACCGTTCTCGCCGGGACTCGGCACCCACATGATCGCGTACCAGAACTATCTCAACGGACCCGGCGCCGGTCGCATGACGGACGATCAGATCCGCCACCCGCTGGCTTGGATCTACGACGGCACGAAGCCGGACTCGCCGATTGCAGGACTCTTCTACTCGGCCAACGTTCAGGACCCGGCCGGCTTCATCGGCCCCAACGACGTGTGGCACCACCACACCAACATCTGCATCAAGGGAGTCCGCGGGGGAATCGACACTCCGCTCGGCGCCGACCGCGATGTCACGGCCGCGCAGTGCAACGCGGTGGGCGGCAATCTGATCAAGGCAACCGGGCCGCTGCTGCACGTGTGGGTCGTGCCGGGATACGAGGACAGCCAGGGCGTGTTCGCCCACCTGAACCCGGCGGTCACCTGCACGGACGGCACGTACAACACCATCGACGAGTCGAAGATCGGCACCCGTGCCACGGTGTGTCGCGATGGTTCGGAGTGACGGACCGGTCGAGCACCCGCGGCTAGGTGCGCCGGCCGCCACAGGGCACCGAGTGAATCCAACCGGACGCCGTGCAATCCGGCGTCTTGTCGTGGTGCTCGTCGGAGCATTCGTCGTGGTGGGAGCGCTCGCAGCACCCGCGTCGGCGCACGCGACCTTGGAGAGCACGACGCCTGTCGAAGGCTCGGCCCTGCCGGCCGGCTCGCCGCCGAAGTCGATCACACTGCGCTTCGACGAAGGCGTGGTCGTGAACTCGGACTCGGTGCAGGTCTTCGACGGCAAGGGGCATGCGGTCAACGTCAGCGACGTCCGCCAGGGCACACCGGATTCGGTCGTCACCGCGTCGCTTCCGCACCTCCCCAACGGCACCTACGTCGTGACGTGGCGCGTCGTCTCGGCCGACTCGCACCCGGTCCAGGGCGCGTTCAGCTTCGGGGTGGGCGCCGCCGCCTCGAGCGCCGCGAGCGCACAGGGCTTGCTGACCGCCCACAGTGATCCGGCGGTAGGAGTCGCGTTCGGCGCCGTACGGGCTCTCGCCTTCCTCGGTTTTCTCGTGCTCGTGGGCGGCCTCGCCTTCGTGTGCCGGTGCTGGCCGGACGCTCGGGAGCGCCGTGACGTGATGTGGCTGCTCCTCGTCGCTCTCGGGGTGGTCGTCGTCACCTCGCTGCTCGGCATCGCCTTCCAGGCCGCGTACGTGCGCGGGAACGGCTTCGCCGGACTGTTCGACGGGTCACAGCTGCGCGCGGTCACCCATACGCGGTTCGGCGAGGCATGGCTGGCGCGTGGCGCGCTCGCGCTGGTCGTGTACGGCCTTGCCCGTCTGAGGAGCAGGACCGTCGGCGCCCGATCGGTCATGGTCGACATCGGATTCGTCGGTGCCGCGATCGCGGGGTGTCTGACGTTCACCTTTGCCGGACACGGTGACACGGGATATCTCGTCCCGGTCGGCTTTGTCGCAGACCTCGCGCACGTCGCGGCCGCGGCGTTGTGGCTCGGAGGACTCGCCGTTCTGGCCGTCGGCCTGCGCGATCCGTTCGAGCTCTGGGGAGCAGCTCGGGCGACGGCGCGGTTCTCGAAGCTGGCACTCCCCGCGATCGTGGTTCTCGCGCTGTCCGGAACCGCGCAGGCATGGCGCCAGACCGGGACGTGGGCGTCGCTGTGGCAGACCACCTATGGGCACTTGCTGGTCGCGAAGATCATCGTGGTCTGCGCGTTGGTGGTCGCCGCATACGCGAGCCGTGACGTGCTCCGGGACCGCCTCGTCCCGGCACTCAGGGTTGCGCTCGGCCCCGGTGCGGCACGTCGCGAAGCCGAGCCGGACGACGCGCGGGAGCTCCGAAACGGGGTCTGGGTCGAGGCAGGCCTCGCAATCGTCATTCTCGCCATCACCGCGGCGCTCGTGAACTCGCAGCCTGCTCGTGAAGCGGCCGCCGCCACGCCGCGTACCGTGACCGTGCACCTGTCCGCGCCGCCGATGCGGTTCGGCGTTGCCGCTCAGCCCGCGCTTCCGGGCAACAACACCATCGTGGTGGCGCCGCAGCTCACGCGCGGGTCACCTCCGCTCCTGCAGGTCAAGGCTCGGATCTGGCTCCCCGGAAAAGTGGCGCCGATCCCGCTCGCATTCGCACCACTGACCAACGGCCGCTACGCAGCGAACGTGCTCATCCCGTTCTCGGGCAATTGGAAGCTCGAGGTGACGGGTCTCCGAACCGCAACCGACGAGTCCGCAGCGGTTACCGCCATGCGCTTCGGCTGAGCGCCTGACGATGCCGCTGGAGGGTCACGCCAGACTGGTGTCTTTGCCCCCACCGGAGAGCTTGCGCCGAAAAGCGATCGTGGTCACCACGGCGCTGAAGGCGCAGAGTGCCGCGACCACCGGGTTGATCACCAGCCACGCGCCGGATGCGGTCGCCGTGCGGTAGAGCATGAACACGAACAGCAGCGTCATGAACACGGCGACGAAGCCCAGGTACCGCACCGAGTGCTTCTCGGCGAGCTGGTCGATGCTTTCGTCGATTTTGTGCAGCATGTCCACTGCATCGGCAATTCCAGCATCAGACTGAACCCGCCCCGGGCTACGCCGACGCGAGTGCGCTGAGCTTCTCCGCGAGATGTGCGGGCACCGGGTCGTAGTGGGAGTGCTTCGCCGTGAAGCGGCCGCGCCCGCCGGTGATCGAGCGGAGGTCGATCGCGTACCGCAGGATCTCGGAGGTCGGTACGAGCGCGACGATCTCGACCTCGCCGTTCCCGACCGCGCTCGAGCCCTGGATGCGGCCCCGCTTCGAGTTGAGGTCGCCCATGAGGTCTCCCTGGCTGACCTCCGGTGCGGTGACCACAAGCTCGCTGATCGGCTCGAGCAGGATCGGCCCCGCCTTCGCCATCGCCTCCTTGAAGCCGATCGAAGCCGCCATCTTGAAGCTCATCTCCGACGAGTCGACCGAGTGGTACTTGCCGTCGAAGCACGTGACACGCACGTCGACCACCGGGTAGCCGAACACGCCGCCCTGGCTCATGACCTCACGCACGCCTTTCTCGACGGCCGGGATCAGGTTGCGTGGGATCGCGCCGCCGACGATGGCGTCGACCCACTCGAAGTCGCCGCCGCGCTCGAGGGGCTCGACGCGTAGGAACGCGATCCCGAACTGGCCGTGCCCTCCGGTCTGCTTCTTGTACTTGCCCTCGGCCTCCGCGGTGGTGGTGATGGTCTCTCGGTAAGGAACCTTGACGTCCTCGGTCTCGACCTCGACGCCGAACTTCCGGGCGAGACGCTCCAGGGCGATCGAGAGATGCGTCTCGCCCATGCCCGCGAGCAGCGTCTGGTGGGTCTCCGGATCACGCTCGACGCGCAGCGCCGGGTCCTCGTCGGCGAGACGGTGCAGCGCGTTCGCGAGCTTGTCCTCGTCGCCCTTCGACTTCGCGTGGATGGCGGTTCGCAACACCGGCGCGGGCGCGTCGAACGGCTCGACCTCGACGGAGGCGCCACGCACCGCGAGCACGTCGCCCGTGGTGGTGTCGCTGAGCTTCGCGACCGCTGCAATGTCGCCTGCGTGCAGCTCCGTCGCGGGCTCCTGCTCCTTGCCGCGCATCACCGAGATCTGGTGCAGCCGCTCGTCGGTCATCGTGCGGCCGTTGAGCAGGTTGGTATCGGTCTTGACGATTCCCTGGAGGACCTTGAAGAGGTTCACCCTGCCCACGTACGGGTCGACGATCGTCTTGAACACGAAGACGGCGGCAGCGCGGTCGTCGCCGTGCACGTGCGGCGCCGGACCTTCGTCGACGATGAAGCGCGACAAGCGGTCGATGCCGATGAGCTGAGTGGCGCTGCCGCACAGGACAGGGAACACCGTGGCCTCGTCGATGCCCTTGGCGAGCGCCTGACCGAGCTCCTTCGGGTCGATCGTCTCGTCGGCGAGATAGCGCTCCATCAGGTCGTCGTCGGCGACGACGATGCCCTCGATCAACGCGTCGTGGACCGAATGCTCCTGTGCGGCGAGATCGTCGGGGATCGCGGTCTCGTTGCCCACGGGTGACTTGCCGTCGTAGTTGACCGCGGTGTCGGTGAGCAGGTCGATCACGCCGCGAAATTCGGTCTCGCTCCCGATCGGGAGCTCGAGCGGCGCCACGCCTGCGCCGAAGCGCTCCTTCAGCTCGTCGAGCGTCCGCTCGAACGAGGAGCGCTCGCGATCCAGCTTGTTGACGAAGATGACCCGGGGGATCCCTCGCTCCTCGGCGAGCCGCCACGCCACCTCGGTCTGCACCTCGACGCCTTCGACGGCGCTCACGACGAAGACGGCGAGGTCCGCCACTCGGATCGCGGCCGTGACGTCACCGACGAAGTCGGCATAGCCGGGCGCGTCCATCACGTTCACCTTCGTCCCGTCGAGCTCGAACGGAGCAAGGGACAGTGACACCGAGATCCCGCGGCGCGCCTCCTCGGGATCGAAGTCGCAGACCGTTGAGCCGTCCTCGACACGACCCATGCGCGGGATCGCTCCGGCCGCGAAGAGCATCGCCTCGGCGAGGGTCGTCTTGCCGGCGCCGCCATGCCCGACGAGCACGACGTTGCGGATCTTCGCGGTCGGTACGACGTTCACCTTCGAGACCCCCCGGTCCGGCGGCGGCGAGGCCGATTCTATGGGTGCCGCCGCGAGCCCTTCGAGTGTGGAACGCCCTGAGAGCCGGCGTGGTGGGTGGTACCGTTGTTGCACAATCGCGAGCAGGAACGAAGGGAACTCGGAGCCAAGATGCTCGACGGACGTGCCCGTGGCGCAGTGTCGCGGGCGCTCGCACCGACAGGCCGGGCCTTGGAGCGGGTCGGCATCTCTGCCGACGTGCTCACCGTGGTGGGGCTGCTCGCTTCGGTCGTCACCGCGCTGCTGATCGCGAGCGGCCACCTCAAGCTCGCCGTGATCGGCCTCTCGGCGAGCGGGCTCATCGATCTGCTCGACGGCTCGGTGGCGCGCAACAGCGGGCAGGCGAGCCCCCGCGGAGCGTTCTTCGACTCGGTCACCGACCGCGTCTCCGACGCCATCGTCCTCGGTGGTGTTGCGTGGTACCTCGC
>DATBHZ010000179.1:0-8285 GCA_036557185.1 Acidimicrobiia bacterium | reverse complement strand
GTCCAGCAGCAGTGACGGTGCATCACTCCCGCGCCTGCGGGCAAACAGAATCTGCGCGCGCAGCCGCGCGAGGCGTGCGCGCTGGATTGCGTTCAACGGGCAGAGCTCCGCCATCTCGAGAAGCTCGCTCGCACTTCCGGGTGCCGCGGCGTCGAGCTTGGCCTCAGCCGCAGCGAGCGCGCGGGCGCCGCGCCGTGCCGGATCGGGCGTCAACTCTGTTGCGCGCTGGAGAAACGCTGCTGCTGCAGCGACGCCACCTCGACCCCGTGCCCGGTCAGCCGACTGCTCGAGCTCGTTCGCCACTGCCTCGTCGGGTGCTACTGCGGCGTGTGCCCGGTGCCACGCTCGTCGATCGGGATCGACATGCGGATCGGTCGCGTCTGCGAGCGCGCGGTGTATCACCTGTCGGTCGCGTAGGTCCGCGGCGCGATACACCGCCGAGCGCACGAGTGGATGTCGGAAACGCGCCCGAGTACCTAGCTCGACGAGGCCGGCCGCCACAGCCGGCGCGGCCGCGTCAGCTCCGATCCCGAGCTGTCCGGCCGCGCGCCAGAGCAATGCCACGTCGCCCAGCGTTTCGGCTGCCGCCGTGAGGAGCAGTTGCTGCGTGTCCGGCGGCAGCGACTGGACCCGTCGCCGGAAGCTCTGTTCTATGCGGCTCGCAACAGGCCTGGCATCCGGAAGCGCGAACCCGCCGGCCAGCTCCGCGGAGGTCAAATCTGCCGGTAGCTCGAGGAGCGCGAGCGGGTTGCCGTGTGTCTCGGCGACGATGCGGTTCCGCACGGGCTCGTCGAGTCGTCCAGGGATCACCGTGTCGAGCAACAGGCGGGCATCGTCGTCAGCGAGGCCCTCGACGACTCGGCTGGGAAGCTCTGCGAACTCGTCCTCCCTGCTCGGCTCGCGGACTGAGAGCACGAGGCCGACCGGGTCCGCCAAGAGGCGGCGTGCAACGAACGCGATGATCTGCGCGGAGGCCCGATCGAGCCACTGCGCGTCATCGATCACGCAGACGAGCGGCCGCTCCTCGGCGATCTCGGAAAGCAACCCGAGCACGCCGAGACCCACCAGGAAGCGATCGGGTGCATCCCCGGTACCGAGGCCGAGCGCCGTCCGGAGCGCGTCCCCTTGGGCTGCAGGCAGCGACCCCAAACGGTCGAGCATGGGTGCGCAGAGCTGATGCAACCCCGCGAACGCGAACTCCATCTCCGACTCGACACCTGCCGCTCGGGCGACGCGGAAGCCCACCGCCTTCGCAACGAGATAGTCCACGAGAGCGGTCTTGCCGATGCCGGCTTCGCCGCGTACTACCAGCACCCGGCTTTGACCGGCGTGAACATCGTGCAGCAGCTGATCGAGCTGCGCGCACTCGCTGCGCCGACCGAGAAGCTCGGCGCCGAGAGTCGGCGCTTTCCGAGGTGCAACCAACGCGCAAGCCCTCTCGCGGTTCGGTTGTCCTCGCCCCCGAAAAGGGTAGCTCGACTCAGCTGCGGGTCACTCGGGGTGGCTACGTCTCCGATCCTTGCTCCCACCACTGACACCACCACTGCGCACCGACGAGGATGCGCAGCTTTGGGTGCCAGCAGTACGAGACGTCGGCGGTGTTCTCGAGGTAGTAGAGACAGCTCTCACACTGCTCGGAGCCGCTCGGACGACCTCGCAGCATCGCGTTGGTCGAGAGGTGACGAAGCTCCATGGATCGCGTCTCGTCGATCTCCTTGGGCACGGGCAGGGCAATGCCGTCGGTGGACAAGCTCACCTCCCTTGCGAGCGTTGCGTCAGCCAGTCCTGGAATCGGGTCGCCGCGAGTCGAGCACCGGCACCCGGTACGAGCGCGCGCTCACTCAGTCGGGCCCCGAAGTACCGCGCGTCGGGGTCGGCGACCACGACGCGCTGATCGCCTACGCCGCGCAGGCCCTGTCGAACGAAGTCTTCGAACTTTATTGGCTCCGGTCCGCCGATCTCGACCGTCGTGTTCAGCGGCGCTTCGAGCGCGACCTTGCAGACTGCGGCGGCGACATCGTCCGCGGCCATCGGCTGGATGAGCACTGGGGGAACCTTGACGACGTCGCCATCAGTCGCCTCTTCGGCGATCCGCGTCGCGAACTCGAAGAACTGGGTGGCATGGACGATCGTGTACGGGATTGCCGAGTTCTCGACCAGCTTCTCTTGCGCGAGCTTCGCGGTGATGTAGCCGCTGTCGCTGATCCGTTCCGTGCCGACGATCGACAGAGCCACGTGATATCCCACGCCGGCAGCTGCCTCCGCGTCGAGGATGTTGCGGGTCGAGGTTTCGAAGAACTCGAGCACAGCCGAGTCTTCCCAAGAGGGTGCGTTCGACACGTCGACGACGACCTCCGCTCCGGCGAGCGCCTCGGCAAGGCCCTCACCCGTGATGCTGTTGACGCCGGTGTCGGGTGACGCGGGCACGGCCTGGTGACCGCGGGCGCGCAAGTTCTCGACGAGCTTGGACCCGATCAGGCCCGTCCCGCCGATGACAACAATGGTCATGATGAACCTCTCTTTCGTGTCGCGGTCCGGCTAGCTCTGCACAAAGGCGAGCAGGTCCGCATTCACCTGGTCTTGGTGGGTCGCGGTGAGGCCGTGCGGCGCGCCGGGGTAGTAGGTGTCCTTCGCGTTCTCGAGGATGCGCGCGGAGCGCACCGAGTTGGCGCAGGGGACAACCTGGTCGTCCTCGCCGTGGATCAACAGGGTCGGAACGTCGAAGCGCTCGAGGTCCCCGGTGAAGTCGCTCTCGCCCAGGGACTGCACGCACTCGTACGAGTTCTTGAGGCCGGATTGCATGCTCCACGCCCAAAACTGGTCGAGCACGCCCTGCGAGACCTTTGCGTCAGGACGGTTCGCGCCGTAGAACTGGCTCGCGAGGTCCCGGTAGAACTGCGACCGATCGGCGAACATGCCGCCGAGCAGCCCGTCGATCGCCTGCTCCGGAAGACCGTCGGGATTCGCCTCGGACTTCACGAGGTTGGGCGGCACCGCCGAGATCAACACCGCCTTGGCCACGCGGTCGGTTCCGTGACGCCCGATGTAGCGCGCGACCTCGCCGCCGCCCGTGGAGTGCCCGACCAACGTGATGTCGTGGAGATCGAGGGTCTCGATGACGGTGGCGAGGTCGTCGGCGTAGGTGTCCATGTCGTTGCCCACCGACGGCTGGGCGGAACGGCCGTGTCCTCGGCGGTCGTGAGCGATGACTCGGAAGCCGTGTTGGCTGAGGAACAGCATCTGGCCGTCCCATGCGTCGGCGCTCAGCGGCCACCCGTGTGACAACGTCACGGCGGGACCGTCTCCCCAGTCCTTGTAATAGAGCTCGGTGTGGTCGGGAGTGGTGATCGTGCCCATCGATCTCCTCCTTCCGGAGACGAGTTGACAGAAGCCACGATCGCGGGCTGCGGGCGGTGTTCGCGTCCGTGAAACCCCCCAGTCCGTCCTCCGTCGCCCTAGTCCACTGGTGAAGGACTGTGACACTGGGGTGCTTCCCTGAGGCGACGGCTCGGCCCCTCTGCGACGCCGGCCGTGTGGGGGTTACGAGCCCACCAGGGGTCGCACCTCGTTCCAGAAGCGTTCGAGCTGGCGTGCCTCATCGGCGACCGGCCAGATGAACACGCGCTGCACACCCGCATTCGCGAACGCCGTCAATTTCTCGGCGAACATCTCGGCGGGGCCGATCGGAAGGCGTTCGCGCAAGACGTCCTCGGGCCGGTGCACGGTGGGAACGAGCCGTTCGGCGAGAACGCGGTCGGCTTCATCGCGATCGTCGGTGATGTAGCACCACATCGTGCCGAGCGCGTTCGGGAAGGTGTCGGTTACCCTGGCGTTCTCCGCCAGGTTCGAGCGCACCGCTTGCCATGCGTCGCCGAACAGCTCCGGCGTCGTGTTGTACGCAGACGCCAGCCAGCCGTCGGCGAGACGAGCGACGCGACGAAGTCCGGCGGGCGAGCCCCAGCTGCCCACCCAGATCGGCGGTCCCTGCCGTTGCGCCGGCAAGGGCTGCAAGGAGATGCCCTCAGTGGAGTAGAAGCGACCGACGAACGGCGCACCATCGGGTTGCCACAACGCCCTGAGGGCGCCGATCGCTTCGTCGAATCGCTGCCAGCGTTCGGAGAAGTCGAGACCGACCGCCTCGTAGTCCCGCGCCGATGACCCAGGGCCGACGGCAACAAGGAGCCGACCGCCCGAGAGCCGGTCGAGTGCGCCGAGCGTCTTCGCCACCGGCACCGGTCCGCGCACGGTCGCCAACACGACGGTCGTGGCGAGTGTCATCTCGTTCGAGTGCTCCATCACCGCGGCAAGCGCGGTCGGCCCGTCGAGCCAGGGCACCTCGAAGACGAGATGGTCATTCACCGACAGCGCGTCGAAGCCGAGTTGCGCAGCCGTCTTCGTGTACGCAACCAGATGATCCAGTGTGTAGGGATGACCGCCGAAGTCCATCAGCGGGAGATGCGCACCGAACTGCACGGCGTCCCCCAAACCTCGCGAGAAGTCCGCACATGAACTGGTCGCCCGGATCAATGCGGTGAGAGGGAGAGCATCTTGCCCGCTTGCCGGTGATCTCGCCACGGCGAAATGCCGGCATCTGGACGCTGCGGTCGAGTCGGGGCGAGACTCACGGCCTGGCCGGAGCGGGGCCGAGGACTCGGGGTGCCGGGTGACTTCGATACAAGGTTTCACGACGTACGAATCGCTGCCCCCCGGCGGGCGGGTGCACATCGTGGGTGCAGGACCTGTGGGTCTGCTCTTCGCGGCGCTCCTCCAGACGGTCAAGGACGTCGACGTTCGCCTCTACGAGAAGCGCTCCGAGTACACCCGCGGCCGCATGGTGCAGTTGGAGCAGTACCTGGTCGCGGACTCGATCGAGAGCTACTCCACCGACCCGATCGACGGGGACAACGTCGAAGCGGTGTTCTCTCCGTTGGAGATCCTCGAGGCGATCGAGATCCGCCGCTCGATCGCTCCCGATCTGATGGAGCTGCTCCGCACCTTGACCCGAGGCTTCTGTCCGTTGAACCACATCGAGGAGTCGCTCAGCGATCTGATCGACGCGCGGTCCACGAATTCGGTGCAGCGAATCTCCACGACGATGACGAAGCCAGAGGCCATCGAGCTGCTCGAACCGGGGGACATGCTGGTCGATTCCACCGGCTCCCATTCATTGCTGAGGGATCACCTCGTCCATGGCGTGCAGGAGGGGGAGGAGCCCTCAAACACGCAGGTCATCCACCTCGAGGATGCGCTCGTCGTCACGTTCCTCTACGGCGAGAGGTACGTGTGCAACGAGTACTGCAAGTACTACAAGAACGTCGGCAACGCGCAGTACAAGTTCATCCCGTCGGTGCATCGCACCTACTCGGACGGCGGCATCACGCATGTGACCGGCATCATCACGATCACAGCGGAGGAGTTCGAGGCGATGCCGCCACAGTTCGACGGACAGTGGCTACGCGACAACTTCCCCGATGTCGCGAGCTCGATGGATCGCTTCATCGACAAGGTCCGGGAGGAGTCACACGGCGAGATCGTCGGCGACCTCGGCATCATCCGTATCCCGCTCAACTTGTACCGGGCACGCAACGCGACCAGCCGGCCCTGGCACGTGATGGGGCCCTTCTACCATCCGTTCGCCAGCACGCCGGTCTTCCTGCTCGGTGATTCGGCGATCGGGTCGCCGTACTTCCAGTCGATCTCGCTCGGCTTCGAGTGCGCGATGTTCCTGGCCGCGCTCATCGCGCAACGTGACCTGCCTCCGAAGGACTTGCTCGAGCGCTACGAGCAGTTCGTGTACAAGCAATGGCTGCGCGTCTACATGCGCAGCAAGGTCATCAAGCACAACAAGGACCTGCTCCAGACCATCGACGACAAGGACGCGCTCCTCGAAAGCCTTCCGCTCTACTAAGGGAGTTCGATATGACCTTCACGCCGGTTCTTCCGACGACCTATGTCCCGCCCACGAAAGTTGCGCAGGACACGTTCGTGATCCACCAGGTGCAGCCTGCACTCGGTCAGCCCTTGTTCGTCTACCTCAACTCGATGGTGATCCTCGGCGAGGAGCCCGTGCTCGTCGACACCGGGACGCCGGCGAACCGCGCGCAGTGGTTCGAAGACGTGTTCGCGCTCGTCGAACCAGACGACGTCCGATGGATCTTCCTCTCGCACGACGATGTCGACCACGCCGGCAACCTCGAGCAAGCGATGGAGGCGTGCCCGAACGCCCAGCTGGTGTGCAACTGGGCGATGGTCGAACGCCACACGAACTGCTTCCGCTTTCCGCTCGACCGCTGTCGCTGGGTCATGGACGGTGAGCCCCTCGACGTCGGTGACCGCACCCTGCACGCGCTGCTCCCGCCGGTCTACGACTCGCCGACCACGAGGGGCTTGTTCGATCCGACAACGGGCGTGTACTGGTCTGTCGACACGTTCGCGACGCCCCTTCCGGATCCGGGCGCGGCGATCTCCGACCTCGACACGGAGTTCTGGCACGACGGCCTTGCTCTGTTCGCGTTGGGAGCGGTGAGCCCGTGGATCTCGATGGTCGACACCGACAAGTACGGTCGCTTTGTCGACACCGTCCAGCGCCTCGACATCACGACCATCGCGTCGTGTCACAGCCCCGTGATCGAAGGCCCCGACATCGAGCGCGCATTCGAACGGATCCGTCAGCTGCCGACGATCGACCCACCTGTGCTCCCGGACCAGTCGGTGCTCGACCAGATCGTCGCTGCGACGGCGCACACGCCTGGGTGACCCGGGCCTGCGCCGAGCTTGCCGGACGTAAACTCTCGAACGACCGAACGAGACCCGCGGGAGCCGCACATGACCGCTGAGGTGCGCCGTTACTTCGATGCCGACAGCCACGTGCTCGAGCCGAACGACTGGCTGCGGCCCTACGCCGATCCCGCAATCCGTGAACGGCTGCGAACGCTCCAGCTGCCGCTCGCGCCGTCGAATGCCGATGCTGCGTCGATCGTCGCCGGTCGCGACGAATCGGTCCTGGCCGACAAGCAATTCTGGGGCAAGGGCTACGAGGCGTTCGGTGCGTGGGATGCGGGGGAGCGCGTGGCGATCCTCGACAAGTACGGCATCGACGCGCAGTTCGTGTTCTCCACGTTCGCGCCGGGCCAGTTCCTGTCGGAAGACCTCGAGCTGCTGTACGGCGGCGTACGCGCGCACACGCGAGCCCTGGCTGACTTCTGCTCGGCCGACTCGCGGCTTCTCCCGGTGCCGCTCATCCCGTTCGCTGACATCGAACGTGCGCTGATCGAGCTCGACGCCGCGCTCGAGCTCGGCTGCGGCGCCGTGCTGGTGCAGTCGACGGCACCGTCGAAGGAGATGGCACCGAGCCATCCCGCGCTGGACCCGTTCTGGGCGCGCCTCCAGGATGCCGACGTTGCCTTCGTCACGCACGTGGGCACCGGAGGCAGGCTGGTTCCCGCCGGGTACCGCGCCAACGGCCGCCCGCTTCCACCCGACTTCCTCGGCGGCGGCGAGAACATTCGCTCGAAGGACTTCATCAACATCGGCTACTGGCCTGAGAACTTCCTGTCCTGTCTTGCCCTCGACGGCGTCTTCGAGCGGTTCCCGCGGTTGCGCGGCGCATCGATCGAGCAAGGCGCCGAATGGGTACCCGGCATGCTCAAGAAGCTCGACGGCGCGATGCAGTTCTCCAGAACCGAGCCCGACCTCGCCGCGCTTCCGTTGAAGGCGAGCGACTACATCCGCCGGCAGGTGAAGTTCACGCCGTTCCCGAAGGACGACGTCGGCTGGATCCTCGACGATGTCGGCCCCGCCTTGCTCCTCTTCTCGACGGACTTCCCCCATCCCGAGGGCACCCGCGATCCTCTCGGCCGGTTCGAGAACCACCTCGACCGCTTCGACGAAGCGACCAAGCAACGGTTCTACGTCGACAACATGCGAGAGCTCCTCGGCGCCGGAGCGGCATAGGTCAGGGTGTCAGCACCGCCTTGACACGGAGAAGCACGTAGGCCAGGTTCTTCCGACACCCCCGTGCCGGCGCCGTGACGGCGCATGAGAGCAGCGATCCGGTGGGTATCCGCGAGACGATGAGCACGCGGGTGTTCGGCGCGAACGATGTCAGCCGGGATTCGCCGCCCCGCAACGGCCCCACGGTCACCTGCTCGCGCCTGCGCGACCATCGCCTGCTGTTGACGCTTGCGATCATCGGTCCGCTCTGCGAGGCGGTCCCGCTGCGCTACTTCCACGTGACGGCCGGACTCGCCCCGCAGGTGACGGCGCTGACGCCATTCGCCGCGTTC
>DATBHZ010000178.1:0-2325 GCA_036557185.1 Acidimicrobiia bacterium | reverse complement strand
ATTGCAAGACGCTCGAGCTGCCGTCGGACGAACGGCAGCTCTGCCCGAAGGAGCCGCTCGGGCATCGAAAGGGCGTCGACTTCTACGCGCACGACGAGCGCTCGGAGCAGCGACACCTGCGCGTGCCGAAGGGCAGCACCGGCGACAAGATCCGGCGCGACTTCGCGCGCCGTGTGTTCCTCCACCAACCGCTCGATTTCACCTACGCCGTCCTGCGCGACTTCGTGAAGACCTTCGCCTGGTCGCCGACCACCGGACACAACGACGTGCCCGTCTTCCGGTGGCAGTTCCAACGTTCCTACCCGGTCTTCCCGGGCAGTCCGACACCGGCGTCGACGATCGCCCACTACGGCGGCGGGGGGCCCTCCGTCGTGCCCGCGCTCACGACGTTCCTGCGGCGCTACCAGCTCAGCGTCGGCTACCTGCCGGGCCCGATGCTGGCCGCGATGCTGATCATCGGCTTGTTGGCGGCGTGCGGGGTCGGCCGTGCGCGTGGCTCGGGGCTGCGTGCCGCGAGCCTGTTCCCCGCGGCCACGGCGCTCGTGCTCATGCTGGCCTCCGACGTGTTCGAGTTCTCGTGGAGGTACCAGCTGCCACCGGCGATGGTGCTCGCGCCGATCGGTGGGGTGCTCGGCCTGACGGCGATGCTCGGTCTGCTCGAGCGCGATCGGCCCGGCGCCGAGTCGGGCAGCAGCGCGTCGGACGAGCCGCGCGATGCCGCGGCGGCCCTGCTCGACGAGGCGCCCACCCGCTGAGTGCGCGTCAGCTCGGCGCGGCGCGTCGTGCACGCCACCACGTCCGCAGGAGCACACGACCGAACCGGTAGCCGTACGCGACGCTCGCACCCTTCCTGCTGTCGCCGGATGCGCGGCGCCGCATCGTGGCGGGCCGCTCCGCGACCCGGTAGCCCCGCATGATCGCTCCGACGAGCAGCTCGGACGCCTGGAACTGAGGCTCGTCGAGACGGAGGCCCAGAGGGACCTCGGCGCGCATCGCGCGGAGCCCGAACGACGGGTCGGTGATGGCAGCGCCGGTGAGCACGCGTACGGACGTGCCGTACACCAGCACACCGAGCTGCCGGAAGCGGTCCCCGCGATAGCTCGAGCCGAGCCGCCGCGAGCCGGTGACGAGGTCGGCTTCGCCGTCGACGACCGGCGCGAGGATCGAGGGGATGTCGGCGGGGTCGTACTGGCCGTCGGCGTCGAGGCTCACGAGATACTCGGCACCGTGCGCGGCCGCCACTGTGTACGCGAGCCGAAGCGCGGCGCCCTGGCCGCGGTTCAGCGCGGGAGCACACACGAACGCTCCGTGCTCGCGCGCAACCTCCGCCGTCCCGTCTCCGCTGCCGTCGTCGACCACCAGGACGGTCGCGCGCTTGCCGCAGACGGAGGAAGGGAGCTCGTCGAGCACCTTCCCGATGCTGGCCCGCTCGCGATAGGCGGCGATCACGATGCAGATGGGACCCAGGTCGGGATGGCCGTACCGCTCCTCGAACCCAGCGCGAGCGTCGTCGTCGACGGGGTTGTCGATCCCGTTCGGCGCCCTCGTGCTGCGCGCCTGGCTCATGTCAGCGGCCGGCGGGAACGGTACGCGGGCCGAGCAGGTCCCGGAGCGCGTCCCAGGTGCGGACCAGGCCCGCTTGCAGATCGACCTCGGGCTCGTATCCGGCTGCGCGGGCTCGTGTGACGTCGACGCGCACCGCCCGCATCTCGCCCTCGGGCGCTTGCACCGAGGTGCGCGGGATGTCCCGGCCGACGACGTCGACAGCGACCCCGCACACGCCGTGCACCGTGGTCGAGGTCCCCGAGCCGATCACGAGCGTGCTCTCGCCCGATCGCGCCCCGATCCGCAGGCCCGCGATCGCGTCATCGACGAAGACGTAGTCGCGCTCCTGCAGGCCGTCGCCGTAGATCGTGACCGGTTCCCCCGTCGCGGCCGCCCGGAGCAGCCGCACGACGAAGGTGTCTTTCGCGCCCATGCCGGGCCCGTAGACGTTCGTCAACCGGACGGCCGTCGCGTCCAACCCGAACGACCGGTACGCGGAGCACAGCATCTCGCCGGCCGCCTTGGTGGCGCCGTAGGGCGTCAACGGGTGGAGCGGCGTCGACTCGTCGATCAGCGCGCCACCACTCTCCCCGACCACCGCGTTCGTGGATGCGAGCACGAACGACTGCGAGCCGGCACGGCGCGCGCCTTCGAGGAGGTGCTGCGTCATCTCGACGTTGACGCGGTACACGCCGATCGGGTCCTTCTTCGACTGCAACACCGAGGTGCGCGCCGCGAGGTGGTACACGGTCGCCGGGCCGCCCTCGAGCGCGGCTGCCC
>DATBHZ010000177.1:0-16419 GCA_036557185.1 Acidimicrobiia bacterium | reverse complement strand
CTGCGCGACCTGCTCGCGGGGTCGGGCTCCGACGCCCCGCACCCGGCGCGCGATGGAAGCGCGGTCGGGAGGGTGACGAGCGCCGACGACGCGGGCGCGGCATATGTCGGCCGTCTCGTCGCAGCGGTGGGCGGCGACTCGCCGCTCCAGGGTTTGCGGCTCGTCGTCGACTGCGGGCACGGCGCGGCCTCGGAGGTCGCGCCACGCGCGCTGACGGTGCTCGGCGCCCAGGTCGAGGTGCTGAACGCCGCGCCCGACGGAACGAACATCAACGACGGCTGCGGCTCGACGCATCCGGAGGTGGCTGCGCGGGCCGTGCTCGCTTCCGGTGCCGACGCGGGCCTGGCATTCGACGGTGACGCGGATCGCGTCATCGCGATCGACGAGCTCGGTCAGATCGTCGACGGCGATCACGCGCTGGCGATCGCGGCGATCGATCTCCAAGCCCGCGGCCGGCTGCGTCACGACGCGATCGCGACCACGGTCATGGCGAACCTCGGTCTGCGCCGAGCGCTCGAGCAGCGCGGCATCACCGTCTACGAGACGCCGGTGGGGGACCGTCACGTGCTCGCGGCGATGGAGGAGCACGACCTCGTGCTCGGCGGGGAGCAGTCCGGGCACGTGATCTTCGGCGACCACGCGGTGACCGGTGACGGTCCGCTGACCGGGATCCTTCTGCTCGAGGCGGTGACGCGCGCCGGCCGCCCGCTTTCGAAGCTCGCAGGCGTCGTCACCAAGTTCCCGCAGGTGCTCGCCAACGTGCGCGTCGAGCGGCCCGAGGGACTCGACGCGTCCGCTCCCGTTGCCGACACGGTGCGGTCGGTCGAAGCCGAGCTGGGCAACGACGGCCGAGTGCTCGTCCGCCGGTCGGGGACCGAACCCGTCGTGCGGGTGATGGTCGAGGCGGCGGACGCGCGGCGGGCCGAGGCATCGGTGCGCCGCTTGGAGGAAGTGATCACGCGCGAGCTCGGGGCACGGACGTGAGCCGGCTCGATTGCGTCCTCGCGATCGACCTCGGGACGTCGGGGCCGAAGGTCGCGTTGGTCGGCGTCGACGGCACCGTGGTCGACAGCGACTACGAGCCCACACCGCTGATCCTCACTCCCGACGGCGGCGTCGAGCAGGACCCGGAGGCGTGGTGGGATGCCGTCTCCGCCGCCTCCCGACGGATGATGGATCGCGGCGCGGTCGCCCGAGATGCGGTCATCGGTGTGTGCAGCACCGCGCAGTGGCTGGGGACCGTCGCGGTCAACGAGGCGGGGGAGCACCTGATGCACGCGCTCATCTGGATGGACGCGCGCGGCGCGGAATTCATGCCGGACGTGTGCGGAGGACGCGTGGTCGTCCAGGGCTACGAGCCCCGCAAGATCACGCGGTGGATCCGTGTCTCGGGAGGGGCGCCCGGCCCGTCGGGCAAGGATCCCGTGGCGCACATCCTCTGGATCCGCAAGTACCGGCCGGACGTGTTCCGCGACGCGAAGGTGTTCCTCGAGCCCAAGGACTACCTCAACCTCCGCCTCACGGGACGTGCCGTGTCGACGGTTGACTCGATCGCCGGGCACTGGGTGACCGACAACCGTGATCTGTCGCACGTCGACTACGACCCGAAGCTGCTCGCGATCTCGCATCTGCGACGCTCGATGCTGCCCGACATCGTGCGGTCCGTCGACGTGATCGGCGAGGTTCAGGCGGCCGCGGCCGACGACCTTGGTATCCGCGCGGGGGTGCCCGTCGTCGGCGGGACACCCGACGTGCAGTCCGCGACGCTGGGGTCCGGCGCGGTCGACGACTTCGCGGCGCACCTGTACCTGGGCACGTCGTCGTGGATCACGTGCCACGTCCCCTTCAAGAAGACGGACTTGTTCCGCCGGGTCGCGTCGGTCCCCTCGGCGATCCCGGACCGCTTCGTCGCGGGCAACGATCAGGAGACCGCCGGAGGGTGCATCAACTGGTTGCGCGATCAGGTCCTGTGGCCGCGCGACGCCCTGGACCCCGAGCCCGCACCGCCGGACGCGTTGGAGCGCATCAACGAGCTGGCTGCTTCCGCGCCACCGGGGAGCAGCGGCGTCATCTTCACGCCGTGGCTCAACGGCGAGCGCACGCCCGTCGACGATCACACGGTCCGCGCCGCGTGGTCGAACCTGTCGCTCGGCACCTCACGAGCCGACCAGGTGCGGGCCGTGTTCGAGGGCGTGGCGTTCAACTCGGCGTGGCTCCTGCACGCCGTCGAGCACTTCACCAAGCGGCGCCTGGAACCAATCCGTGCCATCGGCGGGGGCGCGCGCTCGGAGCTGTGGTGCCGCATCCACGCCGACGCGCTCGGGCGTACCGTGGAGCAGGTCGAGGACCCGCAATCGGCGAACGTGCGCGGTGCCGCGTTCCTGGGGATCGTCGGGTTGCAGCGTTCGTCGTTCGCCGAGCTCGCCCGCAGCGTCAAGGTGACGCAGACGTTCGAGCCGGAGCCGTCGACGTGCGCGCTCTACCGAGAGATCGCCAAGGAGTTCCGCGCGATGTACAAACAAAACAAGGGCATCTACGCAAGATTGAACGGATGAGCCATGGATGATTTCGTAGCCGCGGTCGAGCCGGTCCTCGAGGAGATGCTCAAGCCCTACAAGGGCGAGCGCGCGCCCGTGACGCGGATCCCGGAGCACGGCCGCAAGCACAGCGACGTGCTCAGCGAGATGGAGGCGATGCGGGCCAAGGAGCAGGCCCGCTGGCACGACGGCTTCGCGTCGGGCGCCGTGTACCACGGCGACGACGAGCACATCGAGTTCCTGAACCAGGTGTACGCGCTCAACTCTCAGGCGAACCCGTTGCACCAGGACCTCTGGCCGAGCTCGGGCACATTCGAGGCAGAGATCGTCGCGATGACCAAGGCCATGCTGCACGGTGACGACGAGGTCGGTGGAACCGTCAGCTCGGGTGGGACCGAGTCGATCCTGCTGGCTATGAAGACCTACCGCGATCATGCGCGCGCGACGCGGGGCGTCGAGCGCGCGCACCTCGTCGCGCCTTCCACCGCGCATGCGGCGTTCGACAAGGCGGCGCAGTACTTCGACATGGGCCTCACCAGGGTCCCGGTGGGGCCGGACTATCGCGCCGACGTCGCCGCGATGGAGGCGGCCATCACGCCGTCGACCGTCGCGCTCGTCGGATCGTCTCCACAGTTCCCGCACGGCGTGATTGACCCCATCGAGGAGCTCTCCGAGCTCGCCTTCGCGCGCGGGATCGGCTTCCACACCGACGCGTGCCTCGGAGGCTTCCTGCTCCCATGGGCGGAGCGCCTCGGCGCCCGCGTCCCGCCGTTCGACTTCCGGCTCCGAGGGGTCACCTCGATGAGCTGCGACACGCACAAGTACGGGTACGCGGCCAAGGGAACATCCGTCGTGCTGTACCGCGGCAAGGAGCTGCTGCACGAGCAGTACTACAAGACGGCTTCCTGGTCGGGCGGGCTGTACTACTCGCCGACCTTCGCCGGGAGCCGTCCTGGCGCGCTGAGCGCGGCGTGTTGGGCGGCCCTCGTCACCATGGGCGAGGAGGGGTACCTCGACGCGACGCGCCGCATCCTCGACGCCGCGCGCGTGATCCGGAACGGCGTCGACTCGACCGACGGGCTCGAGGTCCTCGGCGATCCGCTCTGGGTCATCGCCTTCCGCGGCGTCGACATCGACACGTACGCGCTGCTCGACAGGCTCGGCGAGCGACACTGGAGCCTGAACGGCCTCCAGAACCCTGCGGCCATCCACCTGTGCACGACGCTGCGCCACGCCGAGCCGGGTGTGGCGGAGCGCTTCGTCGAAGACTTGCAGTGGGCGGTCGGCGAGATCAGAGCCAACCCCGGGGCCCGCAGCGTGATGGCGCCCATCTACGGGATGGCAGCAACGGTTGACACCCGAGGCACCGTCGAGGAGCTGCTCGACGCGTACCTCGACACCATCTTCAAGACGGTCTGATGCCGGGCTAGGATTCATGGCCTCATGTGCGGGATCGTTGCTGTCCTCCGCCGACCCGCCACACGGGCCGTTCCGGATCTTCGCGGCCTCCTCGAATCGCTTTTAGGCGCGACCGCGGAGCTGTCCGCGGCCGGGTTCGACGACGTGGAACGCATCGCGTCGGCAGCCGCGACCGTCGAGCTCGTCGACGCCGCGCTCCGCGGCGTGCCGGGCGTCAAGGCCCTGTGCGGCGATCCCGCGGGCGCGGAGGCTCTGCGCGACGAGCTGAGCACCCAGCGCGACGTGCTCGCGGATCTCGAGGCGCGACTCGACACCGACGGCGCCTCGATCGGTGCCGACCGGCTCGAGACCTTGAACGCGGCGCTGATCCGGCTCAAGGACGCGCTCTGGTCGGTCGAGCGCGACCGCCTCAGGACCGCGTCCGCGGTGACAGCGCTCGGCGCGGGCGCGCTCACCGATGCCGCGTACGAGGGTTTCACCTCGGTGCAGGCCGTCCTCTCCGCGATCGATCGGCTCGAGGTGCGCGGCCGGGACTCCGCCGGTGTGCAGCTGTTCGTGACGGGCCACGCGCTCGGCCTCGACGACCCGGGGGTGCGTGAAGAGCTGGCAAGCAGGCGCGACCCGCTCTTCAGGTCGGATGCGGTGGTCGCGCTCCCGACCGGCGCACTGTGCTTCGTGTACAAGGCGGCGGCGGAGATCGGTGAGCTGGGCGACAACGTCGCGAAGCTGCGCGCCGCGATCACCGGCGACGACCTGCTCCATCGCGCGGTCGCCAACAGCACTGCAGAGGTGGTCGTGCTGGGACACACACGTTGGGCCAGCGTCGGCATCATCTCCGAGGCGAATGCGCACCCGCTGAACGCGCAGCAGCCGGGCGATGGTCCGGACACGACCCCGTACGTCGCCGCGGCCCTCAACGGTGACGTCGACAACTTCCAGGATCTCGTGGGCGCGCACGGGCTGTCGTTCGCACCAGAGATCACGACGGACGCGAAGGTGATCCCGACCCTCGTCGCGCAGCGCGTCGCCGGCGGAGCCTCGCTCGACGCGTTCCGCGAGACCGTGGCCTCGTTCGAAGGCTCGGTCGCGATCGGAGCGCACGTGGCCGCCGAGCCCGACCGGCTGCTCCTGGCGTTGCGCGGCAGCGGTCAGGCGCTCTATGTCGGCCTCGCGGAGGACGCGTTCGTCGTGGCGAGTGAGCCCTACGGCCTCGTCGAGGAGACCTCGGAGTACCTCCGGCTCGACGGCGAGACGCCCGGCAATCCCCAGAACCCCGGAGCGAGCCGGGGTCAGATCGTGTCGCTGGACGCTGCCCGCGCCGGGACGACCGAGGGCATCGAGCGGCGCGCGTACGACGGCACCCCGCTGCCGGTCACCACCGATGATCTCGTACGCGCGGAGATCACGACGCGCGACATCGACCGCGGGGCGTACCCGCACTTCTTGTTGAAGGAGGTCTGGGAGGCGCCGGCATCGTTCCGCAAGACGCTCCGCGGCAAGATCGTGGAGCACGACGGCCGTCTCGAGGTGGATCTCGGCGAGACCGTGCCGGATGCGCTGCGCGCCAAACTGGGGGCGCGCGAGATCCGCCGGGTGACGGTGATCGGCCAGGGCACCGCAGCGGTCGCGGGCCAGAGCCTCGCGGACGCGCTCCGGCGAGTGCTCGGCTACCAGGGAGAGCACAGCGCGATCGTGTCCGAGGCGGTGCTCGCCACCGAGCTCTCGGGCTTCCGCCTTCGCGCCGACATGTCCGACACTCTCGTGGTCGCGATCAGCCAGAGCGGTACGACCACCGACACGAACCGCACCGTGGATCTCGTGCGCGCGCGTGGCGGCACCGTGATCGCGATCGTCAACCGGCGCGGCAGCGACCTGGTCGATCGAAGTGACGGCGTGCTCTACACGTCCGACGGCCGCGACGTCGAGATGAGCGTTGCCAGCACCAAAGCCTTCTACGCGCAGGTCGCAGCGGGCTTTCTCCTGACCTTCGCGCTCGCGGACTCGCTCGGCGTTCCCGATGACGACGAGCGGCAGCGCATCCTGCGCGGCCTCCGGGATCTTCCCGATGCGATGCAGGCCGTGCTGGCGAAACGCGCCGAGATCGAGCAGATCGCGATCCGCCAGGCTCCCAGCCGCAGGTACTGGGCGGTCGTGGGCAACGGAGCGAATCGCGTTGCGGCGAACGAGATCCGCATCAAGCTCTCCGAGCTTTGTTACAAGTCGATCGCCTGCGATGCCACCGAGGACAAGAAGCACATCGACTTGTCGTCCGAGCCGATGATCGTCGTCTGCGCCGCGGGAATGTCCGGATCGAACGCGGACGACGTCGCGAAGGAGCTGGCGATCTACCGCGCGCACAAGGCCGCGCCGATTGCGATCGTCGACGAGGGGGAGGAGCGGTTCGGCGCTGCGCTCGAGACGATCACGGTGCCTGCCGTGCACCCGCCGCTGGCGTTCGTCGTCGCCGCGATGGCGGGTCACCTCTTCTGCTACGAGGCCGCGCTCGCGATCGACGCCTCCGCGCTGCCGTTGCGCGAGGCGCGCGCGGCGATCGAGGATGCTGCGGTGCAACTCGAGGTCGGACCTGAACGAGTGCTGGAGGCGCTGACGGAGCGGCTCGAGGCACCCGCCGCGAAGTTCTTCGACGGTCTGCGCGCGCGTTCCTACGACGGCAGCCTGGAGGCCGCGACTGCGGTCCAGATCGCTTCGCTCTTCCGGTACGCGACCAGCGTGCTCCCGCTCGACGCCTTTCAGGTCGAGTACGGGCGCGTCGGCACGCCGGGGACCGTCGTCGACGACCTGACCGCAGCGCTGACCCGCGGGATCGAGGAGCTGACGCGGCCCATCGACGCGATCAAGCACCAGGCGAAGACCGTCACCGTCGGCATCTCGCGATCGGACGAGACGCTCCTGCGGGCCGCGCTGGTGCAGGAGGTGCTGGCCGCCGGCGCGACGCGCGACGGGCTGAGCTACCGGGTGCTGCGGACGCTCGTCGACCTCGACCCTGCAGTGCTCGGGGTGACCGGGTTCACGCGCTACCGCATCGACGGTGATCCGGACAGCGACGACGCGCGGATCGGCGTCGTGGACCGCGGCGGCATCGCCATGCAGCTGCAATCACGCACCGACCGCAATCCGTCGCTGCGGGACACGAAGGCGACGGTCGCGGTGGAACGTGAGGTCTTCGTGACGCGCGGCCGGAGCGACGGGCGCAACATCATGATCGTGCCGGAGGTGAAGAGCAATCAGACGGTCGGGCTCGTGCTCCTGCACCTCGAGCTCGAGGATCGTCTCGCACCCGACGTCGCGCGCGGCGTGTTGCAGGGCTACCGCCACCGCTATACCGCCCTGCGGGGTGCGGTCACCGAGACCGAGCCGTCGTTCGACGACGCCGTGCTGGCCGAGGTCCCCGTGGTCGACTTGTTGGTGTTGCCGATCAGCACGCTCGCCGATCGGTGGCGCCGACGCTCCGCGTGAGCCCTCGATGAGCTCGCCGGGTGTCGTGGGCATCGGCACGGACCTCGTGGAGATCGAGCGCTTCAGGCTCGCGTTGCATCGAACGCCACGGATCGCCGAGCGTCTCTTTTCGGACGCGGAACGCGGGTACGCGGCCCGATTCCGTGACCCGGCACCTCGTCTGGCCGCTCGCTTCGCCACGAAGGAAGCCGTGATGAAGGCGCTCGGTGTCGGGCTGTGGAAGTTCGCGATGCGCGACGTCGAGGTCGTCCGGCAGGCGAGCGGGCAGCCGGAGGTCGCGCTGTACCGACGCGCCGCCGAGCTTGCCGGCGACCGCGGTGTCGTGGCCTGGCAGCTGACATTGACCCACACTGACGAGACCGCACAGGCGATCGCTCTCGCGCTCGGGGGCGCGTGATGCAGCCGGTCGTCACACCGTCCGAGATGGCCGCAGCCGACCGGCGCGCGATCGAGGAAGGCACGTCGTTCGAGACCCTCGTGGATCGGGCGGGCACCGCCGTCGCCTGGCACGTCCGGCACGTCGTCGGTGGTGTGTACGGGCGGCGCGCGGTCGTCGTCTGCGGCAAGGGCAACAACGGTGCCGACGGGCTGGTCGCGGCCGAGCGGCTGCGCGCCTGGGGCATGGGTGTGGACGTGCTTCGTCTCGAGGACGATCCGCCCAAGGACGCGCTCGCCGAGGTCTGCGACCGCGCGGACGTCGTGGTCGACGCCATGTACGGCACCGGGTTCCGCGGATCGCTCGACGGGTTCGCGGAGGAGGTCGCGAACGCGACGACCCGTGCGAGCGCGACAGTCGTCGCGGTCGACATCCCGTCGGGCGTCGACGGAACGACGGGCGAGTGCTCGGGCGAGGTGGTGCGCGCCGACCACACGCTGACCTTCGCAGCACGCAAGACCGGGCTCGTCCTCCAACCGGGCCGGGCGCACGCGGGAGCGGTCACGGTCGCCGACATCGGCATCCGCGTCGATCCGTCGCCGGTGGGCATCACCGACGGCGTCGACGTGCTCCGCTGGCTTTCCCCGCGCGAACCCGACACCCACAAGTGGGCGGTCGGCGGTGTCATGGTCGTGGGTGGCGCCACGGGCATGACCGGCGCGCCGCAGATGGTGAGCCACGCCGCGATGCGCGCGGGAGCGGGCATCGTGTGGTGCGCGGTGCCGGGTCATGAAGCCGCAGCGGCCGCGTCGGGCTCCGAGGTGATCACCGTCGCCGTGGCGGCCGCTGACGACGGCACGCTCGCGGCCGACGCGGCGGCCCGTGTGCTCGACGACGCCGGCCGTTTCGGTGCGCTCGTCGTGGGGCCCGGGCTGGGGGGCGGCAGCGGTGTGGAGCAGGCCGTCCGCCGGCTCGTGTCCGAGGCCCGCGTCCCGCTCGTGCTCGATGCCGACGGTCTCAACGCGCTCCACGGTGATCTGACACTGCTCCGGGAGCGCGGCGCCTCACTCGGCGCGTCCACACTGCTCACGCCTCACGACGGCGAGTTCGCCCGCCTGATGGGCGAGCCGCCCGGGTCCGACCGCATCGCCGCTGCACGCCGGCTCGCGGACGCCGCGCAGTCGACCGTGCTCCTCAAGGGCTCCACCACCATCGTGGCCGAGCCGGGCTCGGGCGGTCGCGTGGCGCTCAACACGACCGGCGGGCCCTGGCTCGCGACCGCCGGCAGCGGCGACGTGCTGTCCGGGATCGCGGGCGCTTTCACGGCACGCGGTTGCGAGATGTTCGAGGCCGGCGCGGCCGGGGCGTGGGTACACGGCCGCGCTGCGGACGCCGCCGGGCATACTGGGCTCATTGCCGGTGATCTCATCGACGCGCTCCCCGAGGTTCTGCGCGATCCTCTCGGGCGCGTTCGCGACCAGGAGGCCTGAATGGCGAGCTCCACGCCCGTCCGCGACGTCATGACCACCAAAGTGGTCACGATCGGACCGGATCAGAGTCCCGCGGAAGCTGCCGACGTCCTATCGGACGGCGGCTTCGGCGCGGTGCCGGTGGTCGGCGCCGACGGAGCCGTGATCGGCTTGCTCCGCGACGAGGACCTCTTGATCACCGAGGCGCGCCTCCACCTGCCGACGACCATCGCGATCATGCCGGGTGTCGAGTTCACCCTCCCGGGCCACATCCGTCGTTACGACGAGGAGCTGAAGCAAGCAGCGGCCGCGCAGGTCAAGGATCTGATGGAACCCGAGTTCCCTACCGTCGCGCCGGACGCGACGGTCGAGGACCTGGCGACGCTCATGCACGAGCGCGACGTCACCCACGTCGTCGTGGAGCAGAACGGCAAGCTCGTCGGAATCGTCGCTCGCGGTGACCTCGTGCGCATGCTGGCCAAGGAGACGTGAGCACGCGATGAGCCCGAAGTGACGAATCGCCTGCGCCCCGCGTGGGCAGAGATCGACCTCGATGCCGTGCGTGCAAATGTCGCAGAGCTCGCGCGCCTCGCCGCGCCCGCGGCGCTCCTCGCGGTGGTCAAGGCCGACGGGTACGGCCACGGCTCCGTCCCGGTCGCCCGGGCCGCGCTCGACGCGGGCGCGACCTGGCTCGGCATCGCACTCGTCGAGGAGGGGATCGAGCTGCGCGAGGCAGGGATCGACGTCCCCATCCTGGTGCTCTCGGAGCCCGTACCCGATGCTGCCGATGCCGTGGTGCGGGCCCGGTTGACGCCTGCCGTCTACACGCCCGGTGGGATCGAGTCGCTGGCCAAGGCCGTCGCGGGAGCCGGGGCGCCCCGCCTCGGCGTGCACCTCAAGGTCGACACGGGGATGCACCGCGTGGGTGCCGCCCCCGAGGACGCCGAGGCGCTCGTCACGCGCATCGCCGAGCTCGACGAGCTGGAGCTCTCCGGATTCTGGACCCACTTCGCCGTCGCGGACGAGCCGTCGGACCCGTACACCGCGCAACAGCTCGACAAGTTCCGTACCGTGCTCGCCACATCGGGCGCGGCGACGACGCGACCGATGATCCACGCGGCGAACTCCGCCGCGCTGCTCGCGCACCCGGACTCGCGGTTCGACCTCGTGCGCACGGGCATCGCGATCTATGGCATCCCGCCGGCCCCGATCCTCGCCGATCGAGCACCGTTGCAGCCTGCGCTGTCGCTCAAGACGCGCGTTTCGCACGTGAAGACCTTGGACGCGGGCGAGCGGCTCTCGTACGGGTTGCGTTACGAGCTGGCGCGACCGTCGCGCATCGCGACGGTGCCGATCGGGTATGCAGATGGTGTGCCCCGCAATCTCGCGGCGGCCGGCGGTGAGGTGCTCGTGCACGGCGCGCGCCATCCGATCGCAGGCACCGTGACGATGGACCAGCTCATGGTCGACGTGGGTGACGAGGCCGTCTCGGTAGGTGACGAGGTGGTGCTGATCGGATGCCAGGGATCGGAGTCGATCACGGCGCAGGAGTGGGCCGAACGCATGGGCACGATCGGCTACGAGATCGTCTGCGCGATCGGCGCGCGAGTGCCTCGCATCTACGTGGGGACAGGCGCGTGAGCTCGCCGGTCCGAAGAGTCGCAGCCGCTTCCGCCGGGCTCGTCGTCGCTGCAGGCGCGGGTCTCGGAGCGCAACGGGTCGTGGCGAAGCGCCTGCGCAGGCGGCCCGACCCGGACGCGGGGGACGACTGGGAGCTCCCGTTCGACGAGCAGCGCCTCGTCCCGAGCCACGACGAGGGTTCGATCAACGTCTTCTCGCGTGGCGCGGGCCAACCGATCGTCATGTCCCACGGAGTGCTCCTCACGGCGCAGACGTGGGTCAAGCAGTTCCGAACGTTCCCCGAGCTGGGCTTCCGCGCGGTCGCGTTCGATCACCGCGGACACGGCGGCTCGACGTGCGGTACCGACGGCCACACCGTCGACACCCTTGCGTCGGACGTGCGAACGGTGCTGGAGGCACTGGACCTCCGCGACGCCATCCTCGTCGGGCACTCGATGGGTGGCGTGGCCGTGGAGGCTTTCTGCATCCGCTTCCCCGAGGTGGCCGCCGAGCGGGTCGCGGGCATCGTGCTGATGTCGACGCTCGCCCGCTCCGTCATCGGCGGTCACGAGCGCATGGCGAGCGCGATGACGCGCCTCGCGCAGCACAGTCCCGATGGCACACCGCTGCTCGGAACGCCCAACCTCGGCCTCGTCCTCACGCGCTTCGGGTTCGGCAAGGATCCGCAGCCGAGCCACATCGAGCTCACTCGGCGCATGTTGCTGTCGTGCGATCGCGAGACGCGAAGGGATTCGCCCGCCTCCCTGATCGGGCTCGAGCTGAGCCCCGTTCTGGCGAAGATCGCGGTTCCGACGCTCGTGATGTGCGGTACCGCCGATCGCCTGACGCCGCTCGCCGAATCGCGCCGGATCGCAGAATGCATCCCCAACGCGCGCCTCGCGGTGCTCGAAGGCGGCGGCCACATGCTGATGCTCGAGCAGGCGCAGCGCGTCGACGAGCTCATCACGAAGTTCGCGGTGCAGGGCGAGGTGTGAGCGGACCGGCGTCGCGCTCGCCCGAAGCCCCGAACGACGAGCGCCGACCCAAGATCGTCATCACGGGAACCGGGCGCACAGGCACCACATTGCTGGTCCAGATCCTGACCGAGCTCGGCCTCGACACGGGCTTCGCGCCGGGGGTCACCGCGGAGAACGACGTCCACGCAGGCCTCGAGAAACCGCTCACCGGCCCGGACGCGCCGCGCATCGTCAAGAGCCCGGAGCTCAGCCGGAGGCTCGCCGGCATGCTCGAGCGGCAGGAGGTCGTGCTCGAGCACGTCATCGTGCCCGTGCGCGACCTCGACATCGCGGCGGCGAGCCGGGTGCGCAACACGAGGTACGGAGCCAACCTCCACACCTTCGGCGGCCTGTTCGGCACGAACCGGGCGTCGCGTCAGAGCGAGGCGTTGGCGTTGGTGCAGTACGAGCTGATGCTGACGCTCGCCCGCTTCGATGTGCCCTACACGCTCTTGCTGTTCCCCCGCTTCGCGACCGACTGGCACTACACGTACGACAAGCTGTCGTTCCTCGACGGTTCGCTGCCGCCGGAGCGTTGGGAGCAGGCCGTCGCCGCGACCGTTCGGCCCGAGCTCATCCACGAGCAACCGTTGTCGCAGGGCGAGCGCGTGCTGACGGGTCTCGGCACGGCCTACAACCGGGTGGTCGTCCGCCCTGCCCGCGGCGTGCGCAAGCTGTTGCGCGGCGATGGCCCCGAGTCAGGTGGTTCGAGCCGGCGCTAGCCTGGCACGTGTCGCTGTCGCAGGAACCGGTGCGTTTCGCCTCGTTCGACGCGCTGCGGGACGAGGCGCTGGCCTGCACGCGGTGCCCGTTGAGCGAGACCCGCACCCAGGTCGTGTTCGGGGTGGGGAACGAGCACGCCGACCTCATGTTCGTCGGCGAAGGCCCCGGCGCGGACGAGGACCGGATCGGCGAGCCGTTCGTCGGCCGTGCCGGCAAGCTGCTGACGAGCCTGATCGAGGGCATTGGGCTCACCCGCGACGACGTGTACATCGCGAACGTCGTGAAGTGCCGGCCGCCGGGCAATCGGGACCCTCTTCCACCTGAGATCGAGGCCTGCTCCCCTTACCTCGACGCGCAGCTCGACTTCATCGAGCCGAGTGTGGTCGTCACGCTGGGGAACTTCGCCACCAAGCTCCTGCTGCAGACGAAGGAAGGGATCACCAAGCTCCGGGGGCGGGAGTTCCCCTTCCGCGGCGATCGTGTGCTCGTTCCCGTGCTGCATCCCTCGGCCGTGCTGCGCAACGGTGGCGCCGCGCTCGCGCAGACCCGTGCGGATCTCGTCGCGATCAAGCGCGCCCTTGCCCGGGTCGCCTCCTGATGGAGATCTGCAGCCGGGCAGCAGAGGAGACGCTCGCCGTCGGCGCGTGCGTTGCCGGAGTGCTGCGGGGCGGGGACGTGGTGGTCCTCTCGGGCGAGCTGGGCGCGGGGAAGACCGTGTTCGCGAAGGGAGTTGCGCAGGGCCTGGGCGTGGTCGAGCCCGTGGTCAGCCCGACGTTCACGATCGTGCGGGAGTACGAGGGGAGGCTCCCGCTGAAGCACGTCGACGTCTACCGGCTCGATCACCTCCAAGAGCTCATCGACATCGGGCTCGAGGAGCTCCTCGACGATCGCTCCGTGATGCTCGTCGAGTGGGGAGAAGCCGTTGGCGCGGTGCTGCCGGAGGAGCGGCTCGAGGTTCGTCTCGACCTGCTTCCGCCCGAAGAGGCCGGCGACGAGGCGCGTGTGATCACGCTGGTCGGATCCGGGATGTCGTGGCGCGACCGCGTCGAGGACCTCGGTTCGCTCATCGCAGGGCGTGGCTGGTAGCGGTGGACCTGCTGGCGATCGAGACGGCGACACCCCGCGTCAGCGTCGCGTTCGGAGCGGACGGCTGCGTCCGCGGTGAGGTCGCGCTCGAGGGCTCGCGCCGCCACGCGGAGCAGCTCGCGCCTGCGATCGAGTACCTGCGCGGCGAGACCGGCTGCTCGCTCGACGGCGTTGCGGCGGTTGCGGTGGGCATCGGACCCGGGCTGTTCACCGGGCTGAGGGTCGGTGTCACGACGGCGCGCGTCATCGCGCAGACGTTGCGCGTCCCTGCGATCGGTGTACCGACGCTCGACCTCGTCGCGTACCCCGTCCGTCACTCCGACCGTTTGATCGTGGCGATCGTCGACGCGCGTCGCCGCGAGGTTTTCTCCGCTCGTTACCGCTCCGTGCCGGGCGGCCTGCAGCGGATCGGGGAGTACGAGGTCGGCCCGGCGGACGCGATCGCGTGCGAGCTCGAGGCTTCGCGTGAGGAGGCGCTGCTCGTCGGCGACGGCGCGCTCGCGTACCGCGACCGCTTCCGGCACCTCGACCGCGTGGAGATCGGTGGCCCCGGCAATGCGCGACCGAGCATCGGCGCGCTGGTGGAGCTCGCGACGGCCCGCTACGCGCGCGAGGAGTTCTGCAGGCCGGAGGCGCTCGAACCGCTGTACCTGCGCCGGAGCGATGCCGAGATCGCGTGGGACCGCGCGGAGGCGTCGTGGTAGCCGCACGAGAGCTCGAGCCCGTCAGTGTCCGCATCACGCCGATGCGGCGGCGGCACCTGCGATCGGTGCTCACGATCGAGAGCCAGGTCTATCCACGTCCGTGGACGATGTCGCTGTTTCTCAGCGAGCTCGCGCTCTCGACAACGCGCGCGTACTACGTGGCGAAGATCGGCCGGGACGTCGTGGGCTACGTCGGACTGATGGTGGGCGTCGAAGAGGGCCACATCACGACCATCGCCGTCGACCCCAGGTGGCAGCGGCACCAGGTGGGGACGCGTCTGCTCCTCGTTGCGGCCCGCGAGGCGATCGGGCGCGGCGCGCGAGCCCTGACGCTCGAGGTGCGGGTCAGCAACCGTGGTGCGCAGGATCTCTACCGGCGCTTCGGCTTCGTGCACGCCGGTGTGCGCAAGGGCTACTACGCGGAGAACAACGAGGACGCCGTGGTCATGTGGGCGCGCGAGGTCGACGAGCCGGACTATCGGGAGCTGCTCGACGGGCTCGAGCGCGGCGTGACCGGCACCACTGTCCTCGAGCGCCCGAGGCGGACCGCCGGCCGATGACCGCGATCCTCGGGATCGAGACGAGCTGTGACGAGACGGCGGCGGCCGTCGTCGTCGACGGCCGCGACATCCGGTCGAGCGTCGTATCCAGCCAGGTCGACCTGCACGCGCGCTTCGGCGGCGTCGTCCCGGAGATCGCGAGCCGGGCGCACGCGGAGCTCGTCACCTCGGTGATCGAGGATGCTCTGGTCGAGGCAGGAGTCTCCGTGCGCGAGATCGACGCAGTGTCCGCGTGCCGAGGCCCCGGCCTCGCCGGCGCGCTCATCGTGGGCGTGAGCGCGGCCAAGGCGATCGCGCTGACGGTCGGCGTCCCCTACGTCGGCGTGAACCACCTCGAGGCGCACCTGCACGCGGCCTGGCTCGAGGATCCCGACGTCGAGCTCCCGCTCGCGGTGCTCATCGTGTCGGGCGGCCACACCCTGCTCGTGTCCGTCGAGGGAGACGCTCGCTACCGCCTCCTCGGTCAGACCGTCGACGACGCGGCGGGCGAGGCGTTCGACAAGGTTGCTCGCTTCCTCGGCCTCGGCTACCCGGGCGGTCCTGCGATCGACCGGCTGGCAAGCGAAGGGAACCCGGATGCGATCGCGTTCCCACGACCAATGCGCAACGACGGCTACGACTTCTCGTTCTCGGGATTGAAGACGGCGGTGATGTACCACGTGCGCCGCAATCCTCACACCGACGGCCGAGATCTCGCGGCCTCGTTCCAGGAGGCCGTGGTCGACGTGCTCGCGCGGAAGCTGCTCGCAGCAGCCGATGCGACCGGTGCGCGCACGCTCGTCATCGGCGGCGGTGTCGCGGCGAATTCGCGCTTGCGCGAGCGCGTCCTCGCGGACGCCGAGGCGTCGGGTCGTCGCGCGCTGCTGCCCGGACTGGACCTCTGCACCGACAACGGCGCGATGATCGCGGCGACCGCGTGGTGGCGTCTCGGGACCGACGGGCCGACCTCGCTCTCGTCGGGAGCGGACCCCTCGCTGGCGCTGCCGACCCTGTGCTGACAGTTTGCAGTCGCAGGGGTCGAGTGCTAGCTTGACTTAGCAGTCCCTGAGTCCGAGTGCTAACCCAAATCGACTCACCGGGATGCGCCCCACAACTTCGCTGGACACGGGCCCAAGACCCCCGGGCCGTTTTTGAGGAGGCAATCGATGAAGCTGCAGCCGCTCGAGGACCGCATCGTCGTCCGGACCGCGGAAGCCGAGGAGAAGACGGTGAGCGGGCTCGTGATCCCCGACACCGCCAAGGAGAAGCCGCAGCAGGGCGAGGTGCTGGCCGTCGGTCCCGGCCGCCGCGCGGAGAACAGCGGTGAGCTGATCCCGCTCGACATCCACGTGGGCGACTCCGTCGTCTACTCCAAGTACGGCGGCACCGAGATCACGGTCGACGGCGAGGAGCTCCTCATCCTCTCCGGCCGCGACGTGCTCGCCAAGCTCGA
>DATBHZ010000176.1:0-11781 GCA_036557185.1 Acidimicrobiia bacterium | reverse complement strand
GAACGCGCGGACGTTCGCCGCACCGAGCCAGTCCGTCGCGTAGCTGGCGAGGATCCCGGCCTGGAGCATCCCCACCGAGAACACCGACGGGTACCCGGCCGACTGCGCGAACTCCTCGTCGTGGTGGATCGGGTTGAAGTCACCCGACGCGCCCTGGTACCGGACGAAGTCCGTGCGCGTCAGAGGCCCGTATTCGCGCGGCTTGCACGAGGTCCCGATCGGTAGATCGTCCCAGCGAGCCATCACTCGCCCTCCTGTGTCGCAGGCTTGGCGGTCTCGATCGCCGTCGAGCGCGCCTCAGCGACGAGCTTGCCGTGCTCGTCGCGGAACTCCATGACCGTGACCACGAAGGTCATCTTCCCCCCGCGCCTCCCTTCCTTCTCGTACACGTCGTGCACGTGCGTCTGCGCGGTCAGCTTCGTGCCGGCGCGCGGCGGGGTCCCGTGGAACACGTATTCCTGGCCACCGTGGAGGACGCGGCGGAGGTCGAGCTTGATCTTCGAGAACACGGATTGGCGCGGCGGCGACCAGAAGGCGACCGACGTGAGGAACGTCGGCGGGCTGGGTGCGAGCGGGTTGTCGAGGTAGTCGGAGTTGTCCGACATCGTTGCTCTGGCGAACTCGCGGATCTTGCCGCGCTCGACCACCATCTCGAACGCCTCGCCTTTCTCGCCGATCACGGACTTGTCGACCATCAGAGCGTCACATCCTTCACTCGTCGCTCGGGCCGTGCTCGAGCAGCTCTTTGAAGCCTGCCTCGTCGAGGATCGTCGTGCCCAATTGCTCGGCCTTCGCGAGCTTCGATCCCGGGTTCTCCCCCACCACGACGTAGCTCGTCTTCTTCGAGACGCTGCCGGTCACCTTCCCGCCGCGCGCCTTGATCGCAGCCTCCGCGTCTTCCCGAGTCAGGGTCTCGAGCCCACCGGTGAGCACGAACGTCATGCCCACCAGCACCGGCTCCGCCTCCTCGACCTCCACCACGGGTCCACTGAAGTTGACACCGGCAGCGCGCAGCTTGTCGATGAGCTGACGATTCGTCGACGCCTCGAACCATGCGTGCAGGCTCGCGGCGATGACCTCGCCCGTGCCCTCGACTCCGACGATGTCTTCCAGCGGTGCCTGCGCGATCAGGTCCAGCTCGCCGAAGGTCGAGGCGAGGGCGGTTGCAGCCGAGGGTCCCACGTGGCGGATGCCGAGCGCGACGAGCAGACGCGGCAACGCCTGCTGCTTCGAGTGCTCGATCGCCGCGAGGAGGTTGCGGGTCGAGATCTGACCCATGCGTTCCAGCTTCACCAGCTGGTCGTGCTCGAGCGCGTAGATGTCGCCGGCGTCGCTCACGAGACCGGCACCGACGAGCTGGCGGACACGCTCCTCGCCGAGTCCCTCGATGTCCATGCCGCTGCGGCCGGCGAAGTGCACGATCTTCTGGACGCGCTGCATCGGGCAGTCGGCGCTGATGCAGCGGTGGTCCGCCTCGCCCGGCAGGCGGACGAGCGGCTGGTCGAGCCCGCACGGGCACGTCTCCGGGAACTTCCACTTGCGTGCGCCGCGCTTGCGCTTCGCAAGCACGGGGCCGACGACCTCCGGGATGACGTCACCGGCCTTGCGGACGATGACCGTGTCGCCGACACGCACGTCCTTGCGTGCAACCTGGTCCTCGTTGTGGAGGGTGGCGAGCTCGACGGTCGATCCGCCGACGAACACGGGCTCGAGCTGGGCAAAGGGCGTCGCGCGGCCGGTGCGACCGATGCTCACCATGATGTTCCGGAGGATCGTCGTCTTCTCCTCCGGCGGGAACTTGAAGGCGATCGCCCACCGGGGCGCGCGGCTGGTCGTGCCCATCTCGGCGCGCTGCCCGAGGTTGTCGACCTTCACCACCGCGCCGTCGATCTCGTAGCCGAGGTCGTGGCGCTCGCGCTCCATGCGCTCGCAGAACTCGAACACCGCGTCGATCGTGGTGAGACGCTCGATCTCGGGGTTCACCGGGAGGCCGAGCTCCCGGAGCCAGTCGAGCGTCTCGTGGTGGCTCTGCAGCTTCGGGCCGCCCTCGAGCGCGCCGGGTTGGTAGGAGAAGAACGCGAGCTTGCGGCTCGCCGTGACCGTCGCGTCGATCTGGCGGAGCGAGCCGGCGGCCGCGTTCCGGGGGTTCGCGAACAGGCGGTCCCCCGCGTCGCCCTGGCGTCGGTTCAGCTCCTCGAACGAGGCCTTCGGCATGAACACCTCACCGCGCACCTCGAGGACGGTGGGCTGCCGCTTCCCCCTCAGACGATGCGGGATGTCGCTGATGGTCCGCACGTTCGCGGTGACGTCCTCGCCGACCACACCGTTGCCGCGTGTCGCCGCACGGGCGAGCGAGCCGCCTTCGTAGAGCAACGAGATGGCGAGACCGTCGAGCTTCGGTTCTCCCACATAGGCGATCGGATCGGTCACGATCCGCGTGATCCGTTGTACCCATGCATCGAGCTCGTCGCGCGAGAAGGCGTTGTCGAGCGACAACATGGGTTGCAGGTGCTTGACCTCCGAGAACGGCGTGGGGATCGTCGCCGCGCCGGGCCGCTGGGTCGGCGAGTCCGGGGTGACGAGCTCCGGGTGCTCCCCCTCGAGCGTCCGGAGCTCGCCCATGAGCGCGTCGTACTCGGCGTCGGAGATCTCGGGCGCGTCCTCGGCGTAGTACCGCTCGTTGTGGTACTGGAGCTGCTCGCGTAGCTCGCGCGCTCGTTGCTGCGCCTGCTTCGAGACCGCCATCAATGTGGAGGTTACGCGCCGGTTCGCCGCCTAGGCGCCGACGGTGAGGCGAGCGGCGACAGCCTGATCGCCGACACGGTTCGCGATCTCGCGAGCGAGACGCAGTGCGCGCTCGGCCTGCGTCGGCCCGAAGCCCGCGAGTCCACAAGCCGGTGTGATGATCGCGTGCGTGCGCAACCGGACGGGATCGCACCCGCGCCGGGTGAGCTCGCACCACACCGCGACGAGCTCGCGCCACGGCGCGTCGGACGACTCGCCGATCGGTCGATCCGTCGGCACCGCGCCCCAGGCGACCCAGCCGTCCGCGTCGAGGTGACGCACGAAGACGTCGGCGTCGTGCAGCAGGGCGGCCGAGACCGGGGCGCCGAGCACCGTCGGTCCGGCCTCGAAGGCCACCCGGACGTCGCCGTCTCCGCACACGTGGACGCCGCTGATCCCCCGGATCGCGGCCAACGAGCCGCTGAGCACGTCGACCGCCTCGTCGCGCTCGATGGGAGCGCGGTCGTGGCGCCAGAGCACGAGGCTGGGCTCGTCGAGGAACACGAGCCGCCCGACGCCGGGGAGCCGCTCGTCCAGCTTCGTCTCGAGCACGTCGATCCAGGCGCGCACCGCGGTCGAGGCGCGCGCGACCGCCCTGGACGTCGGCATGCCACCTTGCGCGAGAGCGACCGCGAGCGTGAGCGGACCAACGATCTGCAGCTTGACCCGCCGTATGTCGTGATCGCCGGCTGCAGCGTCGACGAACGCGAGCAGACCCGCGTGTGCCACCTGGTCGAATGCGGCGACGATCGGATCGGCTGCGCGCGCCAAGTCGATCGACAGGGTGCCGTCGCGCGCGACCGAGACCTCGGGAAGCGCGGTCGCCCATTGCGCGATGACACCCTCGCGTGGATTCGGCAACTGCGGCGCGGCGGGAAGGCGAGGATGCAGACGAATCGTCGCGGACGCGGCGACGTGCGGATCCGCGTACGGGAGACTCCCGATCCCGGTCGCCAGCCCCGGCATCAGGACGGCTGCGTCCTGGCTCCTCGACATGGGGTCCGTAGTATATGGATGCGTTGCGGACCACCACCCATGCAGCAACTCATACGGCAAGGCAACCCGCGCGGCGAGAATCGGCGATGAGCACTCGACAGAACGCGTGGCTGCTGCGCGTTGCCTGGCTCACACTGCCTCTGACCTCGGGCGACGCGGCAGCTGCCGCGATTCGCGGCTGGGGTGACGCGCCACGTGCTGTTGCCGCGGTGCTCTTGTGGTCGTTGTGGGCAGTGGTGCTCACGGCGACGATGATCCCCCGACCCCAGAGCCTGACGATTACACGCCTGGCCACCCCGCTCGCGTTCTCGGTCGCGGTGCTCGTCGCGATCAGCGGTCATCCGGTCGCCGCGGCTTCCGCACTCGCCTGCGCCGCGACGTTCGTGTGCTGGGCGTTCGCGTCACTTCCGTGGTGGGGCTGCGCATGCGCACAAGGCGCCGCCTACGGCGACGAGGAGCGCTTCCCGCTCAAGGTTCCGCCGGCGCTGTTCCTCGGCATCCTGCCGCTCGCGCTGTTCGCGGTGGGCGTCGGTGTCGCGCTCGGGCCGCTGCTCCTGGCGGACGGCCATTGGGTCCTCGGCACAATCGTGGTCGTGCTCGGCTTCCCCGCAGCCATCCTGACGGTGCGCGCGGTGCACGTGCTCGCCCGGCGTTGGGTCGTGCTCGTTCCCGCAGGATTGGTCGTCGCGGACCCGATGACGCTCGCCGACCCGGTCCTGTTTCCGCGCCGCCGCATCGAGGGTCTTGGCCCGGCCGACCCGAGAAAACGTCCTCCCGCCGAGGCAGTGGATCTTCGCCTCGGCGCCGCGTACGGCTCGCTCGCGCTGCTGCTCGACGCGGACGCCGAGGTGTTCCGCCGCTCCGGTCGCACGTCGCGGGGCGTCGAGACCCATCTTCTGATGTTCACACCGGTGCTCTCGCGGACGGTGCTCGAGCACGCGGCGCGCCGGCGGCTCGCGGTGCGTTCGTAGTCGGTTCGTAGCCGGCGCGCTCTGCCGGCTCCTTCGTCTACGCGGCGATGCCGCCGCCGAGGAGCTGCGGGCCACGGTAGAGCGCCACCACCTGGCCCGGCGCGACTCTCGGCGCCGGCTCCGCGTAGACGAACGTCTCGCCCGACCAGCGCCCGGGAATCGGCCCCCCGTGCGCGCGCACCTGCGCGAGGACGTCGTCGTGAGGTCCGGGGGCCTCTGCCGAGAACGACGCGCGCTCGACGCGCACGCTGTCGACGAGCAGGTCGTCGCGCGTGCCGAGCACGACGGTCGCCGTCTCTGCGTCGAGGTCGACGACGAAGCGGCGCTCCCCGACCGCAACGCCGAGCCCGCGTCGCTGGCCGATCGTGAACCCGTGCACGCCGTCGTGTGTACCGAGACGAGCGCCGGACGTGTCGACGATGCTCCCCGGTGAGGGCGACGAGCGCTGCACCAGGAACCGCTCGCGGTCTCCTCGGGTGATGAAGCAGACGTCCATGCTCTCGGGCTTCGCGGCCGTTCGGAGGCCGAGGCGCGCGGCATGTGCGCGCACGTCCCGCTTGGTGAGCTCGCCGACGGGCAGCAGGATCCGCGCGAGCTCGCGGCGACCGAGCATGTACAGCACGTAGGACTGGTCCTTTGCCGGATCCGCGCCTCGGTACAGCATCGGCCCGTGCTCCGCGTCGGTGACGATGCGGGCGTGGTGCCCGGTCGCGATCTTGTCGAAGCCCATGGCGAGCGCACGGTCGAGGAGCCTGCCGAACTTCACCGTGCGGTTGCACTCGACGCAGGGGTTGGGCGTACGGGCACGGGAGTACGCGTCGACGTACGGATCGACGACGTGCTCGTGGAAGTCGTCGGTGAAGTCGAAGACGTAGTGCGGGATGCCGAGCTGCGCGGCGACACGGCGCGCGTCCTCGACGTCGGCCACGCTGCAGCAGCCGGAGTCCGACGCACCGCCCCAGAGCTTGAGCGTCACACCGGTGACGTCGTGACCGGCGCCGCGGAGCAGCGCCGCGGCCACCGAGGAGTCCACCCCGCCGCTCATCGCGACGAGCACGCTGCTCACAATTCCCGCTCTCGGCTCACGCGACCGCCTGCGCCCGGCGGAGGCGAGCAACGGCGTCCGGGATCACCTCGAGCGCGTGGTCGACGTCGGCATCCGTCGACGAGTAGCCGAGGCTCAGGCGGATCGAAGCGAGCGCGTCGGTGCGCGAGAGCCCGATCGCCTCGAGCACGTGCGACGGCTCGGTCGCACCGGACGAGCACGACGAGCCCGCTGCGGCGCAGACCCCGCGCTGGTCGAGCATCAGCAACAGCGCCTCGGACTCCACACCGGGGAACCCGACGTGAAGACTGCCCGCCACCTTGTGCGCGGGATCACCGTTGACGAACGCGTCCGGGATGGCGGCGGCGAGACCGTCCGCGAGGCGATCGCGGAGCACCGCGACGCGCGCGACGTCTTCCTGACGGCGCGCGACCGTGACAGAGAGCGCCTCGGCGAGCGCCACCGCACCGGCGACGTTCACGGTGCCCGACCTCAGGCCCCGCTCCTGCCCGCCGCCCTCGATCTCGGCGGCAATGCGCACGCCCTCACGCACGACGAGCACGCCGACGCCCTTCGGCCCGCCGAACTTGTGCGCCGAGATCGAGACGAGATCACAAGGGCTGGTCACGGAGGCGACGTCGAGCCAGGGCACGGCCTGCACCGCGTCGGTGTGGAACACGGATCGCGGCGCGCGCTCGTGGACGAGCGCCGCAATCTCGGTGACGGGCTGCACGGTGCCGATCTCGTTGTTGACGGCCATCACCGATACGAGCGCCGTGGACCCGTCGAGCAGGGATTCGAGAGCGCCGAGATCGACCAGACCATCCGGCCGCACCGGGATCTCGTGGACGGAACGGCCCTCCTGGCCCAGGCGCCGTGCGGGCGCGAGGACACCCTTGTGCTCGAACGCGCTGACGACCAGGGCACCGGCGTTCGAGCGCGCCACCCCTTTGACTGCGAGGTTGTCCGCCTCGGTGCCGCCGCCGGTGAAGACGATCTCGGACGGTGCCCGCCCGAGCAGACCCGCCACGCGCTCGCGGGCCTCTTCGAGCGCGGTCTTGGCCTCACGCGCGACGGCATGCCCGCCCGAGGGATTTCCGGGGTGATCGACGAGGAACGGCAGCATCGCCTCGACCGCTTCGGGCCGCATGGGGGTGCTCGCAGCGTGGTCGAGGTACGTCATCGGCACCCATGGTACGCGGGCGTTGCCGCAGGTCAGCCGGGGTCGACAATCATCGTGCGCGCTCCGCGCGGCCGGCGTGCGCGTTTTCGTGCGCGTTGCGGGAATAACTGTCACACCCCGCGTTGATACTCATGGTGTGAGCACACAGCTGCGCCTGATCAAAGGCTCCGGAGGACAGGGTGCCCGTGGACAGAGTGGCCGCGGGCAGTCCGGCGGGCAGGGCTCGGCCGTGCGCGGCACCCGAGCGAACGCGGCGCGGCGTCACCGTCGTCCGAGCCGTGTCTCGGGGCTCGGCGCGTACGCGCTCGCCGACCTGAGGCTCGATGCGCAGACGCGCGACCGCGGCATCCAGGGCGTCGCCGAGGCACGGCGCCGCCTCGCATCGCTCCAACCCCCCGAGTCGTCGCTCTCGCAGGCGAGCTAGGGCTACCGAGCCGGCTGGTAGACGCCGAACTCCTCGCGCAGCACGTCCGAGACCTCACCGAGGGTCGCGTAGTGCCGGAGCGCCTCTTTCATCGGGTACAGCAGGTTCTGCGTGCCGCGCGCAGCCACGCGCAGATCTGTGAGCGCCGCCTCGACGGCTGCGTTGTCCCGGCGCTCCCGGAGAGCCCCGACGCGCTCGGCCTGGCGCGTCTCGAGCATCGGGTCGATCGGGAAGACCTCGGGCTCCTCTTCTCCGTCGTCGGTGAACTTGTTGACGCTGACGATGACCTTCTCGCCGTCGTCCACGGCCTTGGCCCACTCGAACGCCGCGCGCTCGATCTCGTCCTGCATGAAGCCGGCCTCGATCGCGGCGACGGCGCCGCCCATGGCGTCGATCTTGTCGATGTAGTCCCAGGCGCCCTGCTCCACCGCGTTCGTCAGTGACTCGACGAAATAGGAGCCGGCCAACGGGTCGGGCGTCGCGGTCACACCCGACTCATAGGCGACGATCTGCTGCGTGCGCAGCGCGATCCGCGCGGCGCGCTCGGTGGGCAGCCCGAGTGCCTCGTCGAAGCCGTTCGTGTGCAAGCTCTGCGTGCCGCCGAGCACCGCGGCGAGGGACTGCACGGCGGTCCGCACGATGTTGTTCTCGGGCTGTTGCGCGGTGAGCATCGAGCCGGCCGTCTGCGTGTGGAAGCGCAGCAGCTTCGACTTCTCGTTCTTCGCACCGAAGCGCTCGTCCATGATTCGGTACCACATGCGCCGCGCTGCGCGGAACTTCGCGACCTCCTCGAAGAAGTCGTTGTGTCCGTTCCAGAAGAACGACAGGCGCGGCCCGAACTCGTCGACGTCGAGGCCCGCGTCGATGGCCGCCTGCACGTACGCGATCGCGTTCGAGAGCGTGAACGCGATCTCCTGCACGGCCGTGCTCCCGGCTTCGCGGATGTGGTAGCCGGAGATCGAGATCGTGTTCCAGCGAGGTATGCGCTCACGGCAGTAGGCGAAGATGTCGGTGATGATCCGCATCGACGGGCGCGGCGGGTAGATGTAGGTGCCCCGCGCGACGTACTCCTTGAGCAGGTCGTTCTGGATCGTTCCGCCGATCTTGTCGGCCGGGACCCCCTGCGATTCCGCGACGAGCTCGTAGAGCAGCAACAGCGTCGACGCGGTCGAGTTGATCGTCATCGACGTCGTGACCGTCTCCAACGGCAGACCCGCGAGGAGGAGCTCCATGTCCTCGAGTGAGTCGATCGCGACGCCGACCTTCCCCACCTCGCCCGCAGCGCGCGGGTGGTCCGAGTCGAAGCCCATCTGGGTCGGCAGGTCGAACGCGCACGACAGCCCCGTCTGGCCGGCGTCGAGCAGGAAGTGGAACCGCTTGTTCGTCTCCTCGGCGGTCCCGAAGCCGGAGTACTGGCGCATCGTCCACGGCCGGGCGCGGTACATGGACTCGTAGATGCCGCGCGTGTACGGAGCGTGACCGGGCGTCCCCAACCTGACCTCGGGATCGAAACCGGCCAAATCGTTCGCGGTGTAGAGCGGCTCGATCTCGATGCCCGAATCGGTCTGGCGCCGCTCATCCATGTCGGTCATCGTACCGGTGACGATTCGCGGGAGGCACAGTCGAGCAGACGAGTGAGGGGGTTGCGTGGCTGCGAGTTGGCAGGAGTACGGACTCGAGACGCCGCACTGCACCATGCTCGAGAACGCGCGCGGCGACCGTGAATACACGTTCACCGGCGTGCTGCTCCTGATCTGCCAGGGCGCTGTCGAGGGCTGGGAGCGCGGCACGATCCGGATCCCGCTCCTCGTCCCCCACCTGCCGGCACGCCACGGGCTCGCGATCGAACGTGGGGCACCGTTCGTGACGCTGAGCTCGATCGCGATGGACGGCTCGTGCACGGGCATGGGGTTCGCCGTCGACGGCTTCCGTCTCCGGCCCGAGCCCGCAGGTGCAGTTGCCGCGCGTCCTCAGGGGTTGACGTCGGTGACGATCGAAGCCCAGGTCGGGGTTCGCGGAGCGGTCGGTTTCGTCTACCGCGTCGGCTACCAGCTGAGCCTCACCGGGCGGATCGCACCGCTCGACCCCAGCACGGCGCCGCCCGAGGTCGCGGCATGACGACGGCATGGCAGTCGGGTGATACGGGCAGCGCGCACCACACGTGCTTCGAGGCGCACGACGGCGTGCGGCACTACTTCTTCAGCGGCGTGCGCACCGTCGAGTGCGAGGGAACCGGGCCGACCTGGCAACGGGGGACCATCGACATCGAGCTGGACGTCCCGAACCTCCCTGACGGCGGCGCGCTCTCCGTCGACAATTGCGCACCCTTCGTGACACTCAACGGGATCGCGAACGAGGGTGCCGCGACGAACGCGGGTTGGGCGGTCGACGGCTTCCGTGTGCTCGCCGTCGGCAGTGAGGGTGACCTCTTTCACAGCGCGCACGCACAAGTGCGCATCCAGGCCGATGTTGCAGTGCGCGACGTCGAGGGATACGTGCTGAGCCTCGGCTACACGCTCAGCCTGACGGGAAGAACTGTCACTACCCGGGAGTAGCGTCACAAAACGAGCCCCGCTCGGGTCTTCAGAGAAAGACCCACGCCGCCGGAGGTCCTCGGATGCTGCAACGTCTCGCAGGTTGGTGTTACGACCGTCGTCGCTTCGTGCTCGTCCTCTGGGTCGTCGCGCTCGTGGGCTTCACGGTGCTCGGCAAGGTCGCGGGCGGCGCGCTCGTCAAGACGTTCGAGAGCGGCGGCACGGATTCGTCCAGGGCCTTCACGATCCTCGGCCAGGACTTCCAACGCAACGGCGACAGCGGTGACGTCGTCTGGAAGTCGAGCACGGGTAGTGCGGTCGACCCGAGCGTCGAGCGCGCGATCACGCCGCTGCTCACCAAGCTGGCCAAGCAGCCGCACGTCGTGAGCATCACGAGCCCGTTCGACAGGACCAATCCGCAGGCCGCACAGCTCGTGTCGCACAACCCCACGTCGAACATCGCGCACGCACAGATCCAGTTCGACGTGAAAGCCGGAGACGTCCCGCTGAACGAGGGCGCGCACATGCGCGACCTGGCGAAGGCGGCGAACACGAAGGACCTCCAGGTGGAGCTCGGTGGGCAGATGTTCTCGAGTCAGGAGCCGCCGAAGAGCGAGGTGATCGGCGTCATCGGCGCGATGTTCATCCTGCTCATCGCGTTCGGCTCGTTGCTCGCCATGGGTCTGCCGATCGGCACGGCGCTCGTCGGGATCGGCATCGGCCTCGCGATCGTCGAGCTGCTCGCGCACGTGCTCCAGGTTCCGAACTTCGCGCCGCAGGTGACCGCGCTCATCGGGATCGGCGTCGGGATCGACTACGCGCTGTTCATCGTCACGCGGTACCGGGAAGACCTCCACGACGGGCGAACGCCGCGGGACGCGGTGGTCCACTCCGTCGACACCTCCGGGCGGGCCGTGCTGTTCGCCGGCTGCACCGTCGTGATCTCGCTGCTCGGCCTGTTCATCGTCGGCCTGAGCTTCATCCGAGGTCTTGCCACCGGTGCAGCGCTCGCGGTGTTGCTGGTGATGTTCGCCTCGGTCACCCTGCTTCCCGCCTTGCTCGGGTTCTCCGGTCACGCGATCGACAAGCTCGCGCTGAAGAGCGCTCGCCGGCGTACGTCGAGCACCGAGAGCGGCTTCTGGGTGCGGTGGGCGAAGATGCTCCAGCGGTACCCGTGGATCGCGCTCGTCGCGGGCCTCGCGTTGCTGCTCGCGCTGGCGGTCCCCGCGCTCTCGCTGCGGCTCGGCTCTGCCGACGCCGGCAACGATCCGACGAGCCAGACAACACGACGCGCGTACGACCTCCTCTCCGAGGGCTTCGGCAAGGGCAGCAACGGACCGCTGCTCGTGACCGCGAGGATCCACGACCCGGCCGACCTGCAGACGATGCGCCAGGTGGCGAGCAAGATCTCCGCGCTCGGGACGGGCGGTCACGTCGCGCAGGTGAGCCCGGTGATCCCGAGCCCGCACGGCACGGCCGCGCTCTTGAGCGTGCAGCCCACCGGGTCACCCCAGGACGCGAGCACGACTGATCTGATCCACCATCTCCGCGGCACCGTGATCCCGTCGGCGCTCGACGGGTCGAGCATCCACGTGTACGTCGGCGGTCAGACGGCCGCGTTCTCCGACATCGCGGATCAGCTCGGGCAGCGGCTGCCCTGGTTCTTCGCGGCGGTGCTGGGCCTGAGCTTCCTGCTCCTGCTGGTCGTGTTCCGATCGATCCTCGTGCCGCTCAAGGCAGTGATCATGAACCTGCTGTCGATCGCGGCCGCGTACGGGTTCCTGGTGGCGGTCTTCCAGTGGGGTTGGGCGAAGAGCGTCATCGGCATCGGGAAACCCGGGCCG
>DATBHZ010000175.1:0-11196 GCA_036557185.1 Acidimicrobiia bacterium | reverse complement strand
GTCTGGCTGCCGGACGCGATGGAAGGCCCGACCCCGGTGTCGGCACTGATCCACGCCGCAACGATGGTGACCGCCGGCGTCTACCTCGTCTGCCGCGCGCACCCGTTCTTCGAGCGGAGCGGTGCCGCGATGACCGTTGTCGCGGTCGTCGGCGGGATCACCGCGCTGCTCGCCGGGACGGTCGCGATCGTGCAGCCCGACATCAAACGCGTGCTCGCCTACTCGACGGTGAGCCAGCTGGGTTACATGTTCCTTGCGGCCGGTGTGGGCGCATACAGCGCGGCGGTGTTCTTCGTGCTGGCGCACGCGTGCTACAAGGCGACGCTCTTCGTCGGTGCGGGGACCGTGATCCACGGCACCGACGACACCCAGGACATCCGCGACATGGGGCGGTTGCGAAGATTCATGCCCTTCACGGCGCTCGCGTTCGTGGTCGCGTGGTTGACGATCTCCGGGATCCCGCCGTTCTCGGGGTTCTGGGCGAAGGACGACGTGCTCTCGAGCGCCTTCTTCGGGAGCAACTACGCGGTGTGGGCGGTGGGCCTCCTCGCCGTCGTCCTGACCGGCATCTACATGACACGTGAGACCTGGCTCGTGTTCTACGGGAACGAGCGCTTCCGTGCCGCCGAGGGGACCGAGGTCGTCGAGGAGGACCCGACGTACTCGCCGACCGTCGACTACGGAACGGCGCCGGCCCCGGCGCACCTCACACACGACCCGCACGAGGGCTCCGGCCTGATGGTCTTCTCGGCGCTCGCGCTCGCCGGGCTGGCGATCGTCGCCGGGCTCCTCAACCTGCCGTTCACCAAGCTCGAATTCCTGAACCACTGGCTCGCCCCAGTGTTCGTGCACACCAACCCGCCGGAGGCGACGTCCTTCCTCGGCGGCCTCGCGCTCTCGCTCATCACGGTCGCGATCGCGCTGACCGGGATCGGGATCGCGTTGCTCCTGTTCCGGGGTGGCCTCGTGGATCCGAAGGTCGACCCGCTCGACCAGAAGCTGGGCCCGTTCGGCCGACTCTTCGGACACGCCTGGTACTACGACGAAGGGATCGCCGCTGCCGTTTCCGGTCCCATCCGCGTCGGAGCCGAATGGCTCGCGGGCGTCTTCGATCTGAAGATCATCGACGGCGCGGTCAACGGCGTCGCGCGGCTGATCGGGCGCGCCGGCGGTGGGTTCCGAAGGTTGCAGACGGGATTGGTGCGCCAGTACGCGCTCGGCATCGTCCTCGGCGTCGCAGCGCTTCTGCTGTACGCGCTCGCGAGGGCGGGGATCTGATGAGCTTCCCGATCCTCACCGCGATCATCGTCACCCCGATCCTCGGGGCCGTGCTCGTCCTGTGCACGCCCGCGAACCGGCCCGAGCTCGCGCGTGCCGTCGGTTACCTGGCCAGCGCCGCCACGCTCGGGTTCGCGCTGTACCTGCTCTGGCACTTCAAGAGCATCGGGACGTTCCAGTTCGTCGAGGAGAACCGGTGGTTCGACTCGCTGGGCGTGGGCTACATCGTCGGGGTCGACGGCTTCAGCATCTTCATGGTGGTGATCACCGCATTGCTGATGCCGATCGGTCTGCTCGCGTCGGCGCAGCTCGATCACCGCGTCAAGGCGTACACCTTCTGGTTCCTCCTCCTCGAGGGGGCGATCATGGGCATCTTCCTGGCCCTCGACCTGATCGCCTTCTTCGTGTTCTGGGAGGCGATGCTCGTCCCGATGTACTTCCTCATCGCCGGGTGGGGGAGCAAGAACCGCGCGTACGCAGCGACGAAGTTCTTCATCTACACCGCGTTCGGATCCGCCTTCCTGCTCGCCTCGATCCTGGTGCTCGCGTTCCTGTACCACTCGCAGACCGGGCACCCACTCACCTTCGACTACCGGGTGTTGCGGAACTGGAACGGCCTCGCGACATCGACCGAGACCTGGCTCTTCTTCGGGTTCATGGCGGCGTTCGCGATCAAGGCGCCGCTCTTCCCGTTCCACACCTGGCTGCCCGACGTGCACACCGAGGCGCCGACCGCCGGCTCCGTCGTGCTTGCCGGCGTGATCCTCAAGATGGGTGCGTACGGGTTCCTGCGCTTCTCGTTCGAGCTCTTCCCGCACGCATCCGTCCGCTGGGCGCCGCTCATCATCACCCTCGCGGTCATCGGGATCGTCTATGGCTCGATCGTCGCCGCGATGCAGAAGGACGCGAAACGGATCATCGCGTTCTCTTCCGTCGCGCACATGGGCTTCATCCTCCTCGGGATCTTCTCCATCACCGTGTTCGGGCTCGACGGCGCGAGCTTCAACATGGTGAGCCACCCGCTGACGACCGGCTCGCTCTTCCTGGTGATCGGTTTCCTGTACGAGCGAAGACACACGCGCGAGATCAGCGAGTTCGGCGGCATCTGGAAGTCCGCACCGATCCTGACGGCCTTCTTCCTGATCGCGATGTTCGCCGGCATCGGTCTCCCGGGCTTCTCGGGCTTCATCGGTGAGTTCCTCGCGCTGGTCGGCGCCTTCCTCGTGCACCGGTGGTGGGCGATCGTGGCAACGACCGGTGTCATCCTGGCGGCCGTTTACATGCTCTGGATGTTCCAGCGTGTGTTCACCGGCGTTCCGAACGAGGCGAACAGGCTGCTGAAGGACGTGACGCCCCGCGAGGTCGCGGTCGTCGCCCCGCTGCTCGCGCTCAGCCTGTTCATCGGGCTCTACCCGAAGCCGGTGATCAACCGAGTCGAGCCCACGGTGCAGCGAGTGGTGAGGAGCTTCGACCAGAAGGTCAAGGACTACCACCAGCCCGACGCCGACAAGGGCCGGAAGGGACAGAAGGAGGCGAGCAAGTGATCGGCGCGACGATCCCGGTCCACACGCCGCCGGTCGACTGGCTCGCGGTCGCGCCCGTGCTCTCGCTGGTGATCGCCGCGCTCCTCGTCATGATGCTGCGCGGCATCTTCCGGCACACCGGCAACATCTACACGGCGGCCTTGGGGATCGCGACCGTGGGCATCGTCGTGTGCGCGTGCTTCCTGGCGCGCCAGTGGTCCGTCGTGACGCACCACGGTCACGGTCACGGTCCGTACGTCGCGCTCGCCAACATGGTTGCGATCGACGGGTTCTCCGTCTTCGTGGGATACGTCATCCTCATCGCGGCAGCGCTGACGCTCCTGCTCTCGAGCCAGTACCTCGAGCGTCGTGGCATCGAATCGCGCCCCGAGTACGTGGTGCTCGTGCTGCTCGCCGCTGCGGGCATGCTCGTGATGACCACGGCGAACGACTTGATCGTCGTCTTCATCGCGCTCGAAACGCTCTCGATCCCGCTCTACGTGCTCGCCGCGTACGACCGCACGCGCCGGCGCTCGCTCGAGGCCGGGATGAAGTATTTCGTGCTCGGCGCGTTCTCCTCCGCGATCTTCCTCTACGGCGTCGCGCTCGTGTACGGCGCGACGGGAACGACCTCGCTGCTCGGGATCGCAGACTTCCTCGCGAAGACCTCGCTCTTCGAGTCCGGCACGCTCGTCGCCGGCATCGTGCTCCTGCTCGTCGGATTGGGCTTCAAGATCGCCGCCGTCCCGTTCCACATGTGGACGCCCGACGTCTACGAGGGCTCGCCGACACCGGTGACGGGCTTCATGTCGTCCGCGACGAAGGCCGCCGGGTTCGCCGCCCTCTTGCGCGTGCTGTTCAGCGCGTTCGAGATCTATCGGGCGGACTGGCAGCCGGTGATCTGGGCGCTCGCCATCCTCACGCTCGTTGTCGGGAGTGCCGCGGCGATCGTGCAGTCCGACATCAAGCGCATGCTCGCGTATTCGTCGATCAGCCACGCAGGCTTCGTGCTCATCGGTGTCGAGACCGGAACACATCAGGGCCTGAAGGCGGCGCTGTTCTACCTGCTCGTGTACGCGTTCATGACGATCGGGTCGTTCGCGATCGTCACCGTCGTCGGTCGGCGAGACGACCGCCACCGCATCAGCGACTACCGAGGATTCGGATCGAAACAGCCCGTCATCGCCGCGCTGCTTGCGCTCTTCCTGCTCGCCCAGGCGGGGATTCCCCCGACCGCGGGCTTCATCGCCAAGCTCGGCGTGTTCGCAGCGGCGGCGAGCGCCGACACGTGGCAGGGGTACTCGCTGCTGATCGTCGGAGTGCTGGCGTCGGTGATCGCCGCGTACTTCTACCTGCGCGTGATCATCGTGATGTACGGGAGCGAGGCCGAGGAGCCCGAGGGCGAGGAGGCGGCCCGGGCCGGTGCGGTGCGACTGCGCATCAACGCGTCCACCGGTGCGGTGCTCGTGGTCTGCGCGGTCGCAACGCTCTGGATGGGAATTTTGCCCACGGTCTTCATGAACTTCGCGGGGCATGCCACGCTGGCGTTCTGAGCGTGCCAATCGTCGCAATCGGTGCTGTCGGCGGCCCTCTCGAGCGAGTCGAACACCCTGCCGCGCGGTTCGACCAGCCCGGAAACACCGGACATATACTCGCCGCGCACCTGCCGGTTCCGTGGTGAGAGGCCGCGCGTGACTGAGTATTACCACCAGTATCTGGCGGTCGCCGTGCTCATCGGCGCGGCGATGCTGATGGTCGGCGGCATGCTCGGGCTGGGCAGAATGCTGCGCCCGACGCACCCGCAGGACGAGAAGTACGTGACGTACGAGGCCGGCTCCGATCCCGTGGCGGGCTGGGGCCAGTCCAACGTCCGGTACTACGTCTACGCCCTCCTCTTCGTGATGTTCGACGTCGAAGCCGTGTTCATCTTCCCGTGGGCCGTGCGCGTCGAGGACCTCGGCGTGTCGGTGCTCGTGTCGATGATCGTTTTCATCGTGGTCCTCGCGCTCGGCCTGGCCTACGCCTGGCGCAAGGGGGTGCTCCGGTGGGCATAGTCGAGAAGGGCTTCCTGTCGAAGAAGCCGCTCAAGCCCGTGACCTGGCTCCTCAACTACAGCCGCAAGTACTCGCTGTGGATGTTCCAGTGGGGCTTGGCGTGCTGCGCCATCGAGATGGGCGCGGCGTTGGCGAGCCCGCGCTACGACATGATGCGCCTCGGCGTGATCCCGTTCCCCGCGAGCCCGCGCCAAGCCGACCTCGTCGTGATCTCCGGCACCGTCACGGACAAGATGGCGCCCGCGATCAAGCGGCTCTACGAGCAGATGCCGGATCCGAAGTACGTGATCTCGATGGGCTCGTGCGCGAACTGCGGCGGTCCGTACTGGGACTCGTACTCGGTGACCAAGGGCGTCGACCAGATCATCCCGGTCGACATCTACGTGCCCGGGTGCCCGCCGCGGCCGGAGGCACTCCTCGAGGGCATCGTCTTGTTGCAGGAACGGATCCAGAACGAGGGCGTCGGCAACGACGAGCTCGCTGCACGCTGGCGAGGGGAGCCGATCGAAGTTGCCTGACGAGACCTCGACCGAAGCCGACGCAGCAGAGACCCCGCCCGAAGCCGAGATTCCCACCGAGAAAGCCCCCGAGCCCGATCCGCAGCTTGCTGCAATGTTCGAGCAGCTGTCCGCCGCGCTCGGCGACAGCGTCGTCGACCACGCGGAGAGCTTCGGCAACTTGGTCGTGCGGGTGCGCCGGGATGCCTGGCGGCGCGCCGCAGAAGTCGCGCGGACGGATCTCGATTGCGACTTTCTCTCCTTCGTGTCAGCGATCGACTGGCAGCCCGCGCCGAAGGTCGAAGGGGACGAAGGCGGTGACACGTCGGCGCCGGTACAGCCGACCGAGATGACGTTCGGCACCGCGGGCTCCGAGGGTCGCTTCCAGGTGTTCGCTCACGTCGCGTCCTCGCGCAAGCACCACGGCGTGACCCTCAAGGCCGACCTCTCCGACGACGCGCCGCGCGTCGAGAGCTGGGTGAGCGTGTACGCGGGAGCGGACTGGCACGAGCGCGAGTGCTGGGAGATGTATGGAGTCACCTTCGACGGGCACCCGAGCCTTCGTCATCTCTATCTGCCTGGCGAGTTCGAGGGGCACCCCCTCCGTAAGGACTTCCCGTTGCTCGCGCGCGACGTGAAGCCCTGGCCGGGCCTCGTCGACGTCGAGCCCATGCCCGGCGAGGACGCTGACGAGGACAGCACGGAGGAGTCGTCGTGAGCACGACCGAGCGCCCTCCGGTTCCCGCGTTCGAGCTCGATCGGACCGCGCTCAGGCACCTCGCCGACGCGCAGGTCGCCGTCGAGCTCGACACCGGCGACATGGTCCTCAACCTCGGACCGCAACACCCAGCGACACACGGAACGCTTCGGCTCGTCGTCCGTCTCGACGGCGAGCGCGTCGTCGCGGCGGATCCGATCATCGGGTACATGCACCGCGGCTACGAGAAGCTCACCGAGTTCCGTACGTACCCGCAGGTGACGACGCTCATCAACCGCATCGACTGGCTGAGCAGCTTCGCGAACGAGGTGCCGTTCATCCATGCCGCGGAGCAGCTGATGGAGATCGAGGCACCGCCGCGGGCGCAGTACATCCGGACGATCCTCACCGAGCTGTCGCGCATCGCGACCATCTACCTCTTCCTCGGCGAGATGGGCCTCCAGGTGGGAGCGCTCACCCCGGCGTTCTGGGGCTTCCGCGACCGGGAGCACGTCCTCAACCTCATCGAGGCGGTCACCGGCGGCCGCTTCCACCCGAATTTCAACCGGATCGGCGGGCTCAAGGACGATCTTCCGTGGGGCTGGATCGCCGACTGCCGTGAGGCGATGAAGCGCATCCTCGACGGCTGCGACGACTTCGAGGACATCCTCGTCGGCAACGAGATCTTCGAGGTGCGCACGCGCGGCATCGGCATCATCCCGCCCGAGGTGGGCGCCGCGTACGGCGTCTCGGGCGCCAACATCCGCGCGTCGGGTGTCGACTGGGACCTGCGCCGCGACGGCAAGCCGTACCTCGCGTATCCCGAGCTCGACTTCAAGGTGTGGACGCACAGCGACGGCGATTCGTTCGCCCGGTACTGGGTCAGGCTCCAGGAGACGCGCGAGTCCGCGCGCATGGTGCTCCAGATGCTCGACGCGCTGCCTTCCGGGCCGATCATGGCCAAGGTGCCGCGGATCATCAAGGTGCCGGCGGGTGAGGTCTGGGTCGAGACGGAGAACCCGCTCGGGCAGATGGGCTACTACGTGATCTCGAAGGGTGCGACGGGTCCGTTCCGCGTCAAGATCCGCTCGGCGAGCTTCAGCAACGTCTCGATCCTGCCCTGGTTGCTGCGTGGCGTCTACGTCCCCGACGTCATCACGATCCTCGGCAGCCTCTACTTCATCCTCGGGGACATCGACCGATGAGCGACCGTGGGCGAAGTCAGGGGAGGCGGCGCAGACCTCCGCACGCCGAGCGAGTTCTCAGCGAAGCGATGCATGTCCGAGCGAACGGGCGGAGGTCTGGGCCGTCACCATGCCTGGCTCTCAGTAGGGATGCACGATGACTGGGGCGCTGGCGCTCGACATCGGCTGGGGGACGACGTTGGCCGTGAAGACGGTCATCGTCCTGATGATCATCCCGGCAGGCGCGTTGATCCTCGGGTACACGTTCCTGCTCAAGATGATGAGCCACATGCAGAGCCGGCTCGGGCCGATGGACCCGGGCGGCTTCCATGGATGGTTCCAGCTGGTGGGCGACGGGCTGAAGTTCCTCCAGAAGGAGGACATCATGCCGGGCCAGGCGGATCGCAGGGTCTTTGCGATCGCGCCTGCTGTCGTCGTGATGTCGACGTTCCTGATCTTCCTCGTGATTCCAGTCGGGCCGCGATTGCAGGTCGAGAACCTCGACGTCGGCGTCTTCTATGCGCTCGCCGTGTCCAGCCTCTCGGTCGTGGGTGTGCTCATGGCCGGCTGGGCGAGCGCCAACAAGTTCGCGCTCATCGGCGCGTTGCGTGCCGCCGCGCAGCTGATCGCCTACGAGCTTCCGCTGTTGCTCGCCGTCGTCGGTGTGGTCGTCCAGGCCGGGACGATGAGCCTGAAGGGCATCGTGGAGGCCCAGCAGAACGGCTCGATCTTCGGCTTCGACGTGATCGGGAACCCGTTCATCCTCACGCAGTTCGTCGGGTTCGGCCTGTTCCTCGTGGCGTCGCAGGCCGAGCTGACGCAAACGCCGTTCGACATGCCCGTCGCCGAGAGCGAGCTGGTCGCGGGGTACATGGTCGAGTACACCGGCTTCCGCTTCCTCTTCTTCTTCATCGGCGAGTTCGGTACCGCCTTCGCGTTCGCGGCGCTCGCGGCGACGTTGTTCCTCGGCGGCTGGGCGATCCCCGGCGTGCACGGCACAACGGCCGACTTCCTCGGACCGGTCGTGCTGTTCGTCAAGCTGATGGCGGTCGCGTTCCTCATGTTCTGGGTTCGGTTCACGTACCCGCGACTCCGCGAGGACCAGCTGCAGGCCATCGCCTGGAAGTACCTGATCCCGATCGCGCTCCTGAACATCATCGTCACCGGCATCCTGAAGGTGGCGTTCTGATGGCCGCACATGTGCTCTGCTCGCACCTTTCGTTTGGAGGTGATCGCTGATGCCGAAGGTTCCGGGTGTGGTGAAGGGTCTCGGCGTGACGTTCCGCACGATGCTGAAGCCCGCGGTGACGGTGCAGTACCCGCACGAGAAGGAAGATCCTCCGACGCGCGCCCGTGGTGTGATCGCGCTCAAGGAGGAGAACTGCACGGTGTGCATGCTGTGCGCGCGCAGCTGTCCGGACTGGTGCATCTACATCGAGGGCCACAAGGAGCTGCGCCCGCCGCGCCGCGAGGGTGGACGGCCGCGCACGGTCAGCCTGCTCGATCGCTTCGACATCGACTACGCCCTGTGCATGTACTGCGGGATCTGCGTCGAGGTCTGCCCGTTCGACGCCTTGTTCTGGAGCCCGGAGTTCGAGTACTCCGAGCCGAACATCGCCCAGCTGCTGCACGACAAGGAGAAGCTCGGCGAGTGGATGGAGACGGTTCCCGAGCCCGAGCCGCTCGAGCTCGGTGCCGAAGTGAAGGGGAAGAAGTAGCCCCACGTGGTCGCTCAGGACGTCGCCTTCTGGATCCTCGCGGTCGCGATGGTGCTCGCCGCGCTCGGCGTGGTCCGGTCGCGCAACATCGTGCACGCCGCGCTCTACCTCGTCGTGGTCCTGGCGGGAGCGGCCGCGCAGTACATCCTGCTGGCGGCTGAGTTCGTCGCGTGGGTGCAGGTGCTCATCTACATCGGCGCGATCATCATCCTCTTCCTGTTCGGCATCATGCTCACGCGCGCCCCGATGGCCGGGGAGTCGGATCTCGACAACGACCAGAGGTGGCCGGCGGCGGTGGTCGCCGTGTTCCTGGTCGGCGTGCTCATCACGCTCTTGGTGGACGCGTTCGGGAAGCGCGAGATCGAGCTCAAGACGCCGACCACCGCCGGCCACGTCGCGGACGTCCTGTTCCGCTCCTACTTGGTCCCGTTCGAGCTGGTCTCGGTGCTGCTGCTCGCCGCGCTCGTGGGCGCCGTCGTGATCGCGCGGAGGGACTGACGTGATCCTCAACCAGTTCCTCATCCTCGCTGCCGTGCTGTTCTGCATCGGGATCTACGGCGTGCTCGCGCGCCGCAACGGCGTGCTCGTGCTGATGAGCGTGGAGATCATGCTCAACGCCGTGAACATCAACCTGATCGCGTTCTCCGCGTACCTCAAGAACACCGCGGGCCAGGTGTTCGCGCTCTTCGTCATCACGATCGCCGCGGCCGAAGTCGGTGTCGGTCTCGCCATCGTGCTCCTGATCTACCGCAACCTGCGGAGCCCGGACCTCGACCAAGTCGACCAACTCAAGGGCTGACGGAGATGCTCGATTACGCGTGGATCATCCCTGCCATTCCCGCGGCCTCGTTCGTGCTCATCCTGCTGTTCGGCAAGAAGCTGCCGCGGAAGGGTTCGGAGCTGGGCATCCTCGCCGTGGGCACCAGCTTCGTGCTCTCGGTCGTCGCGGCAGTGCAGTGGATCCAGCGCGTCGAGGACGCGACGGGCAACAAGGCACTCGGCGGGCTGAGCGCGGTCGGCAAGGGGATCGCATCGTCCGAGACCGGCGAGGCGGTCGTGCGGCCGGTCGTGCACACCGTCAACTGGTTCACGATCGGCCACACGAGTGTGAGCGTCGGCACGCAGATGGACGGCCTCGCCGTGCTCGTGCTGTTCGTCGTCACGCTCGTCTCGTTGCTCGTGCACGTCTACTCGACCGCGTACATGCACGACGACGAGCGGTATACCTACTTCTACGCGGCGCTCAGCCTGTTCACGGCCTCGATGCTGCTGCTCGTGGTGGCGTCGAACACGCTCGAGCTGTTGGTCGGCTGGGAGCTCGTCGGGTTGTGCTCCTTCATGCTCATCGGGCACTGGTGGGAGGAGAAGCCCAACACCAACGCAGCCCTGAAGGCGTTCTTCACGACTCGTACGGGCGACATCGGCTTGATGATCGGCGTCATCGTCACGTTCTTCGCCGCGAACCAGAACTTCGACATCGTCCACATGAACACCGTCGCTCTCGCCGGGCTCAACGGTCACACGATCTGGCTCGTCGGCGCCTCCTGCCTGCTCATCGGCATCATCGGGAAGAGCGGTCAGTTCCCGCTCCACACCTGGCTGCCCGACGCCATGGCTGGGCCGACGCCGGTGTCCGCGCTCATCCACGCAGCGACGATGGTGGTCGCCGGCGTGTACCTCGGCGCGCGTGTCTACGGGGTGTTCTGGCAGGGCTTCTCGATCCACAACGGCGGCATGAACGCCATGGCGATCATCGGCGGGATCACGATCATCATCGGCGCCGTCCTCGCGCTCGTGCAGGACGACATCAAGAAGGTGCTCGCGTACTCGACGATCAGCCAGCTCGGCTACATGGTCATGGGTCTCGGCGTGGGTGCCTGGGTAGGCGCGGTCTTCCACCTGTTCACGCACGCCTTCTTCAAGGCGCTCCTGTTCCTCGGTGCCGGTTCGGTGAGCCACTCGGGCTCGCACCACTCCTTCGACATGAAGAAGGACATGGGCGGCCTGCGCAAGTACATGCCGATCACCTTCTGGACGTTCCTGATCGCATCGGCGGCGCTCGCCGGCATCTGGCCGCTCGCCGGCTTCTGGTCGAAGGACGAGATCCTCGCCGCCGCAGGCCAGGGCGGCTACACGGCGTTCATGGTCGTCGGCGTGATCGGCGCGTTCATGACCGCGGCCTACATGACGCGCTGCGTCTGGCTCACGTTCTTCGGTGAGTTCCGCGGACACGGTGAGCCGCACG
>DATBHZ010000174.1:0-12045 GCA_036557185.1 Acidimicrobiia bacterium | reverse complement strand
CAGGCGCGACGCGCGAATAGCCAGAGAATGTCATAGTCATTACAAACTAGGCGTCATGGCAAAAAAGGTGTTGAATGACCTGCCCCGTCGGCGCATAATCACCGCGGAGAGTGGTATCGCGCCGTCGGAGCGGCGCGCAAGGTCCATGCCGGACTAGCTGCCGACGCCCCCGGCCCATTCCGGCAGGTGGAGTTCGACGATGCGCAGACCCGCCAGAGGTGGCACGACACATCCCCCTGAGTCGCGTCCCGGCGCCGGTTTCGGCCGGCCCTTGCGGCCGCGCCCCGGCATGACCGTGGCTCCCCGTCCGTGGCTCGACCCCGCGTGGTGGGCGTCGACAGACATCGGCAACCGGTCGGAGGCGGTTGCCGATCGGTCGTAGCTCATCGCGCGGGGCCGAGCCGACGGCTCGGTTCTCGGCGCTTTGACCACTGAGTCGCTCGGACGCGCCCAATAGCCTCGTGCGGTGCGCGAGCCGCCGCTGATCTCGGAGTCACCCGGCGCCGACGAGGTGCCGGCGGTCGCCTGGCCGCTCCTCTTCCGCGCCCGCCTGAAGCAGCGGGTCCACGCGCACGACAAGTACCCGTGGCTCGTCCTGATCGCGGTCCTCGTCGGCCTGTTCGCCTCGGGCTTCGACATCACGATCTTCGCGGTCTCGCTCCGCGATGTGGCCAACGACCTCGGCACAACGCCGTCGGCGCTGACCTGGGTGGTCACGGGACCGCTGCTTGCAACGGCGCTCACCATGCCGCTCTTCGGGAAGCTCGGCGACCTCTGGGGACACCGCCGTGTCTACCTGTACGGCCTCGCAGCGTTCGTCGTCGGCACCGCGCTGACGGCGGCGGCGTGGAGCGGAGCATCGCTCATCGTGATCCGCGCGGTCGCGGCGATCCCCGGCGCGGCCATGGGGCCGACGTCGCTCGCGCTGATCATGCAGGTGTTCCACGACGACGACCGCGTCAAGGCGATGGGTTGGTGGTCGCTCGTCGGTGCGGGAGCGCCCGTGTTCGGTCTGGTCGCCGGCGGACCGGTCGTCTCCGCGTTCGGGTGGCGCTGGATCTTCATTGCGCAAGCGCCATTGTCGCTCGTGGCGCTGGCGTTCGCCGCGTTCGTGCTTCGCGAGACGCCGAGGCGCGAGCGGGAGCCGATCGACCTCGCCGGTGCGGCAACGCTCGCACTCGCGACGCTCTCGGCGCTGCTCGCGCTCTCGATCGCCGCCGACCGCGGATTCACGAGCCCCGTCGTGCTCGGGCTCGCTGTGCTCTCGCCGATCGGTCTCGCGCTCTTCATCCGGTGCGAGCGGCGGGCCGCGCATCCGCTGCTGCCGCTCGGATTCTTCCGCCATCGGGACTTCAGCGCGTCGCTCGCCGCCCAGTTCACGTCCCAGTTCGCTTACATGGGCGGCTTCATCGTCACGCCGCTGCTGATGCAGGAGCGCTTCGGCTACGCGGTGGCCGCGTCGGGCTTCGCAATGGTCTTCCGGCCGCTCAGCTTCAGCGCCTCGTCGCCGGTGTTCGGCTACGTCGCGGCGCGCATCGGCGTGCGGAGAGCGAGCCTCATCGGCACGGTCCTGCTCACGCTCTCGATGGTGCTGTTCGCGGTTGCAGCGAGCGGAGGCATCGTCTGGCTCGTGTTCGTCGCCCTCGTGCTCTCGGGCCTCGCGCTCGGGGCATGCTCACCCTCGCTCATGACGATCGTCGCCAACACGGTCGGCTCGGAGGATCTCGGCGTGGCGAACGCCGCGCAGTCGATGGTCGCCCAGATCGGCAACGTCGGCGGGATCCAGGTGCTCGCGATCCTGCAGGCGGGGATCGCGGGCGCGGCCGGGTTCACCACTGCCTACGTGGTCGGTGCCGGCGTTGCCTTCGCGTCGATCCTGTGCGCCGCGATGGTCCGTCGTGACCGTGTCGCGGATCTGACGCTCGTGCAGGCCGAGGCCGCTTGAGAGCAGCCGTCAGTCTGCGGGCGCGCCGACGGCGATGAGGTTGCAGTACCACGCGAGCAGCAACGCGAAGCCGGCCCCTATCAGCAGGAGCTCGCTCAACGTGAACACCCCGCTGTCGACGAGCGGCCCGCCGATGAGCGCACCGATCGGCACCATGCCGCCGAAGCTCATGATCCACAACGCCATGATCCGGCCGCGCACCTTGTCGTCGAGATGCTCCTGGAGGACGGTCGAGAGACTCGTGATGACCAGGAAGTACGCGTAACCCAGGGCTCCCACGTCGAGGTACGCGGGCAGGTCCGAGCGGAGGAGCCCGAACACCGCGAGCAGTCCGGCGAACGCCACGAACGACCACCGCGCGATGCGCGACTTGTTCCGGTGCGCCAAGTAGCTGCCGATGGTCACGGCTCCCAGCGCAGCACCGAGACCGAACACCGCGTACAGGAGCCCGTAGCCCGTGCTCGTCGGATCGATCCCGAGGTTGTCGTGGGCGATGTTCGGCATGAGCGGCACGAACTGCAGCGAGATCACGGAGAAGAGGCTCATCGTCACGAGGATCCGCCGGATGAGACGGTCGTGGTACGCGACCCGAAGCCCTGACAGAAGGCGGTTGCCGCCCTCCTCGGAGGCGACCGCGCGTATCTGGTGCACCGCGCCGCGGGCGACGACCAGCGCTGCGACGGCGAACAGGTAGGTGAGCGCGTTCACGCCGAAGACGGCGCCGATCCCGAGCACGGGGAGCAGGAGCGCGCCGATCGGCGGGCCGAGGACCCGGGAGAGGTTCATCTGGACGGACTGCAGCGCGACCGCGCCCGTCATGTCCTCTCGAGGGACGAGCGTGGGGAGGATCGCGCCCAGCGCCGGTCCGCTGAACGCGTTCCCGACGCCGATGGCGAGGACGCACGCGAAGATCCCCCACTTGCTCGGATGGGGCGCCGACGCGAGGCCGGCCAGCACGAACGAGAAGACCAGCTGCTCGATCTGCATCCAGATCAGGACCTTCCGGCGGTCGAGGACGTCGGCGAGGACGCCGCCGGGAATGGCGAGGAACAGCAGAGGCCCGAGCTGCGCGAAGTAGATGAGGGCGACGTACGTTGCGTCGTGCGTCAGGCTCTCGGCGAACGCACCGAGCAGCACGTTCTGCATCCAGGTGCCGATGTTCGACGCGAACGTGCCGCTCCAGATGATGCGGAAGTCGCGGTGGCGGAGCGCCGCGCGCGCGGTGCCGGTCTCGAAGGCTCGATCACCGTCGAGGATCGCATCGGTGGCCTCGTCGGCCTCGGGATCGTGCGCTCCTCGAATCGACATGCCGACTCGAGGATACGGACCGGCCCTACTCGGTGATGCTCTGGACCGCTTCCTGGAGGTCCTGGCCGCCCGCGGGACCGCCCTGCTGCGCCATCATCAGCTTGGTCATGTCGCCCTGGACCTTGACCTTGCCGGCCATGAAGGCCTGCATCCCGGCTTGCGGGTTCCCCGAGACGAACACCTCTTTGGCCGTCACGTAGTCGGTCGTGAGCGTGACGTCCGCGTCCTCGGCATGGCCCTTGCCCATGCCGCCCTTCCCGTCGCGCGCGCCCATGTGCATCTCGCGCTCGCCGAACGGAGTGTCGGTGATCACCATGTTCACGACGACCTGCTGGTGTGCCGGCGCCTCGGCTCCGTGCTCGGCGATGAGCTTGTCGACCGCGTCGAACCACTCGTCGGAAAGGAACGGGTACTTGGCCACGGCTACCTCCTGCCGATTCGGTGCGAGATACCGACCTTATCGACTGCTCCGGCGGGCCGTCGAGTGCGGAAGACGAGCATCTACGCTGCTTCGGTGACCGCAGTCGGCATGCGCTCGGAGCGCATCAGCGCACGGGAGCGCAACACCAAGTGGCGTAGCCCGCCGCTCCGGATCGACATGTCGATCTGCATCAATTGCGACGCATGCCTTCGCAACTGTCCGCCGCAGTTCGGGGCGATCTTCAACCACGGCATCGACGTCATCATCCTGCCGGAGCTCTGCAGCGGGTGCGACAAGTGCCTGCCCGCGTGCCCGGTGGACTGCATCCTCCCGGACCCGGACTGGGAGCCGTCGCCCGAGGACTGGTGGCGGCATCCGGGCGGGGCCGACGACCCGTATCGCTCGCGGGCCTGACGAGCGCTCCTCGTACACTGGCCCGTCGTGCCGGACCGCATCTCGCCCGATGACGTGCGCCACGTCGCGCGACTCGCCCGCCTGGCGTTGACCGACGCCGAGGTGGACCAGCTCGTGATCGATCTCGGCTCGATCCTGGCGCACGCGGAGGACGTCGCCGCGCTCGACCTGACCGACGTTCCGCCGACCGCCCACCCGCTGCCTCTCGAGAACGTCCTGCGACCGGATGCGGTGGGCCCGACGCTCGACCGCGACGAGGTGCTGGCTCAGGCGCCCGATGCCGAGGACGGCCGGTTCCGCGTCCCGCGCATCATGGGTGACGCGTGAGCACCGCCCGCGAGATCGCGGCGATGGTGCGCGGCGGCGAGCGGACCGCGCGCTCGGTCGTCGAGGAGCACCTCGCAGCGATCGACGCGCGCGACGCCCAGCTGCACGCCTTCAACCACGTCATGCGCGACGAGGCGCTCGCCCGTGCGGATGCGATCGACGCGACCGTCCGGCGCGGTGAGGATCCCGGGCCGCTCGCAGGCGTTCCTGTCGCGCTCAAGGACAACCTGTGCACGCGCGGCATCCCCACGACCTGTTCGTCGCGTATCCTCGACGGCTGGAGGCCGCCGTACGACGCGACGGTCGTCGAGCGTCTCGCCGGCGCGGGCGCGATCGCGATCGGCAAGACCAACCTCGACGAGTTTGCCATGGGGTCGTCCACCGAGAACTCGGCGTTCGGCGCCACGCGCAACCCGCACGACCCGGCGCGCGTTCCGGGAGGTTCGAGCGGTGGCTCGGCCGCAGCCGTCGCCGCGGGCTTCGCCCCGCTCGCGCTCGGGTCCGACACGGGCGGCTCGATCCGCCAGCCCGCATCGCTGTGCGGCGTGGTCGGGATGAAGCCGACCTATGGACGCGTCTCGCGCTACGGGCTCGTCGCGTTCGCGTCGAGCCTCGACCAGATCGGCCCGTTCGCCACCTGCGTCGACGACGCGGCACTGCTGCTCGAAGCGGTCTGGGGGCACGACCCGATGGACTCGACGTCGATCGCGTCCACACCCGAGACGCTCGACTCCGGAGCCGACGTGCAGGGGTTGCGCGTGGGCATCATCGAGGAGCTCACCGACGTCGACGGCATCCAACCGGAGGTGCGCGCGGCCGTCGAGGACGCGGCTCGCGGCTTGGAGTCCGCCGGGGCGAAGATCGACCGCGTGGCGGTTCCGAGCTGCACGTACGGCCTCTCCGCGTATTACCTCATCGCGCCGGCGGAGGCGTCCAGCAACCTCGCGCGATACGACGGCGTCAGATACGGCCTGCGCGTCGACGGCTCCGACGTCGCGGACATGAACGCGCGCACGCGCGCGGCCGGGTTCGGCGCCGAGGTCAAGCGACGCATCATGCTCGGTACCTACGCGCTCTCGGCCGGGTACTACGACGCCTACTACGGCAAGGCGCAGAAGGTGCGCACACTGATCATCGACGACTTCCGCCGTGCCTACGGATCGTTCGACGTGCTGCTCGCCCCCACTTCTCCCACGACGGCCTTCGAGATCGGTGTGAAGGTTGCCGACCCGCTCGCGATGTACCTGAGCGACGTCTGCACGATCCCGACGAACCTGACCGGCGAGACGGCGATCAGCGTGCCGTTCGGCACGGGAGCCGAAGATCTCCCTGTCGGCGTACAGGTGATAGCACCCGCGCTCGGCGAGCCGCTGGCGTTCCGTGTCGCGCGCGCGATCGAGGAGGTCGCGGGGGGGTGGAGGCGTGACTGACTTGGAAGCCGTCATCGGGCTCGAGGTGCACGTCGAGCTCTCCACGGAGACCAAGCTCTTCTGCTCGTGCCCGAACGAGTTCGGCGCCGAGCCGAACACGAACGTGTGCCCCGTCTGCCTCGGTCTCCCGGGCTCGCTCCCGGTCCTCAACCAGCGCGTCGTCGAGTACGCGCTTCGGCTCGGCGAGGCCCTGCACTTCAGCGTTCCGCCGTCCTCGCTGTTCCACCGGAAGAACTACTTCTATCCCGACATGCCGAAGGACTATCAGGTCAGCCAGTACGACGAGCCGATCTGCGTCGACGGTGTGCTCGAGGTCGACGGCGCATCCATCGGCATCGAGCGCGCGCACATGGAGGAGGACACGGGGAAGTCGCAGCATGTCGGTGGTGAGGGCGGACGCATCCACGGAGCCGCGCACTCACTGGTCGACTACAACCGCGCCGGGGTGCCGCTCATGGAGATCGTGAGCCGGCCCGACCTCCGCTCGGCGGAGCAGGCGCGCGGATATGTGACCGAGCTGCGCGGCGTGCTCCAGGCGATCGGCGTGTCCGACGTCAAGATGGAAGAAGGCTCGATGCGCGTCGACGCGAACGTGTCGGTGCGGCCCGCGGGAGCGGCGGAGATGGGGACGAAGGTCGAGGTCAAGAACATGAACTCGATCCGTTCGGTCGGGCGCGCCATCGAGTACGAGATCGAGCGTCAGTCGATCGCCTCCGAGGCCGGCCGGCCGATCGTGCAGGAGACCCGCCACTGGGACGAGGAGGCGGGCGTCACCCACGGGATGCGCTCGAAAGAGGGATCCGACGACTACCGGTACTTCCCGGAGCCCGATCTCGTGCCGGTCGCGCCCACCGAAACCATGCGAGCGGAAGCCGTGCGTGAAGTGCCGGAGCTGCCCGCGGCTCGGCGCGCGCGGTTCGTCGGCGAATGGGGGCTCAGTCCCGGCGACGCGAAGGTCTTGGTCGACAACCCCGCGCTCGCCGCGTTCGCAGAGCAAACCGTGGCGGCGGGAGGTGCGCCGAAGGACGTCGCGAACTGGTGCACCGGCGACATCCTCGGATATCTGAACGAGACCGGCGGAGCGGTGGGCGCGCTGCCCTTGACCCCCGACGGGCTCGCCGAGCTCGTCGGCTTGGTCGGCGACGGCACGTTGTCGCGCAACCTGGCCAAGGAGGTGCTCGCGACGTGCCTGCGCGAGCGGAAGCGGCCCAAGGAGGTGGTCGACGAGCGCGGCCTCGCGCAGGTCAGCGACGAAGGCGAGCTCGCGACGCTCGTCGACGACGTCCTCGGCCGCAACAGCGACGCCGTCTCGGACTATCGCAGCGGCGACGACAAGGCCAAGAAGAAGAAGCGCGGCTTCCTCATGGGCGAGCTGATGAAAGCGAGCCAGCGCAAGGGAAACCCGGAGCTCCTCAACAAGCTGCTCGACGAGCGCCTGCAGGCGGGCTAGCGATCGTGTCCGAGCGACCCGACCACGCGACCGACGACGGCGTCGAGCGCATCCTCATGGTGACGGCGCACCCCGACGACGTCGACTTCGGCTCCGCGGGATCGGTCGCGACTTGGATCGATGCGGGGATATCGGTCACCTACTGCCTCGTCACGAACGGCGAGGCAGGCGGCGACAACCGCGAGATGCCGCGCAACGAGATGGCGCAGCTCCGTCAGGCGGAGCAGACAACCGCGGCCGCGGCAGTCGGAGTGCACGACCTGCGATTTCTCGGCTACCCCGACGGGCGCGTCGAGCCGACGCTCGACCTTCGACGCGACATCTCGCGCGTGATCCGCCAAGTTCGCCCGCAGCGCGTCGTCTCGCAGTCGCCACAGCGGACGTTCGAACGCGTCTACGCCGGGCATCCCGATCACCTTGCCGCTGGCGAGGCAACGGTCTGTGCCGTCTATCCCGACTCACGGAACCCCTTCGCGCATCCCGAGCTCCTGCACGACGAGCGGCTCGAACCGTGGACCGTCCCGCAGCTCTGGATTGCCGCGCGCGGCGACGCGAACGTGTCCGTCGACATCACCGATGCGCTCGATCGGAAGATCGCCGCGTTGTGCTCGCACGAGTCGCAGATCACGGATCGCGAGCGCATCCGGGCGATGGTGAGCGAGTGGGCCCGCGCAAACGCCCAACGCGCCGGGCTCCCTGACGATCGGTACGCGGAGTCGTACCTGGCGGTGGACACCCGCTGAAGCGCTTCTCAGGACACTCATAGCTCGACGCGCGAGGCTGCGGGCCCATGAAGCGCTTCTTCCGGCGGAAGAGCACGTACATCATCGGTATCCCGTTGGTGATCATCATCGCCGTGTTCGGCGGGGCATTCATCTACACGCACGTGATCAACCCGCCGGCGAGCAAGGTCGGCTTCTCCGACATCTCGACGACGACCGGCCCGAAGGGCTCGACCACCACGCTCTCACCTGCGCAGCTCGACGGCGCATGGAAGCCGACGAACGCGAGTGTCGTGCAGTACCTAGTGCCGGAGATCCTCTTCGGACAGAGCACGAAGGCCGACGGTACGACTAATGCCGTCACGGGATCGCTCACGATCGCGGGCACGACGGTGCCCAAGGCAGCGTTCACCGTCGACCTGACGACCGTGCACAGCAATCAGGCGCGCCGCGACGCGCAGTTCCAGGGTCGCATCATGAACACCTCCCAGTTTCCGACCGCGACGTTCACGCTCACGAAGCCGATCGCGTTCGGCTCGGTCCCGGCCGAGAACAAGACGATCACCGCGACAGCAGCCGGCAACCTGATGCTGCACGGGACGACCAAGTCCGTGACGTTCGACGTCAAGGCGCGCCGAGTCGGGAACACGGTCGAGGTCACGGGCACGATCCCGGTGCACTTCGCCGACTACGGCATCCCCAACCCGACCTTCGGTCCGGCGCAGGTCGGCAACAACGGCGACCTGGCCTTCGCTCTCGCGTTCGAGAAGGCCTGAGTTAGTCCGGCTCCTCGCCGCGCGGCCGGGTCTAACCTCGACGGTGATGCCCGACCGGATGAAACCGATGAGCCACGAGGTCACCGACGGCATGGAGCGCGCGCCTGCGCGTGCGATGCTCCGGGCGATCGGGATGACCGACGACGACTGGGGCAAGGCGCAGGTCGCCATCGCCTCGAGCTGGAACGAGGTCACCCCGTGCAACATGCCGCTCGACCGTCTCGCGAAGCGCGCCAAGGACGGTGTTCGGGCCGCTGGCGCCTATCCGATCGAATTCGTGACGATCGCGGTGAGCGACGGCATCTCGATGGGGCACGAGGGCATGCGCGGGTCGCTCGTCAGCCGCGAGATCATCGCCGACTCGATCGAGTGCATGGTCCACGCGGAGCGCTTTGACGCGCTGGCTACGTTCGCGGGCTGCGACAAGAGCCTCCCCGGGATGCTCATGGCCGCGGCACGACTGAACGTCCCGTCGGTGTTCCTCTACGGCGGCTCGATCCTGCCCGGCCACTACAAGGACCAGGCGCTCGACATCGTGAGCGTCTTCGAGGCCGTCGGCGCGTGCTCCGCGGGGACGCTCTCCGAGAACGAGCTGGGTGAGATCGAGATGCGCGCGTGCCCCACGGAGGGGTCGTGTGCCGGGATGTTCACCGCGAACACGATGGCGTCGGTGGGTGAGGCGCTCGGCATGTCGCTGCCCGGGAGCGCATCGCCGCCCGCGGTCGATCGCCGCCGCGACGACTTCGCGTTCGAATCCGGGCGCGCCGTGGTCAACCTGCTCGCCGAGGGCATCCGCCCGCGGCAGATCATGACGAAGCAGGCGTTCGAGAACGCGATCGCCGTCGTCATGGCGCTCGGCGGCTCCACGAACGCGGTCCTCCATCTGCTCGCGATCGCGCACGAAGCGCGCGTCGAGCTCGAGCTCGAGGACTTCAACCGCGTCGGTGCTCGTGTGCCGCACATTGCCGACACCAAGCCGCACGGCCGTTACCACATGATCGACATCGATCGCATCGGTGGCGTGCCCGTCGTGATGCGCGAGCTGCTGGAAGCCGGGTTGCTCCACGGGGACTGCCTGACGGTCACGGGCAAGACGGTCGCGCAGAACCTCGCCGCACTCGATCCGCCCGCGCCGGACGGCGAGGTGATCCACGGTCTCGGCGCGCCGATCCATCCGCTCGGCGGGATCGCCGTGCTGCAAGGCTCGCTCGCGCCGAACGGCGGAGTGGTGAAGGTCGCCGGGATCGACACGTTGCGCTTCGAGGGCACGGCGCGCGTCTTCGACGGCGAAGAGCTCGCGATGGACGAGATCCTCGCTGGCAAGATCAAGGCCGGCGATGTCGTCGTGATCCGCTACGAGGGCCCGAAGGGTGGTCCCGGGATGCGCGAGATGCTCGCCGTGACCGGCGCGATGAAGGGCGCGGGCCGCGGGGCGGACGCGGCGCTCGTCACCGACGGCCGGTTCAGCGGCGGCACGCACGGGTTCTGCGTCGGGCACGTCGCACCGGAAGCAGTCGACGGCGGCCCGATCGCGCTCGTGCGCGACGGTGACCGGATCGTGATCGACGCCGAGGCGCACACCATCGATCTCCTCGTCGACGAGTCGGAGCTCGCGAAGCGGCGCGACACGTGGAAGCTCCCGGACCCGCGGTATACGAGCGGGTTCCTGGCGAAGTACGCGCGTCTCGCGTCCGGTGCCGAGAAGGGTGCGATAACCACCGCCTAACCGTCGCCTTACGCGACACCCGCGCCGCAAGGCTCGGTGTCACACTCCGCATCGTGGAGCAGCTGCGCTCGTGTCGGGACGAGCTCGGGCGCCTGCGGTCGGCACCGGTGCCGTGGGCCGCCTGCGCACTCGCCGCGTCCGTGCTCGCAACCTCGGTGGTCACCGGTTCGCTTTGGCACGACCTGCCCGACCGAATCGGGAACGCCGGAGGGTTTGGCTGGCCGTCGCTGACCGCCGGTCGCTGGTGGACGATCGGCACCTCGTTCGTACTCACGCGCAACTGGTTCATGGCTGTCACGATGCCGGTGGCCATCCTGCTCGCGCTCGGCACGTACGAGATGCTGGCAGGTCACCGCCGCGCCCTCGCCGTTGCCATCCTCGGCCATGCGACCGGATCGGTCGTCATCGCGGTCGCGTGCGGCTTCCTCGGCTGGACCACGAACCCGATGCTCATCCGAGCCGCGCAGAACCTCGACTACGGCGGATCGATGGCGGTGGCCGCCGCGATCGGCGGGATCGTCAGCCGGTTGGGCGGCCGAAAGCTCATCGGCGCGGCCCTGCTCGCAAGCGTGCTCGCCCTCCTGGCACACCACCAGATGGCCGACTGGGGCCACCTCGTCGCGCTCCCCACCGGTCTCGCCGCCGACCGTTTTCGCCGGCGGCGCCTGGTGTCCGTATCCTTCGGACTCGCCGTCGTGCTCACCGCTGCTCTTCTCGTATCGGGCGCGCGGGCGGTCGATGCAGCGGTCAACCAAGTTCGCTTCGGAGGAGGCGGCGGTGCGCAACCCAGCGGCACCACGCGCGTCGTCAGCGCGAGACGCGCGCCGGCGCTGGTCCCGCGTCACGTCGCGCACGGACGGGTCGTACACGTGGCGTACCTCGCACATGCGCTCGACGGGCGTCCCGAGACGGCCGACGTCTATCTCCCCGCGCGCGCACACGGCCGCCTTCCGGTGCTGGTGCTCCTGCACGGGCTGCCTGGCACCGCCTCCGATTGGATCGACGGTGGGGGAGTGAACCACCTGCTCGATCAGCGCATCGCGCGCGGCACCTTTCCGCGCTCGGTCGCTCTGCTCCCGAACGCCGACCTCTTCCACGATCCGGCCGCCGGTTGGCGCAACGAGCGCGGGCAAGCCGAGCTCACCTCAGTGGTGCGCGACCTGCTCCCGACGGTTGCGCGTCGCGAGCACGTCGACCTCGGTCATGACCAGATCGCCGTGATCGGCGTGGGTCGCGGCGGCAACGGCGCGTCGTCCATGGAGCGGGTCGATCGGCACGTGGTGTGGATGGTCGCGATCGATCCGCACCACCCGTTCCGGCGCGGGCGCAGCAGGACCAACCTGTTGCTGCTCCGCTCCGGGGGAGACCCGGACGGGCCGATGTCGGCCGGAGCGCAGTGGGTGCACTGGCGCCACGACCTGCCGCGCGCGCTCGACTGGCTCGTGGAGCACGGGTTCGGAGGGCGACGGGTATGAGCACGGTCGTCCGACGTTCCGCGCTCCGCCTCCTTGCCTGTGTCGTGTGCG
>DATBHZ010000173.1:0-2534 GCA_036557185.1 Acidimicrobiia bacterium | reverse complement strand
GAGCGCGCAGCTCGAGGAGCGCCGAACGTCTGTGACGAGGTTGCAAGCTGCCACCGCAACGCTGCGCGACGCGACCCGTCGACGTCGGGGGCTGACGACCACGATCGGCGTCTTCCTGCTCGTGCGCGTCATCTTCTGGATCAGCGGCGGCCGCTACCGCTGGTGGGGCGTCGTGTTCTCGTGGCAGGTGCTCGACGTGAAGCAGCTCGCCGCCCAGCCGATCCAGAGCATCGCGGCGCTCCATATCCAGCCCCCGGCCTTCAACCTCTTCATCGCGCTCGTCGTCGACATCTCGCCGTTCAGCAACGGCATTACCTTCCAGGTCCTCTACTTCTTCTTCGCGCTCGTGACGGTGATCGGCGTCTGGCTGCTGCTCGACGAGCTCGGCTTCTCTCCTGTGATCAACACGATCGGTGCATGCATCGTGGCTGCATCGCCGGTGCTCCTGAGCTACGAGAACCTCCCCACGTACGAGGTCCCGGTCGCGATGCTGCTCGTGCTCTCGGCATGGCTGTGCGTGCGGTACGTCAAGGAGCGCACCTTCCGGCTCTTCCTCGCCTTCGTGATCACCACGACCCTCGTCGTGCTCACGCGCGCGCTCTTCCACCCACTGTGGCTGATCGTCGTGCTCGGCGCGCTGCTGTGGTTCGCACGGCCGGCGTTCGAGTGGCGCCGCTGCGCCGCGGCGCTGGCGATCCCCTTGGTGCTCGTCGGCGGTTGGATGCTCAAGAACGAGATCCGCTTCGGCGACCCGTCGATGACGAGCTGGCTCGGCATGAACCTCACGCGTGGCGTGGTCGCACCGATGCCGAAACACGACGTCGAAGCGATGATCCGGCAGGGGACGCTCTCGAAGGCCGCAGCGGTCCCGCCGTTCTCGGTGTACAAGTCCTACGAGCCCTACTTCGGGAAGTGTCACTCGTCGTCCCACAACCCGTTGCTCGCCCTGCCGGAGAAGGACCACACGGGGCTCTCCAACTTCAACGCCCAGTGCTTCATCCCCGTGTACAACGATGCGATGAGCAACGCGCTCGCCGCCTTGCGCCACCGTCCGCAGCGATACCTCTCGACACGCTGGGCTCCGACCGTCGCTCATTTCGAGGACGACTACGGCCCACTGCAGATCGGGACGAACGGCATCGGGACGCACGGGATCTGGGCGCTCGACGCGCTCCAGTACGTGTACAAGCCGATGCTCGTCTCGCCCAAGATGCACATCGACGAGTCCGGTTGGATGTTCCCGCTGTTCCCGGGCTACGGGTTCCCGTTCTCGTTCATGTTGTTGTTCAGCACGATCTTCCTCACGACGAGGGGCGCGATCGGCGCGTGGCGCGCCGTCCGCAAGCGGGCCAACGCGGCCGACGCCGGGTGGGCCTTCGTGGGCTTCACGGTGCTGTACCTGACCATCGTGTCGATCACCACGGAGTTCGGCGAGAACGCTCGGTTCAGGACGATGGCCGACCCGCTCCTGCTGGGGCTCGGGGCCGCCGCGCTCGCAGCACAGGTACAGCTCGCGGTTCGGGCGCTCCGCTCACGCCGGGTCTCGGCCTCGACCTGACCCGCACACTGGCGCCGAGGGTGGTCGGCGTCGCGCGCTCCGGGCGCGGTCACCCCCTTCGCTCTCCGACCGGCCCTAGGGTCCCGGGCCGTGGGGTGGATCGAGGCCGAGCTCGTGCTCATCTCGCTCGCCGCCATGGTCTCCCCCACCACGCTCTCCTTCTCGGTCCTCGCGCTCGTACTCGGTGAGCGGCCCCGCCGCACGGGCGTCTGGTTCTATCTCGGTGCCCTCGGCGCCACCCTGGCGGTGGGCGTGGCAGCGGCTTTCGTCATCGGCGACCTCGCGGCCTCGGCGACACCGTCGCAACCGAAGACGTGGGTTGCCGTCGTCGACATCGTCGCGGCCGTGGTGATCGTGATCTGGATCATCCGCATCCTCCGGCGCCCGCCGAACCCCGAGCGCGTCGAAGGGATGGTCGCCCAGATGAGCAAGGTGGCCAGCTCCCCTGCCATCGCGATCGTTGCGGCCGGCGCCACGCTGGCGAACCCCGGCGGGTTCATCCCGCTCGCCCTGAAGGACATCTCGGAGACGAATCCCAGCACCACGCAGTACATCGTCGAGTGGCTGTTCTTCACCCTCGTCTCGCTGCTCCCGCTCGCCGTCGCGATCGTGATGCTCGTGATCGCGCCCGACCGCACCATGCGCGCCCTCGGCCGCATCCGCGAATGGCTCGTTCGCAACGCCCGCACGGTTGCAGCGGTCATCGTCCTGCTGCTCGCCGCGTCGCTGCTCCGCAACGGCATCGCCGGCCTCACGAGCTGATCGCGCGAAGTCGCGATTAACACTCCCGGTTCCGGGTACATGGACACAGGATCACGCGAAGAAGTCCCCCCGAGATTCGGAGGCTCGGGGGGCTTCTTTGCGTCCCGAGAGCCGCGCTCAGCCGTCGCCCTCCTGCGTCTGCACCGACGGTTCCGGGTCCAAGGTCGACCGTGCAACCGCTTCCACGTCGCTTGGATAGGTGTGCAACGCCGCG
>DATBHZ010000172.1:0-1682 GCA_036557185.1 Acidimicrobiia bacterium | reverse complement strand
CGATGCCGAGATCGCGCCGCAGCTTCGCCACGTGGCCGGTCGCCTTCACGTTGTATTGCGCGATCTCGATCGCGCCGTCCTCGTCGACGACGAACGTCGAACGGATCACGCCGGTGACCTTCTTGCCGTACATGGTCTTCTCGCCGAACGCGCCGTATGCCTCCAGCGTCGCGCGATCGGGATCGGACAGCAGCGGGAAGGTGAGCCGGTCACGCTCGCGGAACTTCGCAAGCTTCTCCGGCTTGTCCGGCGAGATGCCGAGGACGGTCACGCCGGCCGCGGCGAGCGAGTCCAGGCTGTCGCGGAAGTCGCACGCCTGCGTCGTGCAGCCGGGCGTCATCGCCGCGGGATAGAAGTAGACGACGACCTTGCGCCCGCGGAAGTCGCCGAGCGAGACGTCCTTGCCGTCCGCGTCGGGCAGGCTGAACTCGGGCGCGGGGTCGCCGGGAGCGAGACGGGTCATGCCGCCGAACGTACCCGCTACGCTCGACCGAGCGGCGAGCGAGGCGAACGAGCAGACAGATCACACAGGGAGGAAGCGACCCGTGACCGAGCGTGGTGCGGACGAGATCCAGCGCGAGATCGAAAAGGCCCGGGTTTCGCTTGCCGACACGGTCGACCAGATCGTGTACCGCACCCAACCCAAGCGGATCGTCGATCGGCTCAGGGAGAAGCTCAAGGAGAAGGCGCAGACCCCGGAAGGCAAAGCGGTCATCGGCGCCGCGGGAGCGATCGTCGTCATCCTGCTCATCAGACGGGTGCGGAACCGCTGACCACCGGGATCCTCCTCATCTCCTGCCGCGACCAGCGCGGTCTCGTCCATGCCGTCGCGCAGTTCGTGCTCGACGTCGGCGGCAATATCCTGCACGCCGAGCAGCACACCGACCGCGAGGCCGGGGTGTTCTTCCAGCGCGTCGAGTTCGATCTCACTGGAGCGCTCATCGGGCGGGACGAGATGGCCGCGTCGTTCACGCCGGTCGCCGAACGGTTCGGCATGGACGTGCGCGTGCACTTCTCCGACGAGCGGCCGCGCATCGCCATTCTCGCGTCGCGTCAGCCGCATTGCCTGGCCGATCTGCTCGGCCGGTGGCGCGCGGACGAGTTGCCCGCAGAGATCGTGACGGTGATCAGCAACCATCCCGACCACGCCGCACTCGCCGAGTTCAGCCGGGTTCCGTTCCACCATGTGCCCGTCGATGCCGGGTCACGGGCTCGACAGGAGGTCGAGTTGGTGAAGCTGCTGCGCGGCTACGACGTCGATCTGGTGGTGCTGGCCCGCTATATGCAGATCCTCGGCGCGACGGTGCTCGACGCGTACCCGAGCCGGATCATCAACATCCACCACTCCTTCCTGCCCGCGTTCGTCGGCGCGCGGCCCTATCACCAGGCCCAGGAGCGCGGCGTCAAGATCATCGGAGCGACCGCGCACTATGCGACGTCCGTGCTCGACGAGGGCCCGATCATCGCGCAGGACGTCGAGCCGGTGAGCCACCGCGACTCGGTCGAGGACCTGGTCCGCAAGGGACGCGATCTCGAGACGGTGGTGCTGGCCCGCGCAGTCCGCGCGCACGTGGAGCACCGCACGCTCGTCTTCGGCAACAAGACGATCGTGTTCGAATAGCTGCCGCGGCAGGTCCCCGCGCGACGATCGGGTGCGCTAGCTACTCTGCAGCCGTGGCCTT
>DATBHZ010000171.1:0-14326 GCA_036557185.1 Acidimicrobiia bacterium | reverse complement strand
GAGCTCGACCGCATCCCGGTCGTGTTCGCGCGGCTCCTCCGTCACGCCGGCATCGATATGCCGGCCGGAGCCACCGCGCAATTCGCACGAGCGCTCGCGGCCACCGGCGCCGAGACGCGCGACGCGGTGTACTGGGCCGGGCGGGCGACGCTCATCCGTCGCCACGAGGACTTGGGCGACTACGACCGGTGCTTCGACGCGCTCTTCCTCGGTACGTCGCCGACCGGCGCGGCCGACGCATCACTGCGCGCGGTCACCGTGGGCCTCGATGTGCCTGGGGTGGACAGTGACGACGCTGTGACCTCGGACGCGGGCGACGACCCCGTGATCCAGGTGCGGTACTCGCGTGCGGAGATCCTGCGTGAGCGTGACTTCGCCTCCTACACGCCCGAGGAGCACGCCGAGGCTCGAAGGCTGATGGCGGACCTGCGCGTGCACAGCGCCATGCGGCGGTCGCGCCGCACCAAGCCGACGACGCGCCGGCGAGGCCGCCCCGACCTGCGATGCACCGTCCGGCGATCGCTCGCGTCCGGTGGCGAGCCGATCGTGCGGGCCTTCCGGGAGCCTGCGGAGCGATCCCGCCGGCTCGTGTTGCTGTGCGACGTCAGCGGGTCGATGGAGCCCTACGCGCGTGCCCTCGCGCGCTTCCTGCACAGCGCGGTCGTCGCGGGCAGCCGTGTGGAGGCCTTCGCGCTCGGTACACGCCTGACGCGGATCACGAGGGAGCTCTCGAGTCGCGATCCCGACGTGGCGCTCGCCGCCGCTGCACGGAGGGTCACGGACTGGTCGGGCGGGACTCGGCTCGGCGACGGGCTGAAGACCTTCAACGACGTGTGGGGGCTGCGCGGGATGGCCCGCGGCGCGGTCGTGGTGATCCTCAGCGACGGCTGGGACCGAGGCGACGCGGCGCTGCTCGCCGAGCAGATGGCGCGCCTCTCGAGGGTCGCCTACCGCATCGTCTGGGTGAACCCGCTGAAGGCGTCCGAGGGATACGAGCCGTTGGCGGCGGGGATGGCGGCCGCGCTGCCGTACATCGACGAGTTCGTCGAGGGGCACTCGCTTGCCGCGCTCGAGCAGCTCAACACGGTTTTGGCGCGATGAAGGAGATCCTCGGCGACGTCGACCGATGGCGCGCACGCGGGGAGCGCGTGGCGATGGCACGCGTCATCGGGCTCGACGGGTCGGGACCGCGCGACCCGGGTGCCGCGATGGCCGTCAGCGAGAGCGGCGAGGTTGCGGGTTCGGTCTCCGGTGGTTGCGTGGAGGGCGCCGTCGTCGAGGAGGCGCTCGCCCTGCTCTCCGGGGAGCACGCGCCCGGCGTCGTGAGCTTCGGCTACTCGGACGACCAGGCGTTCGCGGTGGGACTGACCTGTGGCGGCACCATCCATCTGTTCGTCGAGCCGTTCGAGGACACGCAGGCGATCGCGACCTGGCGCGCCGCTGTCGCGGCGGAGCGCCCGGTCGCCCTGGCGACGGTCATCGAAGGTCCCCACACCGGTGCCAAGCTCGCTGTGGAGCCGGACGGCACCCAGGTAGGCACGCTGGGCGATCCGGATCTCGATCGGGTCGTCGCCCGCGACGCGCTGGGTGAGCTCGACTCGGGCCTGACGGCGATCCGTCACTACGGAGAGCACGGGGAGGCCCGTGAGCGCACGGTGCAGGTCTTCGTCGAGTCGTTCGCGCCACCGCCGCGCATGGTGATCTTCGGTGCGGTCGACTTCACGGCCGCGCTCGCTCGCGTCGCGAAGCTACTCGGCTACCGCGTGATCGTCTCGGACGCCCGCTCGGTCTTCGCGACACCTGCGCGGTTCCCGATGGCCGACGAGGTGGTGAACGACTGGCCCGACCGCTACCTCGCGAGCATCCGCGCCGAGCTGGGGCCGCGGGATGTGGTCTGCGTGCTGACCCACGACGCCAAGTTCGACGTGCCGGCGATCGTCAGCGCCCTCGCAACCGACGTGGGGTACATCGGTGCCATGGGCTCGCGCCGCACCCACGCAGCGCGGATCGAACGGCTGCGCGAGGCGGGAGTGCGCGAGGAGCAGCTCGCGCGGGTCATGGCCCCGATCGGGCTCGACATCGGAGCCCGGACACCCGAGGAGACGGCGATCGCGATCTGTGCGGAGATGATCGCGCTCCGCACCGGCGACGGCTCCGGCGGCTCCTTACGCGATGGTGACGGGCCGATCCACCGGGGCGCTTGATGGACCTCGGCATCGGGGGGAAGCGAGCCGCCGTCGCGGCGTCGTCACGTGGCCTCGGCTTCGCCACTGCAGCTGCGCTTGCCGGCGAAGGCGTCCACGTGGCGATGTGCAGCAGGGACAAGGAACGGATCGAGGCCGCAGCCGGCCGGATCGGTGAGCTGGCGACCCCGATCGTCGCGGATCTCTCCGCGCCCGACGGGGCGTCGGATTTCGTCGCCGCGGCGCGGGACCGTCTCGGCGGCGTCGACATCCTGGTCGCAAACGCGGGCGGTCCGCCGCCCGGGGACTTCGCCTCGATCACGAGCGTCGAGTCGTACACGGACGCCTTCTCCTTGAACGCACTATCGACGATCGCAATGTGTCAGTCGTGCGTGCCGGAGATGCAGGAGCGCGGCTGGGGACGCGTGGTTGCGATCACTTCGATCGCGGTGCGGCAGCCGATCGGCAGCCTGATCCTGTCGAACACGGCCCGTGCCGGCCTCACCGGCTTCCTGAAGACGCTCGCACGCGAGGTCGCGCGCGACGGCGTGACGGTGAACAGCCTGCAGCCCGGGTTGCACGCAACCGAGCGCGTCGCGCAGCTCCACGGCGAGGGCGCGGATCCGGCGGCCGGGATCCCCGCCGGCCGCATCGGCGAGCCCGAGGAGTTCGGCGCGGTGGCGGCGTTCCTCTGCTCGCAACAGGCCGCGTATCTCACCGGGTGCGCCATCCCGGTCGACGGTGCGGCCTACGGAGGCTTGCAGTGATCCGGCACGTCTCGGTACTCACGTTTCTCCCGGGCACGTCCGACGCGGAAATCGCCGAGGTCGAGACCGCGCTCCGGGCGCTGCCCGGCAAGATCCCCGAGCTGACCGAGTACCGGTTCGGGCGCGACGCGGACCTGTCCGACGGCAACGCGAGCTTCGGGATCGTCGCGGACTTTCCATCGGTCGCGGCGTTCCTCGCGTACCGGGATCACTCTGCGCACCAGGCCGTGTTGCGCGACACGATCAAGCCGATCCTCGCGCATCGCAGCGCCGTGCAGTACGAGATCGAGCCGTTAGGGTAGAGCCATGACGGTGGCCGAGGTCTCGCGTGATCGCGGGGTCTGGACCGTCCCGAACGCGATCACACTGGTTCGGCTGCTCTGCGTGCCGCTCTTCCTCTGGCTCCTGCTCGGCGCGGACGAAGCCGTATGGGCAGGCATCCTGCTCGCGGTGCTCGGCGCAACGGATTGGGTCGACGGCTACGTCGCGAGGCACTTCGACCAAGGCAGTGAGATCGGAAAGGTGCTCGATCCCGTTGCCGATCGCGTGATGCTCATCGTGGCCGCGTTCGCGCTCATCGTGGACGGCATCGTGCCGGTCTGGGTCGGCGTGCTGGTGCTCGCGCGCGAAGTGATCGTCGGTGGCGCGACGCTCGCCCTTGCTGCAGCGGGCGCGCGGCGCATCGACGTGCAATGGGTCGGGAAAGCGGGCACGCTTGCGGTGATGTTCGCGCTGCCGCTGTTCGTGCTCCTCGACGCGCTGAGCCCGTCGTGGATACGCGATCTGGTCTGGGTGGCGACGTGGTCGTTCACGGTCGGCGGGTTGGCGCTCAGCTACTACGCAGCGGCCAAGTACATCCCGCTCGCGACACAAGCGCTGCGCGAGGGTCGCGCGGCGCGCACGGCTGCCGGCTCGGGGGGCACCGCATGAAGGCGGTGATCCTCGCCGGAGGTGAGGGCACGCGGCTCCGGCCGCTCACGAGCAACCAGCCGAAGCCGATGATGCCGGTCGCGAACCGGCCGATGATGGAGCACATCGTCCGCCTGCTCGCGGAGCACGGCTTCGACGACATCGTCGTGACCGTGGCGTTCCTCGCCAACCAGATCCGCACGTACTTCGGTGACGGCTCCGATTTCGGCGTACGCATGCGCTACGCCACCGAGGACACGCCGCTGGGGACCGCGGGCTCTGTGCGGAACGCCGCCGAGGAGCTGACGGAGCCGTTCCTCGTCATCTCCGGCGACGTGCTCACCGACATCGACCTCTCGGCGTTCGTGAAGGCGCACCAGAGCTCGGGTGCGTTCGGGTCCATCGCCTTGAAGCGCGTCCCCGACCCCGTGGAGTTCGGGATCGTCATCACCAAGGAGGACGGCTCGATCGAGCGGTTCCTCGAGAAGCCCACCTGGGGCGAGGTGTTCTCCGACACGATCAACACCGGCATCTACGTCCTCGAGCCCGAGGTCTTCGAGTTCATCCCGCCCGACGAGATCGTTGACTTCTCCGGTGACGTGTTCCCGGCCGTCCTCGAGCGCGGTCATCGCCTCTACGGTCACATCGTCGACGGCTACTGGGAGGACGTCGGCACTCTCGACGCCTACGGCAGGGCGCACCGCGACATCCTCGACGGCAAGGTTCGCCTCGAGATCGAGGGTTTCAAGCTCCGCGACGACGTGTGGCTGGGAGAGGGCGCGGACCTCGATCCTGACGCTCGGGTCGACGGCCCGTGCATCATCGGTGCGAACTGCCGCATCGAGCCCGGCGCGCACCTGCGCGAGTACACGGTCCTGGGGCGCGACGTCGTCGTCAAGCGCGAGGCCGACGTCGTGCGGTCGGTGGTGCACGAGCACACGTACATCGGGTCTGCCACCCGTCTGCGCGGCTGCGTGATCGGGCGCTCCGCCGACCTGCGGAGCCACGCCGCGGTCGAGGAGGGTGCCGTGATCGGCGACGAGTGCTTCGTCGGCGAGCACGCTGCCGTGAACTCGGGCGTGAAGGTGTACCCGTTCAAGACGGTCGAAGCAAGGGCTGTCGTGACCTCGTCGATCGTCTGGGAGAGCAGGGGAGCGAGGACGCTCTTCGGGCGCCGGGGAGTGACCGGGATCGCGAACGTCGACATCACGCCTGAGGTCGCGACCCGCCTCGCGATGGCATACGGCAGCTCGCTCAAGAAGGGCGCGGTCGTCGCGACCAGCCGCGACACGAGCCGGATCGCGCGTGCCCTCAAGCGCTCGATCATCGGCGGACTCAACCTGGTCGGCGTCAACGTGGAGGACGTCGAGCTGGCGACGGTGCCGCTGACCCGCTTCCAGATTCGGAACTCGCTCACCGGAGGCGGCATCACCGTGCGTCTCGCGCCGGACGACTCCGACAGCGTCGAGATCCGGATCTTCGACACGTCGGGCCGCGACATCAGCGAGACGGCACAGCGCCGGATCGAGCGGCTCCTGTCGCGTGAGGACTTCCGCCGCGCCTTCGCGGGTGAGATCGGCGACATCGTGTTCCCGCCGCGCGCCTTGGAGTTCTACACGGCGGCCCTCGAGGACAGCGTCGACGCCGAGCAGCTGCGCGACCGCAACTTCAGCGTCGTGCTCGACTACTCGTTCGGCGCGGCGTCGCTGGTGATGCCGGCCGTGCTCGCCAAGGTCGGCGCCGAGGTGCTGGCGACCAACCCCTTCGCCGCCACGCGGCCCGTCTCCTACGCGCGGCTCGATCGCGCGGAGCGCGAGGCGAAGATCGGCCAGCTCGTACGGACGTCCGCGGCCGACCTCGGGATGGTGATCGAGCCGGACGGCGAGACCGGGACGCTCGTCGACGACATCGGCCGCGCGCTCGACCCGGAGCAGGCGCTGCTCGCGCTGCTGACCCTGCTCACCGAGGCGGTCCCGGGCGTGCGGGTCGCGCTCCCCGTATCGGTCAGCAGCTATGCCGAGGAGATCGCGCAGCGCAACGGTGCGCACATCGTGTGGAGCAAGCTGTCGAACGCGCACCTCATGCAGCTCGCGTCGAGCAACGAGGTCGACTTCGCCGCCTCGAACGAGAACGGGTTCATCTGGCCCGATTTCCTGCCTGCCTTCGACGGCACGGCGACCCTCGTGAAGACGCTCGACCTGCTCGCGCACACGGGCCGCCGACTCTCCGCCGTGGTCGATTCGGTCCCGACGATCCACGTGGAGCACGAGGTCGTCCCGACGCCCTGGGAGCGCAAGGGTGCGGTGATGCGGGAGATGGTCGAGCAGTCCAAGGGCCGCAAGACGGTGCTCGTCGACGGCGTGAAGGTCCTGCACCGCGACGGGTGGGCGTTGGTCCTGCCCGACCCCGAGGAGCCTGTCGTCCACGTCTGGGCCGAGGCAGGTAGCGCGCAGGAATCCTCGAAGATGGCAGCCGACTACGTCCGTCGGATCCGCGAGATCGTCTGATCGCCGCTCGCTCGCTAGCCTGCGCGCTCGCACTCGCGGAAGGGGAGCCGACGCCCATGGAGTTTCCGGACGACCTGCGGTACTCGAAGGAGCACGAGTGGGTGCGAGTCGACGGAGGCCGGGCGACCATCGGCATCACCGACTACGCACAGGACGCGCTCGGTGACGTCGTCTACGTCCAGCTCCCCGACGTGGGGCTCGACGTCATGGCCGGCGGCTCCGTGGCCGAGATCGAGTCGACGAAGTCCGTCTCCGAGGTCTACTCGCCGGTGACCGGCAAGATCGACGAGGTCAACCCGGCGCTCGAGACCGCGCCGGAGCTCGTCAACATGCAGCCGTACGGCGACGGGTGGCTGTTCGCGGTCGAGCTCGGGGACGCCGCACAGGTGGACGCCCTCATGGACGCGTCCGCCTACCAGGCCTTTCTCGAGAGCTGACGCTCGAACCTGGTCGAGGGTTGCGCCGCGCGGCGCGCGATCACGCCCTGTCTCGACCTCTGGTTCAGGTTGTACCCTGGCTTCATGGTCTGCGCCCGGTGCGGACATCGCAACGAGGACGGATCGAGGTACTGCTCGTCGTGCGGCGCCACCCTCGGTGGGGGTGACGACACGACCCTGCGCCACGAGGCCGTCCGTCTCGGCTCGTCCGAGGCCGACCTCGGGAGCCAGCTCCCGCCCGGCACGGCACTGGTCGTCGTGGATCGCGGACCTAACGCGGGCTCGACCTACAAGATCGACGCCGACGAGGTGTCCGTCGGCCGTCATCCGGACTCCGACGTGTTCCTCGACGACATCACGGTCTCGCGTCGCCATTCCGTGATCCAGCGCTCGGGCGGCACGTTCGCCGTGCGCGACGTGGGCTCGCTCAACGGCACCTACGTCAACCGCGAGCGGGTCGAGGAGCGCGAGCTGCGCGACGGCGACGAGCTCCAGGTGGGCCGCTTCTCGTTGACGTTCCGGTCGGCGGGGGAGAGCTGAGCATGTCGAGCACGACGACACCGTCGGAGCACCTCTCGATCGGTGAGGTGCTCGCCACCCTCCGCGACGAGTTCCCGGACATCACGATCTCGAAGATCCGGTTCCTCGAGAGCCAAGGGCTGATCGACCCCGAGCGGACGCCGTCCGGCTACCGGAAGTTCTACTCGGACGACGTCAGCAGGCTCCGGTGGATCCTCCACCAGCAGAAGGAGAACTTCCTCCCGCTCAAGGTGATCAAGAGCAAGCTCGAAGAGGCGGGGCCGGGCAAGCTCCCCGAGCCGGCGGCCGTCGCGACGGCACCTCCGGCGACCGCCACGCCGAGCCGCAAGACCGCGGCACGGGCGCCCCGGCGCAAGGAGCCGCCGAGAGCCGCCAAGAGCGGCAAGAGCACCAAGGCCGAGCCTGCGGCGAAGCGCTCCTCGACGCCGCCACTGCCGCTGGACGGCGCGAACGACGACGACCTCGATCCGGTCGGCGACGGCGCGCTCACCCGCGCTGACCTGGCTGCCGCAGCGGGTCTCACCGAGACGCAGATCGGAGAGCTCGAGGACTACGGGCTCATCACGCCGGTCGCGGGCGCCGGGGACCGCATCTTCTTCGACGAGACGGCGCGCGAGATCGCGCAGCTCGCTGCCGTGTTCGGCGCGCACGGCATCGAGCCGCGGCACCTCCGGATGTACCAGCACTTCGCGGGGCGCGAGGCGGGGCTGTACGCGCAGGTCCTCCAGCCGCTCCTGCGCCAACGCAATCCCGAGGCGCACACACGAGCGCGCGAAGGGCTCGTCGAGCTCGCGCAATCGGGCCGCGCGCTGCGCACAGCGTTCCTCCGCACGCAGGTCGGCAATCTGCTCACCGACTGACGGATCGCTTGCCTCCCGACGCGGTACCGCTGCTCACCAGCGAGGACTTGGCGCGCACCGCCGCGAGGATCGGCCGCGAGATCGCCGTCGACCACCCGGACGGTGTCGTGCTGGTGGGTGTGCTGAAGGGCGCCTTGACGTTCCTCGGCGACCTCGCCCGTGAGGTCCGCGGCGTTCCGGTGTTCGTGGACTTCGTCGCGATCTCCCGGTTCGCGCCGGACTCGGGCCGGGTACGCGTGCTCAAAGATGTGGACCTGGACCTCACCGATCGCGACGTCGTGCTGGTCGAGGACATGGTCGACACCGGTCTCACGGCGACGTTCCTCCGGAGGGAGATGCTGGAGCGAGGAGCACGACGGGTCGAGCTGTGCACACTCCTCGATCGTCCGACGCGACGCATCGTCCCGCTCGACGTGCGCTATCGCGGAGCCGAGATCCCGGACGTCTTCGTCCTCGGATACGGCCTGCACCTCGACGAGCTCTACCGGAACCTCGATGCCGTCTACGTCGTCGATCGGCGGGTGGTGCAGGAGGATCCCCATGCGTATCTGGACACCCTGTACGGCCGTCGGCCCGTGGCGCGCCCGAGGTTTGAGGGTCCTGGTGACGGTGTAACTTTCCAGTCGGAGGAGGCCCCATGATCCGTGTCTCGCTCGTGGGTGTCAGAGTCGAGGTTCCCTCGAACCAGCCGATCGTCCTGCTGCGCGAGGAGGACGGCAACCGGCACCTGCCAATCTTCATCGGTCCCCCCGAGGCGACGGCCATCGTGTACGCGCTCCAGGGGATGGAGACGCCGCGGCCGATGACACACGACCTCTTCAAGACGGTCCTCGACGGCATGGGCGTGACCCTCACGCAGGTGGTCATCACGCAGCTCCAGGAAGGCACCTTCTACGCCGAGATCACGCTCGACCGGGCAGGGACGGTCGACAACGTCTCGTCACGTCCCTCCGACGCGATCGCGCTCGCCGTCCGCTACGACCCGCAGGTGCCGATCTTCGTCGAGGAGAACGTGCTCGACGAGGCGGGCGTGCTCTTCGAGGCCGAGGAGGACGAGACCCAGATCGAGGAGTTCCGGGAGTTCCTCGATCAGGTGACCCCACAGGATTTCGCCGAGGGCTCCTGAGCCGCGGGACCAAGCGTTGACGCGGACCGACGCTCAAGGTACGGTCCACAACGCCGTAATTACGATGATGTGACTCAGGAGTGACGAGGGGCTCGAGCGACGGCCCGAACCCAGGGCGGAGGATCCGCGGAGATGGCTACCACTTCCCACAAGCGCACGTCCCGAGAGCTCCCCGCACGTGTGGAGCAGGGCACGCTCGACGGCAGCCGATGGCACGAGATCGGCTACAGCGGGCCGCAGGTCTGCAAGATCGTCGGCATCTCGTACCGCCAGCTCGACTACTGGGCGCGCACGGACCTCCTGCGGCCGTCCCTCGCCGACGCGGCAGGCAGCGGCACGCAACGCAGGTACTCCTACCGTGACCTCGTCGCGCTGAAAGTGATCAAGAGCCTGCTCGATGCCGGCCTGTCGCTCCAGACCGCGCGCAAGGCCGTGGACTATCTCCGAGCGCACCTAGGTGAGGAGATCGGAACCGCGAGCCTGGTGCTGGACGGCTCGCAATCGGTGCTCGTCCGCACGGGCGACGACATCGTCGACGTCGTCCGCAAGGGCCAGGGCGTGCTGAACATCGTCCCGCTCGGCGGCCTGGTCGAGGCGCTCGACGCGAGCATCACCCGCATCGCGCCGGCACCGGCCGCTTCCAACGGCGCGAGCGATCGTCGAGCAGCGAGCGGGGGAGGCTAGCGATCGACGGTGCGGAGCGTCTGCCCCACGAGGAGGTGCGCTTCGCGCACAACTCCGAGCGGCAATTCGCGAAGCTGCTCGACTTCTACGGCATCGCGTGGGAGTACGAGCCTCGGACGTTCACCCTCGAGACGGACACCGAGGGCAACGCGTCGCAGGCGTTCACCCCGGACTTCTACCTTCCCGCGCAGGATCTGTTCATCGAGATCACCACGATGAACCAGAAGCTCGTCACCAAGAAGAACCGCAAGGCTCGCCGGCTGACGGAGCTCTACCCGGACGTGCGCGTGAAGGTGCTCTACCAGCGCGACTACCTCCACCTGCTCGTGAAGTACGGGCTCGAGCCGCCGTCGCAGCTCGCCGGCGAGCTCGGGGAGGGGAGGCCGCTGCGCCTCGACCTCGACCCGCCGCGGCGCCAGACGCCGCGACGTGCCGAGTCAGCGTGACGGGGGCGCTGCGGCTCAGCCCCCTCGACGCCGAGCACCGTGCACTCGGTGCGCGCATGGCCGAGTTCGGCGGCTGGGAGATGCCCATCCAGTACGCGGGCGTGCTCCAGGAGCACGAGGCGTGCCGCACGGACGCGGTCGTCTTCGATGTGTCGCACCTCGGTTCGGTGCGCGTGGCCGGCAGCGGGGCGGTGCCGCTCCTGCAATGGGCATTGACAAACGACCTGCACCGCATCGGCCCGGGGCGCGCCCAGTACACGCACCTGCTCGACCCCGACGACGCGCACGTGGTGGACGACATCATCGTGTGGTGGACCGATCCCGACGAGCTGCTCGTGATGCCGAACGCCTCGAACACGGCGCGCATCGCGGAGGCCCTGGCGGATCCTTCGGCGCCCGACGAGGGATCGGTCTCGGTGACCGATATCACGGGGGAGCGCGCGGTCCTCGCCGTGCAGGGACCCCGCGCACGCGAGCGCGTACGCGCCGTCATTCCCTCCGCGGCGGACGTCCCTCGGTTTGCGGTCGCGCGCGTTCGGTGGGAGGGCACCGAGTGCATCGTCGCCGGTACGGGCTACACCGGAGAGGACGGCGTCGAGATCCATGTCCCTGCCGGCGTGGCTCCCGAGCTGTGGCGCGCCTTGCTCGGAACCGGCGTGACGCCGGCGGGCCTGGGCGCGCGCGACACCTTGCGGCTCGAGGCGGGGCTTCCGCTCCACGGTCACGAGCTCGGGGAGGGGATCACGCCGCTCCAAGCCGGGCTCGGCTGGGTCGTGCGCTGGGACAAGGGCGACTTCCGCGGGCGCGCTGCGCTGGAAGCCGAGCGCGAGGCCGGTGTGCAGCGCAAGCTCCGAGGCCTGCTCGTCGAGGGCCGGCGCCCGCCGCGCGCGGGCTACACCGTGATGATCGACGGGAAGCCGGCCGGTGAGGTCACGAGTGGCAACTTCTCTCCGACGCTCGAGCGCGCGATCGCGCTCGCGTTCCTGCCTCCCGAGGCCGCCGAGGGGGACGACGTGACGATCGACGTCCGCGGCACGCCCGTGGCGGCGACCGTGGCCAAGCTCCCGTTCGTGGGCAGCCGGTAAGCTCGTTGCAGCACTGCTGACAATCGAGCCGAATCGCTCGGGTGGGAGAGCCCCTTGGGTGGGGCGCCGAAGGAGCAACCTCCCCGGAATCTCTCAGGCCACCGAACCGTCCGAGCGAGGCAACTCTGGAGAGCAGGGGCACCTGGTACCACCGGGCAGCTTCTCACCGACGGGGAAAGCCGCGAGGGCGGTGAATCTCTCAGGTTCCGCGACAGAGGGGGAAGGGACCGCGAGAGCGGTCAACGCCCACTGACGCGCGGAGGAGCACCATGACCGACGGACTTCGAGCCAGTTTCGTCGATCGGCACATCGGTCCCGACTCGGACGAGCAAGGCCGGATGCTCGACGCCCTCGGTTTCGCCACCCTGGACGAGCTCACGAACCGGGCGGTGCCTTCCGGGATCCGCAGCGCCGGCGGGCTCGAGCTCGCTGCACGGTCCGAGCCGGAGGCGCTCGACGCCCTGCACGCGCTCGCCGAGCGGAACGAGGTGTTCACCTCGCTCATCGGCATGGGCTACTCGGGGACCGTCACGCCGACGGTCATCCTGCGGAACGTGCTGGAGAACCCCGCCTGGTACACGGCGTACACGCCGTACCAACCCGAGATCTCCCAAGGGCGGCTCGAGGCGCTCCTGAACTTCCAGACGATGGTCGCCGACCTCACGGGCATGGATCTCGCGAACGCCTCGCTGCTCGACGAGGCGACGGCGGCCGCCGAGGCGATGGCCATGTGCCGCCGCCTCGCGCCGAAGTCCGGCGACGTCTTCTTCGTCGACGCGGACGCCCACCCGCAGACGATCGAGGTCGTGCGGGGCCGGGCGGAGCCCACCGGCGTGGAGGTCGTCGTCGGCGACCCCGCGACGGATCTCCCCCCGAATGGCGTGTTCGGCGTGCTGCTGCAGTACCCCGGGAGCAGCGGAGCCGTGGTCGACCACACGAGCGTGATCGAGACGGCACACGAGCAAGGCGCGCTCGTGGCCGTCATGGCAGACCTCCTCGCGCTCACCTTGCTGCGGCCTCCCGGTGAGATCGGCGCCGACCTGGTCGCGGGTTCGGCGCAGCGCTTCGGTGTGCCGATGGGGTACGGAGGTCCGCACGCGGCCTTCCTGGCGTGCCGCGCCGCGCATCAGCGAACGCTTCCCGGACGGCTCGTCGGTGTGTCGGTCGACGCCTCAGGGCGCAGGGCGTACCGCCTCGCGCTCCAGACCCGCGAGCAGCACATCCGGCGCGAGAAGGCCACGAGCAACATCTGCACCGCGCAGGTGCTGCTCGCCGTGATCGCAGGCCTCTACGCCGCCTACCACGGACCCGAGGGGCTGCGCGCGATCGCGCAGGGTGTTCGCGAGCGGACGAGCCGGCTTGCGGCGAGCCTTGCAGCAGGCGGGTTCGTCATCGAGAACACGGCGTGGTTCGACACCATCACCGTGTCGGCGCCAGGTCGTGCGGAGGAGCTTGCTGCGGCTGCGCGGGAGCGACGGATCAACCTCCGCGTCGTCGACGCAGACCGGCTCGGCATCGCGCTCGACGAGACGACTACGGACGATGTGCTCCGCGGCGTCTGCGACGCGTTCGGCGTCGCGCTCGTCGATGCCGCCGTTCCGGATCTTCCGGAACGTGTGCGGCGAACCTCGGAATTCATGACGCATCCGGTGTTCCACGAGCACCGTTCGGAGACCTCGATGCTGCGCTACTTGCGCAGGCTGGCCGATCGGGATCTCGCGCTCGATCGGACGATGATCCCGCTGGGCTCGTGCACGATGAAGCTCAACGCGACGACCGAGATGATCCCGATCACCTGGCCCGAGTTCGCGCAGCTCCATCCGTTCGCACCCGTCGCTCAGGCGACCGGGTACCGGCGCCTCTTCGAGGAGCTCGAGCAGTGGCTCTGCGGCATCACGGGATACGACGCCGTGTCGCTCCAGCCCAATGCCGGATCGCAGGGCGAGCTCGCGGGACTGCTGGCCATCCGGGCGTACCACCGGAGCATCGGTCAGCCCGACCGGGACGCGTGCCTCATCCCGTCGTCGGCACACGGCACCAACGCCGCGAGCGCGGTCATGGCAGGCATGCGTGTAGTCGTCGTCGCGACCGACCACGACGGCAACATCGATTTCGACGACCTCAAGCAGAAGGCGAGCGACCACGCGGAGCACCTCGGTGCGCTCATGGCGACGTACCCCTCGACGCACGGGGTGTTCGAACCCGGCATCACCGACGTCGCAGCCGTGGTGCACGAGCACGGTGGCCAGGTCTACGTCGACGGTGCGAACCTCAACGCGCTCGTCGGTCTCGCGCAGCCGGGCAAGTTCGGCGCCGACGTCTCGCACCTCAACCTGCACAAGACGTTCTGCATCCCGCACGGTGGGGGAGGGCCCGGAGTGGGCCCTGTCGGGGTCCGCGCGCATCTCGCGCCGTTCCTTCCGGGCCACTCGGTCGTCCCGGAGAGCGCGCCTCCGGGGGGCGGGATCAAGGCGATCAGCGCGGCGCCGTGGGGCTCTGCCGGCATCCTGCCGATCTCCTGGGCGTACATCGCGATGATGGGGAGCGACGGGCTCAGGCTCGCGAGCCAGGTCGCGATCCTGAGCGCGAACTACGTGGCCCGTCGCCTCGGTGAGCACTACCCGGTGCTCTACGCAGGCAGCGACGGCCTGGTCGCGCACGAGTGCATCCTCGACCTTCGGCCGATCACCGCGGCAACCGGGGTGACGGTCGAGGACGTCGCGAAGCGCCTCATCGACTACGGGTTCCACGCGCCCACGATGAGCTTCCCGGTCGCGGGCAC
>DATBHZ010000170.1:0-11414 GCA_036557185.1 Acidimicrobiia bacterium | reverse complement strand
GTGACCGAGGGGTTTCGAACCCCCGACCTCCTGGACCACAACCAGGCGCTCTAGCCAACTGAGCTACGGCCACCATGCCGGGTGGAGCGCATCGGCCCCGCCCCGCGCGCCCGGGAGGACTCGAACCCCCGACCCGCAGATTAGAAGTCTGCTGCTCTATCCAACTGAGCTACGGGCGCTCGCCCAGGCGAATGGCAAGGGTAGCAAGCCGACCTACCGGGAGGATCTCGTTGGCGAATATCGTCTGAGCCGATGAGCGAGCCTGCGATCTCGGTGCGCGGCTTGCGCAAGCGCTACGGCGAGCACGAAGTCGTGCAAGGAATCGACTTCGAGATCGCGCACGGCGAAGTGTTCGGACTCTTGGGCGCCAACGGCGCGGGCAAGACGACCACGATCGAGATCCTCGAGGGTTACCGAACGCGCACCGCGGGCGATGTGCGTGTGCTGGGGATCGATCCGGCGGAGCCGACACGCGAGTGGCGCGACCGGATCGGGCTCGTGCTCCAGGAGTGTCAGCTCGATCCGCTGCTAACCGTTCGCGAGACCATGTCGCTGTACGCGAGCTTCTTCACGCACCCACGACCGGTCGACGCGACGATCGAGCTCGTCGGCTTGAGCGAAAAGTGCGACGACCGCGTCGGCCGCCTGTCCGGCGGTCAACGCAGGCGCGCGGACGTCGGCGTGGCTCTCATCGGGGACCCGGACCTGATCTTTCTCGACGAGCCGACCACGGGCTTCGACCCCGCGGCGCGGCGAGGCGCCTGGTCGATGATCGAAGGCCTCGCCCGGCTCGGGAAGACCGTCCTCCTGACGACCCACTACATGGACGAGGCCCAGAACCTCGCGGACCGTGTGGCGATCATGCGCAAAGGGACGATCGCGGCACTCGGCAAGCCCGACGAGCTGGGTGCCGGCGATCTGTCGCAGACGGTGATCACGTTTCGCCTCGATGGTCCGGACCGCGGCGCGTCGCTACCGGTCGACGGGGTCGTCGCTGACCCGTCCGGGCGCGTCACGCTCCGCTCCAAGGATGCGCAACGCACCCTGGGGGAGCTGCTCGCCTGGGCGGAACGCGGCAACGTCACGCTGCACGACCTCGAGGCGAGGCGACCCGACCTCGAAGAGGTGTTCCTCAACGTGATCGGAGAGCGCACGGATGGCTGACGCCGGCATGCTCTTCGCCCAGACCAAGTACGCGCTGATCACCTCGTCGCGCAACGTACGGACGGTCGTGTTCACGATCGTGTTCCCGGCGTTCCTGCTCGTGCTCTTCAACGGCATCTTCGGCTCGCACACCGACACGCATGCGCTGGGCGATACTTCGATCAGGATCGCTGCGTTCTTCACGGCCGGGCTCGTCGCGTACGCAATCATGCTCCAGACGTTCTCGTCGTTGACGGTTGCGGTCACGACACAACGCGAAGCGGGACAGCTCAAACGTCTCCGCGGCACGCCGATGCCGCCGTGGACGTTCATCGGTGCGCACGTGCTGCGGTCGGTCGCGCTCGTCGTCCTGATGGTCGTGGTCCTCTTCGCGCTTGGCGCGATCTTCTTCAAGGTTGACCTGCGCGTCGAGACGATGCCGGCGCTGATCACCTACGTGGTGCTCGGCACCGCGACCTTCACGACGCTGGGTCTTGCGATGACCGCGTTCACACCGACCGTGGATGCCGCGTCGGCGATCGGGCCGTTCAGCGCGGTGATCCTCTCGTTCATATCGGGCGTCTTCATCCCGATCTGGCAGCTGCCCCAATGGCTTCAGGCGATCGGCAAGGCGCTGCCCCTCCAACCGCTCGCCGACGGCCTCCAGCGCTGCGTCGCGCTCCACGGCACCGGCTTCAACGGCTCCGATGTCACGCGGCTCCTCGTGTGGGGAGCGGTGGGGCTGTTCGTCGCCGTCCGCCGCTTCAAGTGGGAGCCGCAGGCGGCCGGAGGGGCCTAGCGGCCGAGCGCGTGGTTGCGGAAGAACGCGAGGATCTTGTTCGTCGCGCTCACCTGCTCGGTGGTCAAGCCGGCTCCGTTCGGTGGCGCGCCGGGCCACGCGTGGCCGCCTCCCTCGATGCGATAGAGGACCGTGTCGGCGTTCTTTGTGCATCGGGACCAGGTCTCGCGCGTGACCTCGGCGCCGATCCGAGTCGTGGCCGGCGCGGGTTTGCAAGCGTTCAAGCGCGCCCAGTCCGACATGTTGAGCTCGGTGCCGCGCACTCTCGTACCGGGCAGCGACGCGCCGATCGCGCCGTTCACGTACGGGACCGCCGGATCCTTCGTGCCGTGGAACGCCAGGATCGGCATCGGTTGCTTGCAGCCGAGCTGGAACTCGACGGCGATGGTGGCGATGGCATCGATGCTGTCCTGGCGCGCGCACGCGTAGAACAGCGTGAAGGCGGCACCCGCCGAGAACCCGGTCGCCGAGACACGGTTCAGATCGATGCACGCGGATCGCTCCACCCGGTCGACGAGCGCGTCGACGAATCGGGCGTCGGTGCCGTGCGGTGCGAACTGCCATGTCTGGTTGGAGCCCGTCGGACTCGCGACGTATGAGCCCTGCGCGGTTCCGCGTGCACCCAGCTGGGTCAGCTGATCGAACCGCGGTCCGTCGCTGGCGTACCCGTGGAACTGCAGAATCAGCGGCGCCGGATGATGCGGCCTCGTTGATCTCGGTACCTGCAGGAGATAGGAGCGACGGGCGCCGGCAACCTCGATCGTCGCGTTACCGCTTCGCACGGTGGCCTTGCCGTTCGCGCTGCATCCGGGGGAGGGGCGCGACGCCTCTGCGGCGCCCGTGCTCGAATGTGCACCGGAGCTCGTCGTCGACGTGCCCCCGGAGGAGCACGCTGCGACGAGTGTCAGCGCGGCGATCGCTCCGACGACGAGCTCCCGGTGCCTCATGCGAGCTCAGGTGTACATCAGCGACCCGGGCGTGGTGAGGAGCTCACCGGTCTCGAGCCAGGTCTTGAGACCCGAGAGGATCATCGGCCAGCCGCCGTAGAGCTGGTCGTTCGCGCCTTCGCGAAGCTGATCGTGCGTGACGACAAGACGGCAAGAGTCCTCGATCGGCTCGATCTCCCAAGTCACGCGCGACGGGCCCTCGGCCTTCACGTCGTCGCTCCACTGCGCCACCATCGTGTGGACCAGCTTGCGCGGGGGATCGACCTCGAGGATCTCGCCGTCGCCGAGCAGCATGCCGTCGGGAGTGCCGAGCTGGAGCCGCGCGCCCGGCGTCCAGTCCGAGCTGACGCCGGCGCCGAAGTTGTACTTCGCGCGGATCTCGGGGTCCGTGATCGCCTCCCAAAGGCGTTCGGGCGTGGTGCGGATGTAGATCTCGAAGATCTTCTCCATGGGTGTCTCCAGTCGTTGCTTGAGCTCGCTGAGCGCACTGGTCCACGGTTCTGCGTACTTGCTGACCCATCGGTCGTGCACGAGACGGATCGGTACGGGGTTGAGGTAGTGGAGCTTCTCCCGCCCGCGCCGCCGCGTCACCACGAGACCGGCCTCTTCGAGCTGCTTCAAGTGCTTCATCACGCCGAAGCGCGTCATCGGTATGCGGGCGTCGAGCTCGCTCAGCGTCTGGCCGTCCCGGCGGAAGAGCTCGTCGAGCAAGGACCGTCGGGTCGGGTCGGCCAGCGCCTTGAACACGTCGTCCACACCCGAGATTAGGTGACTATTTGGTCACGTGTCAAGGATGAGCTGTGGAAACGGGGCTCCGGAGCGTGACGGTGAGCGTGGCGACGCCCGCCCGGTTGCCGTCCCGGGGCAGCCCACGAAGCGCCGCGGCGCGCACCGCTGGCGAAGGGCTGAAGTTGGCGTCGAGGACGTGCTGGACCGTGCGGTCGATCACCGGCATCCATGGGTCGACGAACACGCCGTGCGGCGCACCCCGCAAGGTCAGGAAGAACTTCGGCGCGACCGCGTGCTCGTAGCTGATGTGCCCGTCGACGTACGGAACCGTCTTGTCGGCGGTCCCGTGGATCGCGAGGAACGTCGGCGGGTTCGTGTACTCGTACTTCCCGCCTGGGTAGGGGAGCTCGATGCCGGAGACGGAGATGACGGCCTTGATCCGAGCGTCGCGACAACACGTGTTGTTACTGACGCTGAGCGCGGTGATTGCGCCCAACGAGTGCCCGCCCACCGCGATGCGGCTCGGATCGATGACCCCGCTGATCCGGCTCCTGCGGATCGCGCTGAGCTCGAGCATCTTGGTGATGACGAACGAGACGTCGCCGGGCTGGTCGGTGTAGTCCTGGAACTCGCCGTAGGGCTTGCGCGATACGGGGAACGTCGGGAGCGCCACGACGTAGCCGTGGGCGACCCAGTCGCGCACGATGTGCTCCATCTCGCTCCCGTTCGAGCCGTTGCCGTGTGCGAACACCACGAGCGGATACGGGCCGTACTTTCGATCGGGTGCGGCGTTCGTCTCGTCCTTCCCGCCGGCGGCACCGGACGCGGGGTAGAGGACGATGGTCGGCAGCGTGCGGGTCGGGGCTCCGGGGAACTTCCCGAGCGCAGGGGTGGAGCGGTTCGCGTCGACGAAGGTCGTCGTGAGCTTCCCGACCGCGAACGGGCCCCCGGGCCCCGCGGCGTGTGGCTGCGCCGACGACGATCCGCACGCCGCGAGCACGCAAGCGAGCACCAGCGTGGTCAGGACCGCCGCGGCCTTGCGTGGGGGCATCAAGACTGTGTCGAGGCTCGTCGCGCTACGCGTGCGCGCGATGCCAGTGCACCCGATGGCGCTTGGCCGCGTGATCCGGAACGCCGATGAAGAGCACGGCCACGACGAAGCCGATGAGCGCGAGGACGGCGTCGACCAGGAACGCCGTGCTGATGCCGGATGCGAGGCTCGATGCCGACGCGACGATCGCGGTGTTGACCCCGAGACCGACGGCACCACCCGCGATCTGGCACATGTAGACGATGCCTCCTGCGAGGCTCGAGCGCGACGGATCGAGCGCGGTCACCGCGGCCGTGGTGATCGACGAGTAGAAGAGTCCGACGCCGATGCCGAGCACCACCATGCCGGGCACGAGCGACGCGTAGGTCGAGCTGCTGTCCAGGAACGAGAGCATGAAGATGCCGATCCCGAGGCACGCCGCACCGACCGAGACGATCAGTCTCGGGCCGAGCCGGTCGTAGAGCGATCCGGCGACGAAGGACGTCACCGCGAACACGCCCATCATCGGCAGCAGCCCGGCGCCCGACCGCACCGCCGAATAGCCCAGCACCTTCGTCATGAACTGCGGAAGGTAGAGCAAGGCGGAAAAGAAGATCGCGGACATCATGAGCACGCTCAGGCATGCCGTGACGAACACTCGGTTCTCGAGCACGTCCCTCGGGACGAGTGCCGCGACGCCGACGCGCATCTCGATCAAGGCGAAGGCGACGAGGAGCACGCCGGAGACGGCGAACAGTCCGATGATCCCCGGACTGCCGAACCCTGCATCGGTTCCTTGGTCGAGCGCCACCAGCAGCGCCGTCAACCCGATGGAGACGGTGGCGACGCCGAGATAGTCGATGTGGTGGTCCGCCGCCTGGTCCTGGCTCTCGGTGACCTCCCGGGAAGTCACGAACATCGCGAACAGTGCGATCGGCAGGTTCACGAAGAAGATCCAGCGCCAGCTGAACACGTCGGTGAGGAAGCCGCCGAACATCGGCCCCACCGCGTTGCCGAACCCGGCGACGCCGAGGATGATCCCGCCCGCGAGGCCGGCCTTGTCCTCCGGGAGGATCGCATAGGTCATCCCGAGGATCGCGGGCCACATCATGGCGCCGCCGATCCCCATCAGCGCCCTGCAGGTGATCAGCACAGCGACGTTGGGGGAGAGGCCTCCGAGCACGGAGAACACCGCGAAGATCGCCGCGCCGAGCATGAAGACGCGCTTGCGCCCGAACAGGTCGGCGATGCGACCACCCGTCACGATCAGCACACCGAAGACCAACGCGTACCCGTTGATCACCCACTGCGACGTCGTCAGGTCGGTGCTGAGGCCGGATTCGATCTTCGGGAGGGCGACGCTGAGCGCGGTGAAGTCGTTCGCGATGACGAACACGCCGAGGCCCATCGCGACGAGCGCGAGCACGGTCCCTCGGTCGAGCCGACCGCTCGAGCCGGTCGCCGCCTGGTTCGTGACGTCACCTGAGCTCACGTCGCGCTCCGTCGTCCGCGGGTTGCAACCGCACCCACCGTAGGCCGCACGTTGCCGCCCCTCGAGACTTCCACGCCCTGCACCGCGAACGCCAGGTTTTGAAGCACCCTTGATCGTTGGCGGCCGCAGGATCAGTTGGTAGGTCGCGCTCCGCGCCGTTGGGTGGCAGGTGGCAGCGGCACGATGCGATACCCGCTTCCGGCTCACGCGGCGCGGAGCCGTTGGTGCGGCCGCCAGACCGCGTCGATGTCTCTCATCAGGAATGCACTGTCGAACTCTGCCGAACCCAACGGGAACGCCGTTCGGTCGTCGAACATGCTTGACGTGACGGATTCGACGGCGAGTGGCGTCAGCGACCATTGCTGCGTCTCGAGCTCGACGCAGTCGAAGTGCGGAGGATGTGTAGTCGTGGTGGAGAAACCGAGCGGATCGTGACGGAAGAAGCTGCTTGCGTTTTCGACGGTTCCAAAGATCGAAGCGTCTTGTAGTGCATCGGTTGTATCAGCGACTACCGCGGCGCTTGTCGTGCCGTCGAAGCTCGTCAGAGAGATCTCATAGCGTCCTCCCGATTCGTGAGTCTCGATGTTGGCTCGGTGATGCGCACCAGGAAACAGGCGTCCGCCGAGCAGGTGAGCGAGGCGGGAATTGGAGTCTCTTCGGGGAACGAAGACTCCGTGGCCGTGCTCGTCGAACTCAACGGCGAATCTGTGGGCGGCGTTCTCGGTGGTCAGCGAAAGTGCGGGTGGCGCCCATGGAGGACGAAGGTCTTCGAGACGAATGAGGCAGATCCCGCCGATCGCAGACCCATCGACCAAGCGTGGACGGAACGGTTCCGGGAGTGCTCGCGCCGCGACTGTGGGATCGACTCGGTAGTTGATGAGGAGTCGGCGAGCGACTCTGGACCGCATCTTCGGTTGCATCATGCGCTGCTTCTCCTTTGGCGCTTGGTGCGGCGGCGCCGAAGCACGATCTGCTCGGGACACACCACGGAAAGGAAGTCGTTGAGGCACAGGGCAAGCCGCTCCTCGACGAGCGAGTAGTAGATGCGGTTGGCGTCGCGCCGTTCCTCGACAAGCCCCGCTGTCTTCAGCAGTGAAAGGTGTCGCGAGATCGACGGGGCGCTGATGGTAAATCTGCTGGCGATGTCGCCAGCCGTGAGCTCTCCGTCGCGAAGGTCGTGGAGAATCTGTCGGCGAGTGGGGTCCGCCAAGGCTCGGAAGATCGGCTCATCGTTAGCCATTTCGTTATTTAGCCATTGTACGAAATAGATGTCAATGGTCGACACGGCACAGACGGACCGCCCGACCCGCGTGCAAGGTCGCGGCGACCGGCCTCATTCCTCAGCTGGATCCGGCGCGGGATCGGGCGCGCGGAGCAGACGGAAGGTGCGGCCCTGTTCGGCGCGACTCTCGGTGCAGGTCTGATTTTGGACGGTCCGACCGGCGCACACGGTATGGAGCGGGTGACGGGAATCGAACCCGCATGACCAGCTTGGAAGGCTGGGGCTCTGCCATTGAGCTACACCCGCGGAGGGCAACACGCTACTCGTCGTGATGCTCGCCACCTTGGCCCGATGAGCGCCGCGGTGTCAGAGTCGTGCGTGCCCGTGCCTCCGACGCCCGATCTCGACGGCAAGGTCGCGATCGTGACGGGAGCCTCGCGGGGCATCGGCAAGGGGCTCGCCATCGGGCTCGCGGAGGCTGGCGCGGCCGTGGTCTGCGCAGCGCGGTCGACCGCGGACGATCCGGGCGAGTTCGCGCTCACGATCGACGACACCGTGGCGGAGATCACCGCGCAGGGAGGTCGCGCGCTCGGTATCCGCTGCGACATCGGCAATGCGCAGGACATCCGCGACCTCGTCGAACGCACCGTCGGCGAGCTCGGGAGGGTCGACGTGCTCGTGAACAACGCGATGGCATCGACCCGCGGCAGCTTCGACGAGTCCACCGGGGAGATGTGGGACGCTTCGATGCGCGTCAACGTCCGGAGCCTCTTCGTCTCGGCCAAGTGCGTCGTTCCACACATGCGAGGCCAGGGCGGCGGGAGCATCGTGAACATGTCCTCGCACGCCGCGGATCCGCTCATCACCGGGATGCCGCCCGGCTACGTGACCTACTCGACGGCCAAGGCGGCGCTCGAGCGCTTCAGTACCGCGCTCGCCGACGAGCTTTGCGAAGCGAACGTCGCCGTCAACGCGCTGCGCCCCGGAGCCATCAAGACCGAGATGACGGTGCACGAGCTCGGCGAGATCGACTGGACCGGGTGGGGAGAGCCGGCCGACGTCGTGCCCGCGGTGAACCATCTGGCGGCGCAGGACGCTGCCGGCATCACGGGCCGGATCCTCGACTCCACGCAGTTCGGCGTCACGTGGCCGGAGCCCGCCGCGTGAGGGAGCGTCCGCGAGGCGGGTACCCCGCCGAGCAGCGAGCGTGGCCCGAGCGGCCCGGCCCGCAGGGCCAGGAGCGGGAGACATGAGCCGGACAGGTCGTGTGGCAGCCGCCCTCCTGGTGGGGGTGGTCGGCGTCGCGTGCAGCTCCTCACATCCGAGCGCGAGCAAGAGCACGAGCACCACGAATCCGGGCTCGGCCCGACTGGGCACCGTCCCCGGCAGCGAGTGGGAGAAGGTGTCGCCCGCCTCGCAAGGCCTGGACGCGTCGAAGCTCGACACGATCGCCAAGACGGCGCAGACCAACGCGTCCAACTGCCTTGCTGTCGTGCGCAACGGCAAGCTGGCCGACGAGTGGTACTTCCGCGGCACGACCGCGGACACCCCGCGCCAGGTGTTCTCCGCGACGAAGTCGTTCACGAGCACGCTGATTGGCATCGCGCAGGACGAGGGCAAGCTGCGCATCACCGACAGTGCATCAAGGTGGATCCCAGAGTGGCGGGGCACGCCCGCGCAGGTCGTGACCGTCCGAGATCTCCTGAGCAACGACTCGGGTCGTGAATGGAGCCTCCGGACCGACTACGTGGAGCTCATCCGCGCCAAGGACCAGACCGCCTTCGCCGTGAGCCTCCGGCAAACATCCGCGCCGGGCACGGTGTGGGCTTACAACAACTCTGCGATCCAGACCCTGCAGCGCGTGCTCCGCGGGGTGACCGGCGAGGACGTCGGCACGTTCGCGCAGCAACACATCTTCGGACCGCTCGGTATGCGTGACACGACCATGAGCGCGGATGCTGCCGGCAACACGCAGACCTACACGGGGATCCGGTCGACATGCCGTGACATGGCGCGGTTCGGGCTCATGGTCCTGGACCACGGCCGATGGGGGAACCGGCAGATCGTGTCGTCGGGGTGGCTCGTGGCCGCAACCGGGGCATCGTCGACGCCGCTCAACGCCGCGTATGGATATCTGTGGTGGCTGAACCGTGCGGGGGTCATCGCCGGCCCGCTCGCCGCATCCGACATCAGCGCCGCAGCGAACCGGACCACGACGCGCGGACAGCTGGTCCCGGGTGCACCCGTCGATATGTTCTGGGCGATCGGGCTGGGCAATCAGATCGTGCAGATCGACCCGGGATCGAAGACGGTCGTCGTGCGACTCGGTGCTGCCTCGACCCGGCCACGAACCTTCGCTCCGAAGGACGCGAGCCGCGTGGTGACTGAGGCTCTGCTCGACAAGACCTGATCAGCGCGCGTCCTCACGCGATCGCGAAGAGCTCCCAGTCGTCGGGCACCCCTTTGAGGGTGTGGGTCCCCCGCGGCTCGAAGCCGATCCCGGAGCCAGCGACGAGGTCCTTCACCGTACGCGTGGCCAAGACCTCGCTGTCACCTGCGAGCGCACACACGCGCGCGGCGACGTGCACCGAGATGCCGCCGATGTCGTCGTCGATGATCTCGATCTCGCCTGCGTGCAGGCCGATGCGCACGCCGACACCGATCGCATAGGCGGCCGCACGGATCGCAGTCGCGCATCGGATGGCAGCCGCCGGCCCGTCGAACGTCGCCAGGAAGCCGTCGCCGGTCGTCTTGATCTCGGTGCCGCCGAACCTCTCGATCTCGGCGCGGACGAGCTGGTCGTGCCGATCGAGCAGGTCGCGCCATTGGGTGTCACCGAGCTCCGCCGCTCGCTCGGTCGAGGCGACGATGTCGGTGAACATCACGGTGACGAGCTTGCGTTGCGGCGCGGCGGCCGAGCGGTTCCCCGTGAGGAACTCCTCGATCTCCTCGAGGTAGGTCGGAGACGGGTCGAACCACGGCGTGTGGTTCACGCCGGGAACCTCGACGAAACGCGCGCCGTCGATGTGCTCGGCCACGTACCGGCCGCTGCGGACGTTGACGAGCCGGTCGCCGGTGTGGTGGATCACGAGCGTCGGAACGCGCACCGCGGGGAGGACCGCGCGCACATCAGTGTCGTAGAACATGGCGGCTACGGACGCGAGCATCCCCGGTGTGATGGAAGCGCGCTCGAAGCGCGCGACGAACGCAACGATCTCTGGATCGTCTGCCATGGTCGGCGCGCTGACGTCGACGGTGACTCCTCGTCCCCATGCCGGAAGAACGAGCTCGATGCCGGCCTCGGTGAAGTCCTCGGTCGTGGGAAGCCACCAGTGATCGTCGGAGTACGTGGTCCGGGCCATCGGGCCGCTGAGCACCAATGCTCGGATCCGCTCAGGAAAGGTCGCGGCGCAGAGGATCGCTGTCGGCGCGCCCTCGGACTGACCGGAGAGCGCGGCGCATTCGGACCCAGCCGCATCCATGACGGCGATGAGGTCCTGCATGCGCGTCTCGAGGTTGGGCGCGTGCTCGACGGTGGTCGGGTCGGAGAGACCGGTGCCGCGGCGGTCGAAGGCGATCACACGCGCGAACGAGCCGAGCCGCTCGAAGAACCGGCGCGCCGCGGGCAGCTCCCAGACGATCTCGAGATGCGACATGAAGCCGGGCACGAGGACGAGGTCGATATCACCCTCGCCCCAGATCTGGTAGGCGATGTGGGTCCCGTCGTTGAGCGCGTAGCGCGTCTCCGGCGTCATTCCGGAAGGTTAGGGCCACGCTCGGAGACCCGTGAAGGGCGGGTGGCCGCTGGTCGGGAAGGGGGGATTTGAACCCCCGACCTCCTGCTCCCAAAGCAGGTGCGCTAACCGAACTGCGCTACTTCCCGTCGGCGACAGGTTACGGCAGCCTGCGCCTCAGCCCAGCTGCGCTCTGCAGGCCAGTCCCGCGCGCTCCGACGCCGCGCGCACCGCGGCTGCCTGTTGCGGCGTCAGCGTCGACGGATTGGCGTCGAGGATCGTCCGCACCGTCGGATCCGCGATGATCTGCTTCGCGAG
>DATBHZ010000169.1:0-12573 GCA_036557185.1 Acidimicrobiia bacterium | reverse complement strand
AGCACGAAGTGCGAGTCGTCACTGAGGATCACGAACCGCTCGTTCACGATGGCGTCGACCACCCGCTCGGCGAGCGCAGACGGTTCCATCCCCGAGTCGATCATGCCTTTCAGCATCGCCCCCACGGGCGCGTCGTCGACGCTGGGCGCGGTGCCGCCTCCGCCCGGGTAGTTGCGCTCCGACTCGAAGATCCGCGTCTTGATCCAGCCGGGGCAGAGGACCGAGACTTTGACGGGTGAGCCGCTGAGCGCGAGCTCCTCCGCGAGCGCTTCGGAGATGCCGAGGACGGCGTGCTTCGTCGCGGTGTACGGGCTCCCGAACGGGAGGGCCTTGAACCCGGCGAGCGACGCGGTGTTGACGATGTGCCCCTCGCCCTGGGCCTGGAGCCGGGGCAGGAACGCGCGAATGCCGTGGATGACGCCCCAGAAGTTGACGCCGAACGTCCAGTCCCATTGCTCCTGAGGGATCTCCCACACGCCGCCCATGCCCCCCGCGACTCCCGCGTTGTTGCAGACCACGTGCCAGGTGTCGAAGTGCTCGGCCGTCACCATCGCGAGATCGAGCACTTGCTGCTCGTCGGCGACGTCGCACACCACGTCGACGACCTCGGCACCCGTCGCGCGCAGCTTGTCTGCCGCCTCTCGCAGCGCGGCTTCCTCGATGTCGGCGGCGACCACTTTCATGCCCTCCGACGCAAACCGCTCCGCCAAGCCGAACCCGATGCCGCTCGCGGCGCCGGTCACCACGGCAACCTTCCCGTCGAGGTTCTGCACGTCCTGCTCCTTCAGTCATCGACACCGCGCTCGCGGTGGGTCGCCGCGTACGAGCAGGCGTCAGCGTAGAGCTTTCGCCGCCAGGGGCGGCGTGGCAGCCTGGCCCTCATGCCGACGAACCGACGCATCCTGCTCGCCCGCCGCCCCGACGGTCTCGTGACCGACGCCGACTTCGAGGTGGTGGAGGAGCCCGTGGCCCCTCTGGCCGAAGGCGACGCGCTCGTGCGCGTGCTCGCGTTGTCGGTGGACCCGACGAATCGCGTCTGGATGCGCGAGCAGGATTCGTATCTTCCCGCGATCGAGCTGGGAGCCGTCGTGCGTGCCGCGGGGATCGGGACGGTCGTCGAGAGCAAGCTCGACGGTTTCGCAACGGGTGACCTCGTGACGGGGCTCTGCGGGTGGCAGGACTATTGGACCGTGACAGCGGACTCCACGGCGAACGTCCTGCCTGCCGGGCTGCCGGTCGAGGATCTGCTGAGCATCTACGGCGTGACAGGGATCACCGCGTACATCGGCATGCTCGACGTGTGCGAGCTCCGGGAAGGCGACGCGGTCGTCGTGTCCGGCGCTGCCGGGGGAGTGGGCTCCGTCGCGGGGCAGATCGCGCGGATCAAGGGCGCGTCGCGAGTGGTCGGCACGGCGGGGACTCCCGAGAAGTGCAAGTGGGTGGTCGACGAGCTCGGCTTCGACGCGTGCATCAACTACCGGTCGGAGGCCGTCGGCGAGCGTCTCGAAGAGCTGTTCCCCGATGGCATCGACGTGTATTTCGACAACGTCGGCGGTCCGACGCTCGACGCGGTGCTCGCGAACCTCGCCATCGGCGCGCGGATCGGGTTGTGCGGCGCGATCTCGGCGTACACGCGCTCGACACCCCTACCCGTCTACAACACGCCGACCCTCGTCATGCAGCGCGGGCGCATGCGGGGGTTCATCATTCTCGACCATCTCGATCGATTCCCCGATGCCGTCATGGAGCTCGTCGGTTGGGTCGCGGAGGGTCGGATCAAGTACCGCGTCGAGGTCGTCGACGGTCTCGAGCGCGCGCCCGAGACGCTCAACCGTCTGTTCACCGGCGAGCACGACGGCAAGCTCGTCGTGCGCGTCGCCGAAAGCTAGAGCGCCCGTCAGCGAGGCGGGTATCCCGCCGAGCAGGGCGCGTGGCCCGAGCGGCCCGCGCCGCAGGCGCAAGAGCGGGAGGCTAGGGGCAAGGTCAGGAGCGCGCGGTCACCCCGTCGTTTCTGACCGACAGGTAGCCGCCCGACTGCACCACGATGCCGCGCCACTGGTCGTACCGAGTGGCGGGGATAGGACCCGACCGCTTGGCGCTGCCGACCGTGTGGATGCCACCGAAGCCGTCGATGATCGCGTAGCCCTTACCATCGCTCCACGGAGCGAGGTCGCGTGCGATGTTGCGACCACCGAAGTTGGGCGAGCCGTAGTTGTGCGCACCGCCCGACGCGTGCACTCCACCGAGCCCGTCGAGCACGAGGAGGCCGCCGCCAGGCGGATACGCGAGGGAGCGCGCGATGTCCCAGCCGCGCCAATACGGGCTGGCGAGATGCGGCGCGTCGCCCGCAGTGTGCACGGCGCCGTACCCGTCGAGCACCCCGAATCCGTGGCCGTCGCTGGTCAGCGCGAGTCCTCGCGCGATGTCGCGGTCGGGGAACCAGGGGCCTCGCAGGCCCGCGAGGTAGGTGACGGCGCTCCCGAACAGGTGGATCCCTCCGTAGCCGTCGAGCGTCGCGTAGCCCTTGCCGTCGGGCATCGCCACGATGTCGCGGCCGAGCGGCCTGACGAACTTGCTGCTGCCGAGGTTCGGAGCGCCGCCATAGGCGCGCACGGTGCCGTCGCCGTCGAGGACCCAGAAGCCGCCTCCGGGTCGCGCTGCAACAGCGCGGCCGTGCCACTGCGCGGCGATCAATGCGGCAGCCGACACCTTCGGCGGCGGCGGTGGCGCGCCGTTCATGAACTCCTCGGCGACCCAGATGGTGCCACCGACCTGTGTGACACCAACGCCGATCCAGTGGAAGGTGGGATCGAGCATGTTCGCGTTGTGCGGTGGCGAGGCTTGGAACGCTCCCTGCAGTGAGCCGACAGAGGGACCCTCACCGATGTTCTCGCCGAGCTTGGTCCAGCTGACAGTGATGCCGGACGGAAGGTTGGAGTGACACAGGCAACCCGTCGCGGCCATGTGGTCGGCCCACGCCTGTGCCTTGGCCACCAGCACGGAGTGCACGCCCAACGGTCCGACGCCGTGCGCCGCGCGCCAACCGTTGATCGCGGCGACGAACTGGTTGGCCGCAACAGGGTTGCCCGCCGACGCGGGCGGCGCGGTCTCGCCGAGCGCGAGCCCGGCGCTGGCCAGCAAGGCGATCGTGAGCGCGGCAATGAGGCGTCGCATGTGCAAGGGGTCCCCCACCTAGGCGTCCGTGTCCTACGGCGTGATGGCCGACACAAGGCATCGGCGGGAGGCCTCGGGATCTTGAACAGCCCCTGTTGGGGCCGTGAATCAGGTGCGCGCGTCCGATCTCTCGACCGTCGGGACCCCTTCGCGGCGGATCCGGGCAAACACGACGAGCGCACCGATCGGACCCGTGACGATGACGAGCACCGAGAACCACCAACTCCATCGCATCGCCGGGGTGATCATGATGACCATCGCCGCGAACGCGAGAGCGATCATCCCGTGGATCGAGCCGACCAGCTTGGTGCCGAGATCCGATTGGGCGATGAGCCAGCAGTAGACGAGGAGCGAGTAGCTGAAGGTCTCGATCAGCGAGACCCAGGCCAGGGCCTTTGCCTTGCGCTCCAGCTCCGAGGACGGGTCGTCGGCGAAATCCGTCACGACGTCACACTACGACCGCACAAGTCGCTCGCTTCGGTCGGGTGCGCCCTGTCACGATCGCGGTGTGGATCTCGTCCTCGAGGCGACCGGCCTCGTCAAGGACTACCGGCGCGACCGGGCCGTCGACGGTGTGGACGTGCGCGTCCGCAGTGGCGAGCGCGTGGGTCTGCTCGGCCCGAACGGCGCCGGGAAGACCACGACGCTGCTCATGATCCTCGGCGTCATCTCGCCCGACGAGGGTTCCGTCACGATCTGCGGACACGCGCTCCACGGCGACCGGAGCCGGGCGGCGGAGAACGTCGGCTTCGCTGCGGGGTACCTGCCGCTCGCCGAGAGGATGCGCGTCCGCGAGTACCTGCGGCTGTACGCGAACTTGTACGGCATCGCCGACCCGGCGCCGGCCATCGAAGCCGGGCTGCGGCGCTTCCGCATCGAGCACCTCGCCGGTGCGATGGGCACCGAGCTGTCGTCTGGCCAACGGACGCTCGTTGGGATCGTCCGCGCGACGATGCACGGGCCCCGGCTGCTCGTGCTCGACGAGCCCACCGCGTCGTTGGACCCGGAGGTTGCACGGCGCGTGCGGGCGGGCCTGCGCGAGCTGTGCGAGGAGGACGGCACCGCGCTCCTCGTCACGAGCCACGACATGGCTGAGGTCGAGCGCGTGTGCCAGCGAGTGATCTTCCTCTCACATGGGCGGATCGTCGCGGACGGTACGCCCGCCGACGTCACCGAGCGGTACGGCCACACCGATCTCGAGGGTGTGTTTCTCCATCTTGCCGATCAACGCGCGGCGGACCACGAGCAGGCCGGGGCCCAACAGACGGATCACGCGGTATGAGCGCCTCTCCACGACTCGTGAAGCTGCACGGCACGCCGCTCACGTGGCTGCGCATGCGGGCGATCTCACGACGCCACGCATACGTGCTGCTGCGCAGCCCGCACCGGCTGTTCGACGTCACGCTCTGGCCGCTCGTCGACGTGATCCTCTTCGGCGCGCTCGCGGCGTTCGTCGGCGGCGGGAAGGCGACGGCCGGTCAGCACGCCGCGGGGTACCTGCTCGCAGGCATCGTGCTGTGGCACGTCATCTATCAGTCGCAGATCGCGATGAGCACCGGCTTGCTCGAGGAGACGTGGTCGCGCAATCTCACCAATCTGATGGTCACGCCGTTGCGCGAGGTCGAGTACGTCGGCGGCGTCGCCTTGTTCGGCATGGTCAAGCTCGTCATGGGCGTCGGGCTCATGGCGGTCGGCGCGCTCGTCTTCTTCTCGTTCAACGTGACGAGCCTCGGGTGGGGGCTGCTCCCGATCGTCGCGGTGCTCCTCGCCGTCGGCTGGGGTATCTCGCTCTTCGTGATGGGTCTCGTCCTGCGCTTCGGAACGGGTGCCGAGGCGTTGGCGTGGGGCGTGATGTTCGTCGTGCTCCCGCTCTCGGGAGTCTTCTATCCGGTCGACGCGCTCCCCGCGGTGCTCCAGCCGCTCGCTCAGGCGCTACCGACGACGCATGCGTTCGAAGCGCTGCGCACGCTCGTCGACGGGCACGGCGTCGACTGGGCCCAGATCGGCATCGCGGCCGGAGGCACGATCGTGATGGGAGCGCTCGCAGGATGGTTCCTCGTGCGGATGCTCGCTCTCTTCCGCCGGCGCGGGTACATCACGCGCTACACGTGAGCGGCCATTAGGGTCGCCTGCGTGGACCGCGTTCGCATCGGGACCCTCGGCGCTGCACGCGTCACGCCTGCTGCGCTGATCCGGCCAGCGCGCAAGGCGGGGGAGGCGGAGGTCGTCGCGGTCGCAGCGCGCGACCGCGAGCGCGCACAGCGCTTCGCCGAGAAGCACGCGATCCCGCGCGTGCACGACTCGTACGAGGCGCTGATCGAGGATCCCGAGATCGACGCGATCTACAACCCGCTGCCCAACGGGTTGCACGCGCTCTGGACAGAACGTGCACTCGCTGCCGGCAAGCACGTGCTCTGCGAGAAGCCGTTCACCGCCAACGCCAAGGAGGCCGAGGAGGTTGCGGCCGTGGCCGACGGGTCCGGTCTGGTCGTGATAGAGGCGTTCCACTACCGGTATCACCCCGTCGCGGTGCGAATGCGTGAGCTTGCGCAGAGCGGGGAGCTCGGTCGCGTGCTCCGTGTCGAGAGCAACATGTGCATCCCGATGCCGCTGCCGCGCGACATCCGCTATCGGTACGACCTCGCCGGCGGAGCAGTCATGGACACCGGCTGCTACGCCGTGCACATGAATCGCACGGTGGTCGGCGCCGAGCCCGAGGTCGTGCACGCGAGCACTCGGCTCGCGCGCCCGAACATCGACAGATGGACACGTGCGGAGCTGCGATATCCCGATGGCAATACGGGGTTGGTCACCTGTGCCCTCTGGTCGAGCACGCTGCTCAAGGTGAGCGTGCGCGTGGTGTGCGAGCACGGCACGCTGTCGGTGTTCAATCCCACCGGGCCTCAGTTCGGGTACCGGATGACGGTCCGCAACGCCGACGGCAAACGGCGGATCCGGGTCGAGGGGGCGAAGAAGCCGACCTACGAGTACCAGCTCGAGGCCTTCACGGCGGCCGTCCTGCGTGGCACGCCGGTGCTCACACCGCCATCCGATTCGATCGCGAACATGCGGGTGATCGACGCGATCTACACGGCCGCGGGCCTGCCGACACGAGGGACCGAGCTCGGGGGAGCACCGGAGGTGGATCGTTAGGATCTGCCGTCCATGGACGACCGACGGCTCGCGATGTACATCGCTCGGACCCGAGTCGGGTTCGGGCTGGCGTTGATCGTTGCTCCGCGTGCCGCGCTTCGCCCGTGGTTCGGCAGCATGGTCGACGCGCGGATCGCGGGACCTCTTGGTCGCATGACGGGCGGACGGGACGCGCTGCTCGGCGCGGGTACGGCGATCGCGCTGGGTGAGCGCAACGGCGGCGCGAACTGGCTGTCGATGCTCGCGCTGGCGGACGCCGTCGATGCAGCTGTCTTCCTGACGGCGCCCGGCGTGCGGTGGCGCGGGCGGCTCTTGGGCGCGTTCGCTGCCGCCTCTGCGGTCACGCACTTCCAGCTCGCACGCAGGGTGGCGCGTGCCGATGCGCTTCCGGTCGGCGACAGCTCCTAGGCCGGAGCGCGCACCGTCGCGACCGCGATCGCGAGCAGACGGTCCGCGCCCTCATCCGTGACGGTCACGCGCAGCACCTCGCCGTCGGCGCGCACGCCGAGCGACTCCGCCGATGCCACGACCGGCCCGGCGCGTCCGGGAGCGAGGAAGTGGAGCACGGCATCGGTAGTTACGCCGTTGGGGACCGTCGCTGCATGCTCGGCCGAGGCGTCGATCAGCGCCGCGCTCACACCGCCGTGGAGGATCCCCCACGGGTTGCGGACCTCGGCGGTGATGTCGAGCGTGACGCTCGCGCTGTCGCGCTCGCGAATGCCGAAGAATTCGCGGATCGGCGCCACGCCCGAGCCGTTGATCTCCGGCGCGTGGAGCTCCAGCGGCCGGGCGAACGGCGGGGGACCCGCCTCCGGCGTCAGGACCGCGGAGGTGAGCACCCCGTCGGTCAGCACGTTGCGGGTGGGCACGTCGACGATCTGCACCTCGGTGACAACTGCGTGGCGCCCCGCGCGGAGCGCGTGCGCCTGAACCTCGAGAGGCCCCTGCGCGGCGACGGCGGCACACTGCACCATGAGGTTCGTCGACACGACCCATTTCGGAAGCGCGGCGAGACCACCGCAGATCCCGGCGACGGTGTCGGCAATCGCCAGCAGCGCGCCGGCATGGATGTTGCCGGCGCTTCCTCGCAGATGCTCCACCGCTGCCACCGAGCCGTCGATGCGCGCGAAGGCTCCGGTGTCGGCGCGCTCGCGCAGGTCGACACCGAGGGCGCGGGCGACCGCACGGCCCACCTCCTCATCGCCGAACCGCGTGTGGCTGTGAGTCACGGCATCACTGCTGTCGCACGCGCGAGCGTGGTGACGCGGTCGGCGGCTCCGGCGTCGACGAGCTCGACGTGCGCCCGGCCGAACTGCGCGTTCGCTTCGAGCACACGCACCCGGCTCCGGATCGGCCCGACCCTGCCCAATGCCAGATACGTGAGCTGGAGATCAACGACCTCGACGGGTCCGCCGCAGGCGTGCTGCAGCGCGTTCTCGGCCGCGGCGTCGACGATGGCGGCGATCACGCCTCCCTGCGCCGCGCCGAGCGTGTTGCGGACGTAGTCCGACATCACCATCTCGACGACCCCGGGGTCACCCGAAGGCGTGATCCCGATGCTGGCGCGCAGCGGTTGGCGAAAACCCGACCCGTCGAAGTCGACGCTCATCTGCTCTGCGAGCGCGTCGCCCCCGATCACGGGGTTGTTCGCCCGGCGTTCGAGCACGGCGAAGCTCATCGTGGCCAGCCCGATCCGCTCACCGCCGTCGGAGATCGTGACCTCGAGCACGACCGTCGTCCTGCCACTGCGGGCGACGCGTGCACGCGCCAACAGCTGGTCACCGGCCGGCACGAGGAGCGTGTGCAAGGTGAGATCTGCCGTCGCGATCCAACCGGGACTTGCCGCCACCGCGGCCAGGCCGCCTCCGACGACATCGACCACGGTCGCGACCGCGCCCGCGCGCACGGCACCGGATGGAGCGCGTACGTCGTCGACGACCGGGAGGATCGCCTCGCTACTCCCGTCCGGGAGGTGCGTGATCGACAAGCGAAGATCACGGAGCAGGTGGTCAACGGGCGGATACTCGCCCGCCGGCGGGGCGGCAGCCTCGGGCACGGCGGGCACCGTACAGGGCGGGGACGATGCAGCCGCAGTCGAGGGCTCGAGTCGTGCGGTGACTCGGGCCCGGAGGTGCGAGCATGGGGTTGTGCCGTCGACCTCCGCCCGCGGACGCCTGTTGCTCGCGACCCCTGAACTCTCCGATCCCAACTTCTTCCGGTCCGTGGTGTTCGTCCTCGAGCACACCGACGACGGCGCGCTCGGCCTCGTGCTCAACCGTCCGACCGACGTGCGCGTCGACGCGGTGCTCCCGGAGTGGTCCGACCCTTGCAGCGCACCCGCTTGCCTGTTCGTCGGCGGACCTGTGCAGCCGGAGGCCGCGATCGCGCTCGCTCGCGGGACCGGCGAGGCCGAGGACGGGCTGGCCTCGTTGTTCGACGACCTCGTGACGGTTGATCTGGAGCGCGACGCGGTGCTGCTCGCTCCCCGTATCGACGAGATGCGGGTCTTCCTAGGCTACTCGGGCTGGGGCGCGGGACAGCTCGACGCGGAGCTGCGAGCCGGCGGCTGGGTCGTCGTGGACGCCGAGCCGGACGACGCGTTCTCCTCCGACCCCGCGGGCCTCTGGCGCGCGGCGTTGCGGAGGCAGGACGGGCGCGTGGCGATCCTCGCGCTCGCGCCGGAGGATCCCTCGCTCAACTAGGTCGCGTGCAACAAGCCGCGGCCGGTGACGAGCGGGAGGTCGAGTGTGGAAAGGACCCCCGGTGCGGCGGCGCACACCGCAGGTATCGCGTTGATGATGCGCATGCCCGTCGCGACCAGCCCGCCGGTGTTGTGGTCGCCGTCCGTGCCCAGCATCTCGAGCGTGCAGGCGAACGAGGGCGAACCCTCGATCGTGATGAGGTACGCGCCCCCGCCCGACGGTTGCGGCCATTGCGGTGCGACATCGGGCTGCATGCGCGTCACGTGCTCGACGATGATCGCGGGCCGGCCGTCGACGTAGCCCTGCACCTCGAAGCGCAAGCCCGCCATCGTCCCTTGTTGGACGACGCCGACCGCCGTGTGGAGGTCGCGCTCGGCGGGCTCGCGTTCGACGACCTCCTCGATCTTCTCCACCTCGACTCCGAGGCCGGCGGCGATCATGTGGATCGCGCCGCCCCAGGCGATCGTGAGCGCGCCTGGGATGAGCAGGAGCGGGGTGTGGTCGAGCGGCTTGCCGAAACCCATCGTCTCGAAGAGCACCTCGGGCTGCATGTACGTCGAGTAGTCGAGGTTCTCGACGACGCGCACCGTGTCGATGCGCTCCGCGAAGCCGCTGATGACGAGCGGGAGGAGATCGTTGGCGAAGCCCGGGTCGATACCGGACGTGAAGCACGAGGTGTTCCCTTGCTTGCAGGCAGCCTCGAGGCGCTCGACCATCGAGCGGTCCGCCTTCGGCGGGTACAGCAGCGAGACGACAGAGGTGGACACGACGTTCTTGCCCGACTCGAGCATCCGGCACATGTCGTCGACGGCCTCGTGCGGTCGGAGATCGCCGGTGGCCGTATAGCAAACGGCGTCGGCAGCGAGCGCAAGGAGGGCGTCGGCGTCGTTGGTGGCCAAGACGCCAGTGGGCGAGCTCAGACCGGCGATCTCGGCGGCGTCCTTCCCCGCCTTGTCGGGGGAATGAACCCAGAGACCGACGAGTTCCAACTCCGGGTGCTGGATGATCGAGCCGAGTGCGAGCTTCCCGACGTTTCCGGTGCTCCACTGAATCACGCGATGCTTGGTCATGGCCCGGAACGTAACGCGGGCCGGGCACCTGCACTACCTGACGGCCGATGGATCCGGAGCAAGGAGCGGCGCTGTGGTCTTTCGATTCATGCATCCCGAGAAGTCCGCGATGGTCACCCCGGACCGCGCGTTGCCCGGTCGTGACACGCCGATGCCGGTGCCGGAGACGCACTTCGTGAACGGTCATCGACTGGCACCGCCGTACCCGGAGGGCATGGAGCAGGCGATGTTCGCGCTCGGATGCTTCTGGGGTGCCGAGCGCAAGTTTTGGGAGAGCGAAGGCGTGTGGGTCACCGCGGTCGGATACGCGGGCGGGATCACCCCGAACCCGACCTACGAGGAGGTGTGCAGCGGGCGCACCGGCCACGCCGAGGCCGTGCTCGTCGTGTTCGACCCATCCGTGGTCACCTACGACCAGCTGCTCGGAGTGTTCTGGGAAGAGCACGACCCCACGCAGGGCATGCGGCAGGGCAACGACGTCGGGACGCAGTACCGCTCGGCCATCTACGCGTTTACGCCCGAGCAGCTCGAAGCAGCGAAGCGCTCGCGCGACATGTACCAACGCAAGCTCACCGACGCGGGCTTCGGCGAGATCACCACGGAGATCGTCGACGCGCCGACCTTCTACTTCGCGGAGGACTATCACCAGCAGTACCTCGCCAAGAACCCCGGCGGCTACTGCGGCATTGGCGGTACCGGCGTTTCATGCCCGGTCGGGCTCACGTAGCGCGGCGGCACTTGCGAGCGGCGTGTCAGATCAGCGGCTTGACGGAGATCAGGCACGGGTTGTCGGGGCCCCAGATGTCTGTGCGCTCCTCGAGTGGCAGGAACCCGAGCGCGGCGTAGAACGCGCGGGTCCTCGCGTACTCGTCGGACTTGCCCGACGGTCCGAGCGTCTTCACCTGCAACACGACGACGCCGCGCTCACGGAGATCGGCCTCGACCTCCTGCAGCAGCTGGCGACCGACGCCACGCCGGTGCATCGACCGCTCAACCGCGAGGACCTCGATCTCGGCCGCCACCGGAGTGTGGTACCGGACAACGCACGCGCCGACGACGCGATCGTCGTCGTCGAGCGCAACCGTCGTCGGAAGCATCCTGGCGTCCTCGACGTACTCCCGAATCGATTCCTCGATGCCAAACCATTCCGGGAGACCGCGCAGCAGTCGGTCGACGTCCGCAGGCCATTGCTGCCCGGCGACGATGGATACGGTCACGTGCTCGCGAGGTCGAACCGCACTGTGAGCAAGTCGGTGCCGAAGCGACGAACGCTGGAGGCATGGAGTCGGCCGAAGCCGGCGAGTCTTTCCTGTGGGTCGTCCTCGGGCATCAGCTGCGCTCGTGCGGTCCGCCACCGTCCCCGTATGTACACACGCACGCTCGGGCTCGCCTCGATGTTGCGGACGTATCCGGCGTGGCTTCCTTGCTCGGCGACGACCCAGCCGGTCGAGCCCTCGATCTGCATGCCCACAACGTTGCGTCGACGCTTGCCCGTCCGGCGCCCGACGGTCTCGACCAGGACATAACCAGGCGCGAGCCCGAACCGCACGGCGAGCATTGCCGGCGGGTTGAGCAGGTAGCGCTGTACGAAGCGCACCGACCTCCGCTTGCGTTCAGAGTCGTCGCTCACGCGCACAGATTGCCCGCTCCGGCGCTCCCTGAGCGACTGGCGGGGAGGAGGGGTCGACTGGCGGCGGCGGTGCGAGCCGCGAGAGCGTGTGCGGCGTGACGATGGTGACCGTCTCCAAACCGCAGCCGCACACGTCGGTCGTGACCCTCGACCGGCCCGACCGGCTCAACGCCATGTCGATCGACCTCGTGATCGAGCTCGACCGCGTGCTCGAGGACGTCGCGCGCGACAACGACACCTATGTCGTCGTGCTCACGGGCGCGGGGCGCGCGTTCTGCTCCGGCCTCGACCTCAAGGACTACGGGATCATCCCCGACATCGACGGGCTCCCCGTCGGCCGCATCGCGCAGCGCTCGATGCGCTACTACTCGCGGCTGATCCTCACACTGCGCCGGATGCCGCAGCCGGTCATCGCCGCAGTCAACGGCCCGGCCTACGGCGGCGGCATGTGCCTCTCGCTCGCCGCCGAGATCCGCATCGCCGCGGAGTCGGCGATCTTCAACGCCACTGGGATCATCAACGGGCTCACCAGCACCGAGCTCGCCGCGAGCTGGCTGCTCCCTCGCCTGATCGGCGCGGCGCGGTCGAACGATCTACTGCTCACCGGGAGGGAGGTCGACGCGGCCGAGGCGTTGAGCATGGGGTTGGTCTCGCGCGTCACCTCCGACGAGGACCTGCTGCCGACCGCGCTCGAGATGGCTGCGCGCATGTGCGAGTTCAGCCCCTACGGCCTCCAGATGACGAAGGACATCCTCTGGGTCAATCTGGAGACGACGAGCCTCGAGTCCGCGATCGAGATCGAGGACCGCAACCAGCTCATGCTCGGGTTCACCGAGAACCTCCA
>DATBHZ010000168.1:0-2334 GCA_036557185.1 Acidimicrobiia bacterium | reverse complement strand
GTTCCGGCCCGTCCTTCTCGAGCAGCGACGGCCAGTCGTACCCCACGGGGATCCTCGATTCCTCGCTCCACGGCGCCTGCGTGCGCTCATGCGCCATCTTGAGGAACAGCAGATAGGTGAGCTGCTCGATGTAGTCGCCGTAGGACAGGCTGTCGTCGCGTAGGACGTTGCAGTAATTCCAGAGACGCTGAACCAGGCCGTCCGTACTCATGCAATCGCCCTCAAACGACCGCGTCGCCGCGGAGCGACGACCTGGCTTGACGCGATGTCTTCGAGGAGTGTGGATGCAGGCTCTTCCGTTGGATCTTGGCGGACGAGGCCCCCTTCGAAGGCACGTCGCAGCACCGAACGCCGAAGAGCACCGCTGCGAGCGGATAGCCGACTTAACTCGGTTGTCGCGCGCTCAGAGGTTGTCCGGATCGTCGTGGAACTTCGGCGGCGATCCTTACCGGCTGACAGTTACACGGTAACGGGCTCTGTGATCTCCTGACGGTCGTGGTTCTTCTGGGCAACGAGGAGGGTGTGACGCTCGATCGCGATCACGAGCTTGGCGAGATCCCTGTAGCCGATGATGCGTCGGAACTGCTGCTCGGCGACGAGCATCCCGGCGGCGGTCCAGCGCTTGCGCATGTCGCCGTCCTGCCAGCGCTTCACGTTGCGCTGCGTGTAGCGGACGATCTCGATCATCGACTCGCACGGGTTCGTTGAGCACAGCGTCTTGGCGAGCTGCCCGTCGATCCCGAGTCGCATCAGCGTCAGCGTGTCGTCGAGGCCTTCGCGCAGCGAGGCGGCCGCGTCGGGCCACGTGCGCTCGAGCTCGGAGGCCAGGAGCTCGAGCCGCTCCTCGGCTAGCAGCGGGTTCGTGAGCGCCCACGCCCCGCGGATCCGAGTGAGGATCATCGGCCGGTCACGCTCAGGGAGCAGATCGGTGACGTTTCTCTCCTTGTGCCGGTGGCAGCGATGCACCAGCGCGTGCTCGCCGAACACGTCCTTGATCGCGCGCCTGAGTGCCTTCCCTCCGTCAATCACGAACAGGATCGCTTGCTCAGGATCCAGGCCGCGGTCGACCAGATCGGCCAGCAGCAGCGAGACGAGCGTCGCGTTCTCGGTCGAGCCTTCCCACAGCCCGAGTGGGATCTTCACGCCCTCGGTCGAGATCCCGAGCGCGACGACATGTGTGCGCTCAGCGATCTCCAGCCCGTCGAGCATCATCACTGCCAGGCGAACGTCATCGAGCCGGCGGCGCATCAGCTCGCTCAGCGCGGTGCGGGTCCGCTCGATGAACAGCTCCGACACCGTCGACTTCGTCGTCGACGTGCTGGCGTCCTCGACTTCCTCGCCGACCGGTTCGCCCACCACCGCGAACTTGCGGGTCGAGACGCCAGCGAGCATCCGATCCATCACTGCCCGCGTCAACGGGTCCCGGTCAGCGAAGTACTCGTAACTCTCAACCGGCAGCTCGTGCTCGTCATCGACCGTGCGCATCCGAGGCCGCTCGACCTCGACACGCCGGCCACCGAGCGTCATCGAACCGCGCTCATGGCCGTGACGCTTGGCTGTGCGGTCCGGGTCGCGCTTGTACTTCGGACCCACGACCTCGTCGACCTCCCGTTCCATCAACGAGTGCACGACCTTCAGGCCGACCCCGACCGACAGCGCGAGCAGACCATCCCTCGCCGCGCCGACGAGCTCGCCGAGCGCTTCCTGAATCTCCGCAGGCAGCGGCAACTCCGACGCCCGCTCCGGGGTGACGACCTGCGGTCCGGATACCTTCTTCATGGCGGTCCTCCTGTCCTCACGGACTTGGTTTGGCGACCCCGAACGCTCCCAACCGGAGCGGACGAGGCCGGGAGGACCGCCGCCTCAGATTTCTACGAGATCTCGGACAACCTCCTCCGGTGCCGCAGTCGGCGAATGGCTGTTGACAGTGGGGGCACACGTCAGCGGCTGCGTCGTCCTCGCTCAGCGTCTCGCCACAGCACGGGCAGGTGAAGAGGATCCGTTCGATCAGCAGGTTCTCGGCAGCCGCGCGTTGCAGCAGAGTCTCTGCAACGGCGACGGAACAGTCGGCAGCCGAGGCCAGTTCAGGTGCCGTCACGTCAAACAGCCCCGGCCCGCGCAGCCGGTCCCGTAGGTGGCGCACGCAGTGTGGGTCGAGCCCGGCGCCTACCGCGCCCCAGCTATCCGCGTCGTCGGGTGCCACGGGAGCGACCGATCTTGCGGATCTCGTCGAGTAGGACCCAGACCTGCCCGGAGGTCATCTGTGCGCGCAGCCAGAGGCGCCCGTCGTTGCCGTAGAACTGGACACGTATGTCGCGCGCGGGACCGTCCTGG
>DATBHZ010000167.1:0-16999 GCA_036557185.1 Acidimicrobiia bacterium | reverse complement strand
CTTCTGCACGGAGCTGGAGGCCCAGCGCTTCCTGGAGCAGGCGCCGACCGTCGAGAAGGCGATGCTCGACTCCGGCATCCTGCTGATCAAGTACTGGCTGGAGGTGAGTCCCGACGAGCAGACTCGCCGGCTCGAGAGCCGTATCGACGATCCGCGCAAGATCTGGAAGCTCTCCGAGATGGACCTCGCGTCGTACACGCGGTGGCACGAGTACTCGCGGGCACGCGACGAGATGTTCGCCGCGACGGACACGCCCTGGGCGCCGTGGCACGTGGCCTACTCCAACGACAAGAGACGCGCGCGCCTGAACATCATCACGCACCTGCTCGGCCAGATCCCCTACGAGCCGCTCGAACGGAAGAAGGTCACGCTGCCGAAACGGCACGCTCGTGACGACACCGAAGCGCACGAGGCTCGCGAGATCCCAACGCCGTTCTAGCCCCGCAGAGCTGTCGCAGCGCGATCAATGCGTCGCGTGCTGGTCCTCGTTCTCGGGAGCGGTGAGATCCGTCGTCTCCGCGGGTTGGGAAGGCTGCGCGGTCTCCGGGGCCGCGTGACCGTTGCCGAGCCGCGCATGCAGATCAGCGTTCTCGGATCTGAGCCGGTCGCGCTCGTCACGAAGCTCGCCGAACTCACGACGTTGCTGGCGCCTCTTCGCGGCGCGGCCGGTCCGGCGGCGAGCACCGGCAATCATCAGCGCGATCCCGAGCAGCGCGACCGCGCCCACGATCGCACCGAGCACGAACAGCGACCGTGTGCTGTGCAAGGCGAGGTCCTCGCCGAACACCCTCGGTGCTGCGATGTGCACGTTGTTCTTCCAGAGGAAGTCGACGCCGAACACCGCGGCAACGATGAGGAGCAGGAGGCCGATGAAGAACATGGCACACCTCCGGTGGCCTGGCTTCCTCTTCCAGTGTGCCCTATCACGCCGCCGCAAAAACCGCGGTGCGCACGCTCAGTCCGGATTCCCAAGGATCACGCGGTTTCCTCGTTCCCAGCTGACGTAGTTCCACGCCCAGTTCACGAGGACGAGGACACGGTTGCGGAACCCGATCAGGAAGACGAGGTGCAGCCCGAGCCAGCTCAACCAGCCGAGCGTGCCGCTGAACTTGATGCCGAGCGGAAGCTCGGCGACCGCGGATCGGCGGCCGATCGTCGCCATGGTTCCCTTGTCGAAGTATCGGAACGGCTTCGCGGGCTTGCCGTGCATGCGCCTGTCGATAGTTCGCGCAACGTGACGTCCTTGCTGCATCGCGACGGGCGCGAGCTGTGGGAGTGGCTTGCCGGCTTTGTCTTCGACCGCGCCGAGGTCTCCGACCACGAACACCTCCGGGTGGCCCGGCACCGTCAGGTCGGAGCCGATGACGATCTCTCCCCGCGCGGTCTGCTCGAGACCGAGCATGCCCGCGAGCGGGTTCGCCTTGACGCCCGCCGTCCAGATCACGGTGCGAGCGGCGATCGTCGTGCCGTCGGCAAGGTGCACGCCGCCGGCGTCGACCGACGCGATCCGCACTCCGAGACGAACATCGACGCCTCGCATCTCGAGCTCCACGCGCGCCTCGTGACCGGCCTGCGGTGAGAACGTCCCGAGCAGACGGTCGGCCATCTCGACGAGGACGACGCGTGCGCGCCCCACATCGAGGTTCTTGTAGTCCTTCGCGAGCACTTGGCTGAACAGCTCGGCGAGCGCTCCGGAGAGCTCGACACCCGTCGGACCGCCGCCCGAGACGACGAACGTGAGCGCGTCGTCGCCGGCCGCCGTCGGATCGGTGTTGACCTCCTCGAACCGCGAGAGGACCGTGGACCTGATGTGCGTCGCGTCCGCCAGCGTCTTGAGCGGCAGCGCGTGCTCTTCCACGCCCGGGACACCGAAGTCGCTGCTCACGGCGCCGGCCGCGAGGACGAGGTAGTCGTAGGGAACTCCGAACCCCTCGTCGAGCAGCACCTCGCGCCGGGCGAAGTCCACGCCGCGCACCGTCGCCATGAGCGTCTCCACATTCGGCTCGCTCTGGACGATGCCCCGGACGTTGGGGGCGATGTCGTCGGGGGCCAGGCCGGCCGTCGCGACCTGGTACAGGAGGGGCGAGAACGTGTGGAAGTTGTGCCGGTCGATGATCGTGACCTCGACGGCGTACCGCGCGAGCGCCTTCGCCGCAGTGATCCCGCCGAACCCGGCCCCGACGACGACCACCCGGGGAGGCTTCATGCCACCCACGGTAAACCGCGGTCGTCGAACTAGCTTCCGGCTCCGAACAGGCTCAGATCTTGACGCTGGCAGCTTGGGCGAGGATCTCGGCCCGGTCGGCGGGAAGGACCCATCCGCGTGCGATGGCGGCATCCGTTGCCTTGGTGAACGCGGCGACGTACGCGGACTTCGACGGGTAGAGGCGAGCGAGCGTCGCGGCCGAGAACGGGTGCGTGCTCCCGAAGAAGGAGCAGACGACACTCGAGCCGGCGGGCGGGATGCCCGAGTACGCGGCGATCGGTACGTTGATCGCGGCGGTGCGCACTCCGCCGATGGCCACGCCCAGCGCATCCCGCTGCACGACGGGATCGCCGTGAACGAGCACGAGCTTCATGCGCGGCGCGCTCGGCGGCGGTGTACCGCTGCGTACCCACTGGTTGAGCTGGTGGAGTGCGGCAGCCACGACGTAGTGCGTCGGCGCGTCGTTGATCTGACCCGTGCAGCCGAGCCCGGCCGCGGAACCGCCGACGATGTACGTGTCCGCGTGCGACCCGCCGGCGACGTCCCACAGCCGGATGTGGTCGGTATCCGGCTGGCGAGCGTCGAAGTAACGGAACGTCGCTTCGTCCGTCTCGGTCTCGAGCAGGAGCACCGGTACGTCGATGTCGTCCCGGATGCGCACCGCCCCGTTGATCCCCGCGGTGATGTTCCCGCCGGTTATCGGGGTTGCACCGCCACCGCGGCTGTGGACGAAGAAGCCGTCGTACACGTGTGCCGTCGGCTGGAACGCGTTGATGTACGTCGTCAGCTCGAACGCCGATTGCGACTCTCCCACGGCCAGGAAGCGTTGAGGCCGAAGTGATCCGAGCGGGTCGGGTGACTGCGAGCTGCGGATCGCGCGCCCGACCTGGGAGTAGATGTCGTCGGCGTACACGTCACCCGGGTGCTGCAGCGAGGCGTACCGAGCGGGATCCGCGCCGTGCAGCCCGCCGCTCGGTGCGCCGCCGACGGCAATGACCCCTTCCCCGCCCGTGACGCCGACCTGCTGCACGGATACGCCGACCCACGCGTACCCGCTGCGCATGAGCTCCGGATTCATGTAGGTGAAGTCGGGAGCCGCGTCGATTCCGGCCGTCACGTTGAGCCACTCGACGAGCACGGTCCCGTTGAAACGCTTCGGGTCCTGCGGTGTGCGGACGACGATCCGCGTCCGGTACGGAGCTGCCGCGTCCGGCGTTACACGCCAGTGGCCGTCGTTCCCGAGCGTTCCGACCGGCTTGTAGGAGTGCGCGGTCCCCGAGGCGAAGTACTCCGAGTCGGTGTAGCCCTGTTGCGCGAGCTCTGCGGCCGTCGGCCCTTCGAGCGAGATGCCCTTGCCACCGGTGACCGGACCGGTGAGCGTCGCGGCCGAGCCGGTCGCGGCGCGGGTGCTCCCACCCGGTCTCGTCGTGGAGGTCGCATGCGAGGAGGAGCTGCACGCACTCAGTGCCAGGAGCCCTGCCGAGATCACCACGGCGAAGCCGGTCCATCGAACTCGCGTCATGCGCGCTTCCCCCCAATCGCCGCCCGGCACCTGCCGGGCCACCCGGAGGACATTCTGACGCGGAAGTGCCACGCTGGGATAGCTGGGCGGTCGTCGAGGAGGACGAGTGGATTCGTGGGAGGTCGGCGCACGCGTGGCGATCCTGGACACGATCTCGCAGTACGCACACGCGGGTGATCGCCTGCAGCTCGCGGAGCTCGCTGCGACCTTCGTCGAAGAGGGCGTTCTCGAGATCCGGGACGGAGCCACGCTGCGCGGCCGCGACGCGATCATCGCCTTCCTCGGCGACGTGCCGGCGAGCGCCGAGGAAGGGCCGGGAGGCCGAGGAGGCGCGATGGTGCGCCACCACGTCGCCAGCACTCGGTTCGTGTCGGTGTCTCCGGAGGCTGCGCGGGTCGAGAGCTACTTCGCCGTGTACACGGCGATCGGGCTCGACCACTTCGGGCGATACCGCGACGTGTTCGCACGCGTCGACGACCGGTGGCTGATCCAGCATCGCTACGTGTCGGTGGACTGGACAGCGCCGCAGTCGCGCTTCGCTTCGCGCTGAACCTGTCAGAGACCGGGAGCGCAGGCCTGGGATCCGAGCAGAGCGAGCCCTCGGAGATCCCCTGCCCGGTAGTCGTGGATGCCAGGCGCAGGGTCCGAGGACATGAGCTGGGTCCGGTCGGGTGTGTCGCCGAGCCCCACCAGATGACCGAGCTCGTGCAGCACCACGGCTCTGGCCGCGGCGCGATCGGGCTGGCTCGCAGCCGAGAGATCCGCGCTGTCGAGCACGACCTGGCCGGAGACATAGACCAGGCGGCGGTTGCGGGCGGTGACCGGCGCCGCGCTGGTCGCGCCCGTGGCCGTTCCCCCGAGCGCAGGGAAGGCCGCGGCGTTCGACCAGGCGATCAGGACGGGTGCCCACCGGTTGGTGTAACGGTCGGGTTGGTATGCCGCTCGGCCCTGTGCCGGTTGCTCCGTTGTCGCGCCGTCGGCCACGAAGCGCAGACCCGTTGCCTGACCGACACGCGCGACAGCCTGTTCGAGGAGCTGACTTCCGTCGGCGGGCGCGCCGCTCGAGTCGACGACGTAGTGGATCGGACGGCAGGGGTCCCACGCGACCGGCTGGGCAGCGTCGTTCGGTTGGTGCATGAGCACCGAGTAGCCGCCGCTGCCTGCCGGTGGTGTCGCGGGCTTGCCGAGAGGTTCAGCAGCTTCTTCCTGCGAGGCCGGTGGTCGGCTGTCGTTGCTGATCGACGGCGCGGATGCGGCGGATCCCTTGTGCGAGGTCGTGCTCCCACCAGAGTGGAACAGCTTCGGGATTCCCCACACGGCGAGCACGAGCGCCGCGAACACGGCGATCGCGATCACAGGTCGGCGCGGCCGGCCGGGCTCGTGCTTGGCCGGTCGTTCCTCGTGCTCCTCGACGAGCACCGTGTGGCCGCCGAGAGGGCGCTCGGTCGAACCCCATTTCTGCCCGTCGAAGTAGCGCTCGCCTTCACCCGTCGCGCTCCACGGGTCCGGGTACCAACCAGGTGCTCGGGGCGCTCTGGGATCGTCGCTCTCGCGATCCGCCACGCACGCGAATCTAGCGATGCTACGAGATGGCTTCTTCCAGGAGCGATGCGAACCGCTCGGGATCGGTCACCGGGAGCAGATGGCCGGAGTCGACGCGCACGATCCGCGGCGGATGTGGCAGGCGCGCCAGCATCTCCTCTTGCAGAGCGAGGGGGATGGGCCGGTCCCGTTCGGTGATGATGTAGGTGACGGGCACCGAGCCGGCGAGCGACCAGTGGACCGGCTGGAAGTAGTGGTGCACGGTGTCGGGAACGTAGCGAACGGGGTCGACGATGAACGCGAGGGTCTCGTCGTCGAGAGGATCACCGCCGTAGACCGCTCGCGCGCTCTCCGGGTCCTCAGGTGCTCCGGGGAGCGTGATGCTCGTACCCTCGGCGGCCGCTGCCTCGGCCGCGAGCCTGAGGCCCTCGGCGTGACGCGGCTTCATGCAGTCCAGCCCCTCCCCGCCCTCGGGCGGTACGAGCGCGGCGCAGAGCACGATGTGCACGACCCTTCCTTCGAGACCCGCGACGAGGCCGGGCACGAGCAGACCGCCGGAGGAGTGCGCGACGAGCACGATGGGTCCGCTCGGCACCGCGCTGCGGATGTCGGCGAGGACCGACGCGACCTCCTCGTCGACCGTCAGCGTCGCGAAGTCGGCAGGCTTGCCGCCGCGGCCCGGCATGTCGACGGCGAGAGCGTTTCCGTCGAGCAAGGGGAGCAGACGATCCCAGAAGCGCGCGGACGAGCCGCCGCCGTGGATGAGTACGAAGGTGGGTCGGGCTCGGGACACGGCCGGAGACCCTAGCGAGCAGCGGTTCCTAGCCTGCGGCCTCGAGCCGCAGCGTTGCCGAGACCACGAGCCGGAACTGTCCGCGGCCTGTCTTCTCGATCCGCACCGGGGCCTCGCGCTCCTCGAGTCGCCGCTTGAGGAGGATGAGCCGGCTCTCGAGGTTGTCCCGCAGCTCCGGGAGCTCGAGCGTCGGATCGAGCCGGACCTCGCGGTTCGTGAACTCGGTGCGTCCTTGCTGCTGGTGCTGCCCGAGCAGGGACCACAGGATGCGTCCCGCTACGCCCTTGATCAGGTAGTCGCCGTCGAGGAACGTGCTGCCGTCGACGGCGAAGAACCGCACGTGCGTCGTCGCAGGAGCGTCGTCTCCCGTCTCGGGCCGGACGGGGGCGGCGTCGGGCGCCGACACCTCGGGCGGGCCGACACGCTGCGGCTCGTTGGCGATCGCCGTGGCGACGAGGGACGCCGCGACGGTCAGCGCATGCTCATCGTCGGTGGTGAACGCAAGGCGTTGCTCGCTCTCGACGACCAGCACGCCGAACACTCGGTCGCGAGCGACGGCCGGGACGGCCAGCCGGCTGTCGAGCGCGGGAAGGTCCGGCATCGGGATCACGCGGCCCGGGCCGATGCCACCGTGATCCTCGAACGACTTGCGGATCGATCGCGAGTACTTCGTCATCTGGCGCAGGTTGCCCGCGCGCATGGGCACACGACGGGCCGCCGCCATCCCGATGAGCCCTTCACCCACGGCGATCTCCGAGCCCACGCCCTCCTGTGGGTACCCGTGGCTCGCGATCGTGTAGAGACGCTTGCCCTCTTCGTCGACGAGCAGCAGCAGGCAGTGCTCGTACCCGAGCACGTCGACGAGCCCGGTCATCATCGCGTTCACGAGCGCGTCGAGGTCGGGACAGGTGGTGAGTCTCGCGCTCAGCTCGGCGAGCGTGCCGGCGTCGACAGCGGCTCGCGGGCGGCCTGAACCGGCGACCTCCTGAGATTCGGGTTCGCTCCGCGGTGGGCGGACCTCGAGATGGGCGACGCGGTAGACGTCGGCTGCGCGCAGCCGGAACACGTCCTGCATCCCGGTCATCGCCGCCACCGCGTCGACGTCGTCGCGCAGCGCCTCGAAGACCGGTCCCTCCCGCTCGGTGCGCGCGTACCGCAACGTCAGGAGATACTCGGTGTACGAGGTTGGGTCGATGAGGAGCAGGCTCGCGCGGGGATTCTCGGCGAGGTTCTGGGAGGTCTTCGAGAAGAACTGGTTCGACAGCGCGATGTGTTCGTCGTCGACCATGCGCACGCGCGACAGATAGGTCACGTTGGGCGTGCCGTCGGCACCCGCCGTCGCGATCACCGCGGGGATCACCCCTTCGAACGCGCTCTGCAACTCGTTGAGCGGCAACTGCGCGGCCGGCACGCGCGGCTCGGTCACGGCCCACCTTCCGCGACCGCGGCGCCTGCACGCGGTCCCGGGGTCTGGTCGTACATGGACTCCACCCGGATCGTGCACGCGACGAAGTCGCGCGGTCGCCACGACTCGAGCATGGCGCGCGAATGCCGGTCCACCTGCACGACTGCGCGGAAAAAGTCCTCGCAGTATCGCTCGGCGAGCGCAGTGTCGTCGGGGCCGATCGGCGAGACCTCGACTGCGGAGCCCTTGATCTGGAGGCTCTTGTAGGTGCGCACGTTGCCGATGGTCAGCGCGACGCGCCCGCCATCGTCGCAGTGGCGAATCGTGACGTCGTCGGACGCGTCGAGGAGCAGGCGGATCGCGTCCGGCTGCTCGGGGGACGTCGCGATTCCCCACCCGCGGCCGGCATGGGGCTCGCCACTCGTGCTGACCGTGCCCAGGACGAGGCTCGCGCCCTCCTGGAGGCGGGTCAGGGTCTCGGGATCGAAGGGCATGGCGGCGGTCTCCGCACGAATAGCGAGCTCTTAGCGTCTTGCGAAGGTTCTTTGAGGAGCACGGGCACGTCGCGTATCCGACGATGGGATCGCAATCGATGAGCGGTTCGATCCCGATCCGCGTGACACAGGAGGATACCGATGACAACGATCGCCGCACGTGGGGACGCTGTGGTGAGCGCCGAGGAAGCGCTCTACCGGGACATCCACAAGGGCATCCGCACCGAGCTCTTCGGCGTGACCATGCAGGCGGGGCGGACCGATCCAGGCGACCGGTCGGCCCGCTCGGAGCTCGCCGCCAGGGTGGACCAGCTCGTCACCTTCCTGGTGCTCCATGCGGGGCACGAGGACGCGGGCGTCCAGCCGACGCTCGAGGCCGAGCTGCCGGAGCTCGCGGAGCGCATCGAGCGGGACCACCTCGAACTCGAGGCCTCGATGGCGGAGCTGAACGACAGGTCCGCGACGGCGGTCTCCGCCCGGAGGGGTGATCAGCGGCAGCAGGTGCACGAGCTGTACCTGGAGCTCGCCGGTTTCACGAGCCGTTACCTGGCGCACCAGGACGTCGAGGAGCGTGTCGTCGCGCCGGCGCTGCGGTCGGTCGTCGGTTCCGACGCGATGACGGCGATGCACCAGGCGATCGTCGCGAGCATCCCTCCGGACGAGATGGCCACCGGGCTCGCACTGATGATCCCTGCGATGAACATCGACGACCGGACCGAGCTGCTCGGCGGCATGCAGGCGAACGCGCCTGCGCCGGTGTTCGAGGGCGTGTGGGGCCTCGTCGGCACCGTCCTGCCGGCCGACGACAAGCGCGACCTGGCGGAGCGGCTCGGCATCGCGTAGCAGCGGAGGCCGCGCAGTTACATGTCGGGCCCGGGCGCGAGCTCGGGCCCGACCCGCGTCGTTGGACATCGGAACGGGCGCCGGGACACGCTTTCCCGCTCATGGGACGGGTGAACCTCGCGGCGTTGCCGAAAGCAGAGCTCCACCTGCACATCGAGGGAACGCTCGAACCCGAGATGATGCTCGCGTTGGCTGAGCGCAACGGCGTGCAGCTCCCGTACCCGGACGTCGACGCCGCACGAGCGGCCTACGTCTTCGAGGACCTCCAGTCGTTTCTCGACGTGTACTACGCGGGATGCGGAGCCTTGGTCACGGAGCAGGACTTCTACGAGCTGACGTTCGCCTATCTCGAGCGAGCGCACGCCGACGGGGTGCGCCACGCCGAGATCTTCTTCGATCCCCAGACGCACATGGACCGCGGCATCCCCTACGGCGTCGTGTTCGACGGCATCACGAGCGCCCTCCGCGACGGCCGCACGCGCCTCGCGATCACCTCACACCTGATCCTCGCGATCCTGCGCCACCTCGACGCCGAGTCCGGGATGCGCGCGCTGGATGCCGCGTTCGCGCACGGTGGTGAGCTCGTGGGCATCGGGCTCGACTCCGGCGAGCGCGGCAACCCTCCCGAGAAGTTCGTCGATGTCTTCGCCAGAGCCCGCGCCGAGGGTCTGCGCGCCGTCGCGCATGCCGGTGAGGAGGGCCCACCCGCGTACATCACGAGCGCCCTGGACACGCTCCACGTGGAGCGGATCGACCACGGCGTCCGGTGCCTCGAGGACGACGCGCTCGTCGAGCGGCTGGTGCGCGACAAGGTGCCGCTCACGGTCTGTCCGCTCTCGAACGTCCGTCTCCGGGTGGTCGACAGGATCGAAGACCATCCGTTCCGAACCTTGTTGGAGCGCGGGCTCGTGGTCACCATGAACTCGGACGATCCTGCGTACTTCGGTGGCTATGTCGTCGACAACTACCGCGCGTGTGTCGACGCGCTCGGCCTGACCGATGCGCAGGTGCTCGAGGTCGCACGCAACACCTTCCGCGCGTCGTTCCTCGACGATCGCGCGCGGGCGCACTACTTGGCGGAGATCGACGCGTTCACGAGCTGATCCCGGGCAGGGGTCACGAGACCCCTGCCCGAGTGTCTTCGGGGATCACGACCCGTCCACGCGCGGCCGCGGTCTTGCCCGCCGGAATCGCCGAGTAGCCCTCGTACGCCGGCTCGTTGTGGTACGCCGGCGCGCCGTGCTCGTGGATGTCGAGCCCGAGGACCTCGGCGTCCTCGGAGATCCGCAGGATCCTGATGGCCTTCACCATGTACATCAGCAGCAGACCGGCCGCGAGTGTCGCCGCCACGATGGTCGCGCTCCCGATGAGCTGAGCCATCAGCTGTTTGGTTCCGCCGCCGTAGAAGAGCCCGGTGACGGCCGCGCTGTTGTCCGATCCGGTCGCCGTGGGAGCGCCGTAGATCCCGACTGCAAAGAGGCCGAGGCTCAGCGTTCCCCAGATCCCGCAGACGCCGTGGACCGCGAACGCTCCGCAGGGATCGTCGACCCGTATCCATTCGGTGAAGTCCACCGCGAGCACCACGACGGCACCCGCGACGGCCCCGATGATGATGGATCCGGTCGGTGAGACCCAGTAGCACGGACAGGTGATCGCGACCAGGCCGGCGAGCAGCCCGTTGATGCTGATGCCGACGTCGAACTTGCGAGTGCGGCACCAGATGTACGCGATAGCGACGAGCGAGCCAGCGCACGCGGCGAGCGTGGTGTTCGTCGCGATGCGACCAATGCCCTCGAAGTCCATCGCCGAGAGGGTGCTCCCGGGGTTGAAGCCGTACCAGCCGAACCAGAGGATCACGCCACCCAGCGCAGCGAGCGTCATGTTGTGGCCCGGCGGCAGCCCACCGCCGTCGCGCTTGAACTTGCGGCCGAGCCGCGGACCCAGCGCGATCGCACCCGTCAGCGCCAGCACACCACCGATCGTGTGCACCACCGTGGAGCCTGCGAAGTCGTGGAACGGCGTGCTCATCGTGGCGAGCCACCCGTTCGGGCCCCAGATCCAGTGGCCGAAGATCGGGTAGATGAACCCGCTCACACCGATGCTGTAGATCAGGTCACCACGGAAGTCGGTGCGTCCGACCATCGCACCCGAGACGATCGTGCTCGCCGTGTCGGCGAACGCGAACTGGAACAGGAAGAACGCAAGGAAGGCCACACCTGTCGTTCCGTACGTGTGCGGGATGCCCTGCAGGAAGAAGTAGTGGTAGCCGATCCAGCCGTTGCCGTTCCCGAACATAAAGGCGAAGCCGAAGGCGTAGAACAGCAGACCGCACATAGCGGTGTCCGCGATGCACTCGATCATGATGTTCGAGACCTCCCGGGTTCTCGCGAACCCGCCCTCGAGCATCATGAAGCCGGCCTGCATGAAGAACACCAGGAATGCCGTCACCAGCGTCCAGACCGTGTTGACCGGATTCACGACGTCCGAAGCCTTGACCGCGGTGTCGTGCAACACCGAAGCACCCGCGTGGGTGCTGAAGTACCAGGCGAGCCCGTAGATCACGCCGACGACGGCGACGAGGCCCAGCATCTTCCCTGCGAGGTAGCCGCCGAAGTAGCGCCTGGCCTCGCGCTTCCTGATGGTTGCGGTGAGGTGAGTCAGCATGCGTGCCATCGTGCTGGCACGCGATGTACCGCCTGTGTGTGACGCGTGAACGGCTGTCGACGTAGGTCTGACCGGATGCTGACCTACGCGACCGACTCAGATCGCCTCGTCGCCGATCTCGCCCGTGCGGATGCGCACCACCATGTCGAGCGGCTGGATCCAGAGCTTGCCGTCGCCGATCTTCCCGGTCCGAGCGGCGTCGATGATCGTGTTCGCCACCTTCTCGGTCTCCGGGTCGCGGGTCACGACCTGCAACATCACCTTCGGGATGTAGTCCACGACGTACTCACCACCGCGGTACACCTCCGTGTGGCCGCGCTGGCGTCCGTGGCCCTTGACCTCGGTGATCGTGATGCCCGCGACGTCGATGTCGTGCAGCGCATCCGTGACGTTCTCGAGCTGGTGCGGCTTGATGATGGCGACGACGAGCTTCATGTGAGTCCTCCGAGAGAGCGATGCGCTGGTTCGAGGTGCCGGCCGACCCGAGCGCTCATTGGGACCGTCGACCGCCGTTCACGCTACGGAAGGGTTGCGAACATCGTTGCGCGATGACGTGAACGACGCGCGACGCCGGACTGACGGCTTGCTGACCGCGTGCCCAGGCAGAGGCGTCAGGAGCGGCCGGATCGGCGCCCGAAGGCCCATCCTGCGATCGCCCCGAGGAGCGCCGAGACGATGATGACGATCGCGAGCGGGAGCGTGAAGTCCGCGACCACGAGATCGATCTTCACGTCGCCGAAGTTGGCGAGGATCAGGATCAGGAGGATCACCATGCCGACGATGCCGGCGACCTGCTTCGGGCGGAGCGTGCGCCCCTGCCGGGAGCGGCGCCCGTCTCGTTCCATGGCGAAATTCTAGGGTGACGTCGGACCGGACCGGGGGAGGACATGGAGAAGCTTCAGTACCTGTGTTGGGGCGATGCCGCGGACCCGCACGCCGTCGTCAAAACGCTGCTCCGGCAAGGCCCGGTCGGACTGAGCGCGCAGCTCGACGACGCCGACGCGCGGGTCCCCGTGCCGCTCCCGCCGCCGGCGGACGATCCCACACCGTCGGCCCTCTTCTCGATCTGGCTCGACCGCTACGACGATCGCGGGCCGTACGAGGCTCTGCTCGACGACGCCTACGACGAGGTCGACGGCTACCTCGTGACCGAGTCGCTGTACACCGACTACGGCGGCAACCGATGGGGCCGCCCGCGTGATTGGCCCGACGGGGAGCGGTCGCCGGGTGTCGTCATGGTGACCCTCCTCGAGAAGCCCGAGCGCATGAGCTTCGAAGATTGGATCGCTCACTGGCACGGTGTGCAGTCGCCGGTGTCCGAGCGGCTCCAGCCGCGCATGCGCTACGTCCGGAATGCAGTCGCGCGGCCCGTAACTCCGGGAGCTCGGCCGTATCTCGGCATCGTCGAGGAGGCGTGGCCGTCGGCGGAGCACGTGACCGACCCGATGCTCTTCTACTGCGCCGATGGCGACGCCGAGAAGATGCAGGCTCACCTGAACGAGATGCTCGCGAGCGTCACCGGCTTCCTCGAGCTCGATCGCATCCGCAGCTTCACGACGAGCGAGTACCTCGTGCGCACGCCTCCCTGGGCGCGGACTCCTGCGAAGCGCTGACGGTCCGGTTCCCGCTACATGCGACCGTGCGCGAACACGGTGCGCACACGGTCCTCGAAGTGCTCGAGGGGCAGAGTGTCGTAGTCAGGGTCGAACGCGATCTGGTCCCAGTCGTCGGCGAAGCGCTCGGCCAGCGCAAACTCCTCCGGCGTGAGCTCCCCCCGGTGCGCCTCGCGCGCGTCGGGGTTGCCGCCAAAGTGTCCGTAGTAGTGGCGTCCCTGGAAGTCCTGGTGGACGAGGATCATCTGGTAGACCTCGGGCCGCACGTAGGGCTTGAGGATCGACGCCGCGATCTCGGGATGGCCCGGCACGCTGACCGCCTTGCCGATGTCGTGGCAGAGAGCCGCGACCACCACCTCGTCGTCAGCGCCGGCGCGTTCTGCGAGCGTCGCGGTTTGGAGACAGTGCGTCAGCTGATCGGTCGCGAAGCCGTCGGTGATCGAGGACAGCGAGCGCAGCATCTCGAGGACGCGCTCCGCGACCCTCGGCTGGTTCTTCGCCGTCTCCACACCGATCACGGCCCACTGCTCGGCGGTGGATTCGTCCATGCGGGTGAACGTCGTTGCCATGCCTCGATTGTCCCACAGCGGCGGCGAGCAGGGGAGCGCTACGTGGAGCGCATGAGGCGGAGCGCAATGTCGCCGGAGAACGGCGGGACAGGGAGGCTGATGCCGTTCGGCGGGAGCATGTCGGTGGCGATGACGGCTCCGGACGTGGTGTCCCACCACTCGGCGCGCCAGGGCCGGTCGTCCGGTGTGCCGAGGTCAAGCGTCGCGCCTGTGATCGTGCTCGGGTCGGGGTGGTTCCACTGGTGGTTGTCGTTCTTGACCCACAGGAGGCGAACGGTCGTGCCCTCGAGTCCGTGGACCGCGAGGTTCCCTCCGGAAGCACTCGCGGTCGTCGGTATGAACCCCTCGCGGTCCCATGGGATGTCCGCGAGGTAGCGGGTGAGCGCGCCGATCATCGGGTAGAGGACGTCGGGCGTCGCGTCGATGTAGGTGTCCCACCACCAGGTCATGGCGGTCCCGAAGGCACCGGAGAGCGCTGCCGACCAGAGCGAGTCGTGGAAGGCGATGCCAGTCGGGTCGAGCGTTTGCGTGATGTCGGCGCTCTGCGAGTTGACGCCGTACTCGCCGACGAGGGTCGGGCGGCCGTGGCGGGTGAGCATGAGGTCGGCCCACTGCGGGAGATCGCTGCTGACGTCGGCGTCGCCGAGCACGATGCCGTCTCCGAGAGTCGTGTACCGGTGCACCTGGGTGAGATCGAGGTCTGCCGTGTCCCAGATCTGGCCGTCGGTCGGGGATTGGGTCAGCGATGGATAGAAGGACAGGCTGGTCGTCACGAGATGCTGGTTCGGGTCGAGGCTGCGCAGGTAGCCGGCCATGTCGTGGTGCCAGGAGGCGACGGTTGCCTGGTCGTAGCCGCCGGTGAGGTCGACCTCGTTCCAGAGCTCCCACGCCAGGAGCTGCGGTGCGTAGCTCCAGCGTGCGACGCAGTAGCGCGTGCGTCGCCGGAACAGGTCGCGCGCGGTCGGGTCGGTGAAGAAGTCCTGCGGTTGTGCGAGCGGCCCGCCGTTCGCATCGTTGTACGGGTTCTGCGCCCATTCGCTGTTGAACACGAGCGAGAACGGGCCGTGGTTCTGCAGGCAGAGCATCAGCGAGAGACCCGACTGCTGCGCAAGGTCGAAGACGTAGTCGAGCTGCCAGGCACGATCGAGCCGCTGGGTGTAGTCGCCGAGCGGGCTCCCCGGTGCTTCGAGCGCGAACGCCCATGTCGGCATCCACAGGCGCGCGTAGTTGGCGCCCTGGTCGCGGAGCCGCCCGAACCAGCTGTCGTAGTCGAACGTGCCTCCCGCGTCGTACCACGCGACGTTCTCGCCGATCGCGAAGTAGGGGCTGCCGTCGTCGTGCGCGAGGTAACGGTGGTCACGCTGACTGAGCCGTAGGAACCCCGGGTCGTTGCTCTCTGTGACGACGAACTGTCCGTGGCCGCCCGGCAACACCTCGCCCGATGCCGTTCGTGCGGTGCAGCGCCAGCTCCACCGGCCTACCCGTGTCGGCGTGAACCGGAGCTTCCACACGGGCGTGTCCTGAGCCGTCAAGCGCTCGTGACCGTTGACCGAAGCGCGGTCGTAGTCCTGGAAGAAGAACGCCGGGACGCGTGAGACGACGCCGCGCGGGTCGGTGAACTCTCCCCAGACGTCGAGCTGTGACGGATCGAAGGGGTTCGCGACGCTCGGCAACGGGTCGGTCGTCAGCTCGAGGCACTGGTAGCGCTCGAGCCGCGTCAGCTCACCGCCCCGACCCCCCACGCGAGGGACACGGCAGCCGCTGAGCACGGCCGCGGCGCCCAACCCCGCAGAAGCCGCCAGAAACCCCCGGCGCGACAGCTCCACCACGCCGTGCATCTTCGGACGGATTCGTCGCTCAGGGCAAAACTTGCGATCGCGTCCTCGGCAGTGTCGCGAGCATCACAGCTGTGGATGGGATCTCCAGCTAGCTCTCGGGCACGAACTCCTGCAACAACGCGGCGAGAGCGAGGGGGTGATCGCCCTGGATGCTGTGGCCTGCGGCGGGGACTACCTCGACACGGGCGCTCGGCAGGCGCCGCCGGACCTCTGCGACGTCGGCGTCGTCGACGACGGGGGAGTCTGCGCCCCGCACGAGCATGAAGGGCATGGTCAGGCCGTCGTAGATGTTCCAGAGGCTGCCGAACTCGGGCACCTCCTGCCCCTCGTCGAGATGGAAGCGGTCATATCGCCACGCCCAGGAGCCGTCCGGCAGCTCGTGGGCGTTGTGCAGGATCCCGCGCCGGAGCGACGACTCGGTGCGCGTGGGGTTGAAGAGCACGGTTCGCTCGAGGATCTCGTCGAAGGTCGCAAAGGTCTCGGGACCGGCGATGAACGCGGTGATCGCAGAGGCCTTGTCCTTGTCGACCCCTGGTGTCACGTCGACGGTGACGAGCCCGCGTACGAGCGACGGCTCGTTCCCCGCGAGCGCGAGTGCCGTGAGACCGCCGAGGGACATCCCGACCACCGCTCGGGCCTCGGGCGCGAGCTCCCGGACGGCGACCGCCACCGCTCGTGCGTTCTCCTCCGGCCAGTAGGCCTTGTCGGGCCGGTGATCGGAGTGGCCGTGCCCCGGCAGGTCGACGGCCAGGAGCGGCCGGTCCAGGGCGAGCGCGACCGTGTCCCAGGTGTGCGCGTTCTGCGCGCCCCCGTGGAGCAGCACGAGCTCCGGCGGGCCGTCACCCCAGCGCAACGCGCTGAGCGATCGCCCTGTGTCCAGCGGCACCGTGACGCGCTCGACGGTGGGCGGCCCGTCGTAGGGCAGACCCACCTCGACGGCGTTGTCCTCGAAGTACGCGAACTCGTCGTAGGCGGTCGGCGGCATCTCCGTACCGTACAATGGGTGGCGGATTCCCCCACTGGAGAGCTCTTCGTGTCCGCGCGCGCCCACCGCCCATCAGCTCCGACCGGCTCGGCGAGCCGTGACGACCTCCGCAACGTCGCCATCGTCGCTCACGTCGACCACGGGAAGACGACGCTCGTCGACGCGATGCTCTGGCAGACCGGCGCGTTCCGCGAGCACCAGGACGTGGTGGAGCGGGTGCTCGATTCGGGAGATCTGGAGCGTGAGAAGGGCATCACGATTCTCGCCAAGAACACGGCGGTCCGCTACGGCGACGTGAAGCTCAACATCGTCGACACGCCGGGCCACGCAGACTTCGGCGGCGAGGTCGAACGCGGCCTCACGATGGTGGACGGCGTCCTGCTGCTCGTCGACGCGAGCGAGGGCCCGCTCCCGCAGACGCGGTTCGTGCTGCGGAAGGCGCTCGAAGCGGACCTGCCGGTGATCCTGGTCGTCAACAAGGTCGATCGCCCCGACGCGCGCATCGCCGAGGTCGTCGACGAGGTG
>DATBHZ010000166.1:0-2802 GCA_036557185.1 Acidimicrobiia bacterium | reverse complement strand
TCATCGCTTGCGACACGCTATAGGCTGCGCTTGAGGTGACGAGACTCTCGTACGAGCACGGTGCGTTCGAAAAGCCGCTGATCGGTGAGACGATCGGCCACAACCTCGAGCGCACGGTCGCGCGCAACCCGGACGGCGATGCGCTCGTGTCCTGCCACCAGGGCGTTCGCTACAGCTATACGGAGTTCAACGAGGCCGTCGACCGGCTGGCCAGCGGGATGCTCGCGGGCGGACTGTCCAAGGGCGACCGCGTGGGTGTGTGGAGCACGAACTGCGCCGAGTGGGCGCTGGTCCAGTACGCCACCGCCAAGCTCGGCGTGATCCTCGTCAACATCAATCCCTCCTACCGCCTGTCGGAGCTCGAGTATGCGCTCGGGCAGTCCGGGTGCCGCTGGGTCATGGCGATCCGCGAGTCCCACGGGTCCGATTTCGTCGAGATGGTCGACCAGGTGCGTCCGCGGCTTGCGGGGCTCGAGCGGGCCGTGTTCTTCGGCACGCCCGAGTGGGAGGAGCTCGCCGCCGGCGACCCGTCACACCGCGACGGGGTTCGGGCCGGGATGGACGAGCTCGACTTCGACGAGCCGATCAACATTCAGTACACGAGCGGGACGACGGGCTTCCCCAAGGGCGCCACGCTGACTCACCACAACATCCTCAACAATGGCCACTTCGTGGGCTCGCTGCTGGGGTACACCGAGCGCGACCGGGTGTGCGTGCCGGTCCCCCTGTACCACTGCTTCGGGATGGTGATGGGGAACCTCGGAGCGACCTCGAACGGGTCTTGCATCGTCTATCCGGCCGAGGCGTTCGATCCCTTCAAGACGCTCGAGGCCTGCCACCACGAGCGCTGCACGAGCCTGTACGGCGTGCCGACGATGTTCATCGCCCAGCTCGGCCACGAGCGCTTCTCCGAGTTCGACCTGAGCTCGCTGCGGACCGGCATCATGGCGGGGTCTCCGTGTCCGATCGAGGTCATGAAACGCGTCTCGTCGGAGATGGGCATCAAGGAGATCAGCATCGCGTTCGGGATGACCGAGACGTCGCCCGTGACCACGCAGGTTCCTCGGGATGACACGCTCGAGAACCGCTGCGGGACCGTCGGCAAGGTAATGCCGCACACCGAGATCAAAGTCGTTGACCCGACCACGGGGCGCACCGTTGTGCGAGGCGAGCCCGGCGAGTTTCTCGCGCGCGGGTACGCGGTCATGCGCGGCTACTGGAACGACCCCGAACGAACCGCCGAATCGATCGACCAGCAGCGCTGGATGCACACCGGTGACCTGGCCACGATCGACGAGCAGGGCTACGTCAGGGTCGTCGGCCGGATCAAGGACATGGTGATTCGCGGCGGCGAGAACGTGTATCCGCGCGAGATCGAGGAGTTCCTGTACACGCACCCGAAGGTCGCCGACGTGCAGGTCATCGGGGTGCCCGACGAGCGCTACGGCGAGGAGCTGATGGCGTGGGTCGTGCTGCGGCCCGGCGAGCAGGCCACCGACGAGGAGATCCGCGAGTTCTGCCGCGGGCAGATCGCTCACTACAAGATCCCGCGCTACGTCAAGTTCGTCGACTCCTACCCGATGACGGTCACGGGCAAGGTCCAGAAGTTCAAGATGCGCGAGACCGCGGTACAGGAGCTCGGGCTCGACAAGGCCGCCGCGATCGCGACCGCCTAGCCCCGGTCGTGCTCCAGCTGCGTGTGCAGCGCCCTGATCCGCTCGAGGATGTAGTCGGCGGCGTGCTGCTGCTGCTCGCGGGTCGAGTGCTCGACGACGCCGAACTTGAACGGCTCGTCGTAGCGAACCGTCACCTTGGGGAAGCTCAGCCGCTTCCAGTTACGCGTCTGATGTGACCCCAGGATCGCGACCGGCACCACGGGGACCCCGGACTCGAGCGCCAGCCGGCCGATGCCCGGCCTGGCCTTGTCCCCGATCGCGCCCGTCCGCGAGCGGCCGCCCTCGCAGTACATGACGATCGCACCGCCGCGCTCGAGGATCTTGAAGGACGTCACGAACGCCTCCTCGTCGGCGAATCCGCGGCGCACCGGGAACACGCCGCCGTGGCTGAAGATCCACGTCAGGATTCCGGGCTTGAACAGCTGCGACTTGGCCATGAACTGGATCCGCCGGCGGATGCACGCGCCGGTGAAGAAGTGGTCCATGAACGAGGCGTGGTTGGGGGCCAGGATCACCGGCCCGTTGGGCACGTTCTGGCTGTCGATGCCGCGTATCCGGTACGCGGTCAGCGCCATCATCACCGTGACCGCCCGCACCACCTCGTAGATCCATTCCGGAGGACCCGAGCGGGTGCGCTCGTGGAACTGCTCGAAGTACTCCGGGGGCCGTTCGTCCTTGTAGACCTGCGGCTTGATCTGAACGTCGGTGCTCATCGCGATGTCGGTTGGGAATACCCCGGCGCTCTGTGCAGGTGACGCAGCGTTAGTGTCTCTAGCCGGTCAACGGGAGCACCATCGCCGGCTTCTCGATCACATGATCGTCGCTGACCGGGACGACGGCGGTCCCAATCGCGAAGAACTCGATCACGTGCGAGCCCCAGCCGTGGCTGCGTTCGATGATCCGCGCGCCGACGATCCCGTTGGCCTGAACCTCGGTCGCCTCGGCCTGCATCCGCTCCATCGCGAGCTCGCGGGCCTCGTACAGTGCCTGCGTGTAGGTCGGCATCTCCTGGTTTCGCCCGATCTGCTTGAACGACGCGCGCAGGCCCTGATGCGCGACGTGGTAGACGCAGTTGCCCATCACCAGGCCGACCGGGCGGTAGCCGGCGCGCAGCAGCGCCGAGAAA
>DATBHZ010000165.1:0-4394 GCA_036557185.1 Acidimicrobiia bacterium | reverse complement strand
CAGGGCTGCAAGCATCGCTTCTGATCGCGGCGGTGCGGGCACCGGTGAAGATCCTCCCGAGCTTTCGTGGCACCCAGGCCTGGGTGGCCGTCGTGGTCCGGCTGGGCGAGCTGTCGTGGTCCTGCTGGGCGATGCCGACGGGCGGGTCGACGGGTCGTGTCGACTGGCCCGGCGGAGGAATCGAACGGAACCGGCTCTCGCGTACGAGAACCGGGCTCACGATACCAGCGTCAGGGCTCCATCGGGCCGTCCCTGGCCACTTCCGGTGCCCGCCACGGGGTGCACCGCCGCGAGCGTCTCCTCGAGCGTGGATACCCGGTGGAGGGCGATGCCGGGCACCTCGGGGGCGGACGGAGGCACCACTGCGAGCCGGTACCCGAGCCGGCCCGATTCCTCCAGGCGGCGCGCCGTCTGCGGCACCTGCCGGACCTCGCCGCCGAGGCCGATCTCGCCGATCGCCACGACGTCGTGGGCGATCGCGACACCCCACTGCGCGCTCGCCAGAGCGATGGCCAAGGCCAGATCGATACCGGGATCGCGCACGCGGATCCCGCCCGTGACGCTCGCGAACACGTCGCAACGGCCGGCGGAGAGGCCGGCGCGGCTCGCGAGCACGGCAAGCAGCATCGTGAGCCGCTTGGCGTCGAGCCCCTGCACCGAGCGCTGCGGCGCCTCCGCGTACGACCGCGTGACCAGCGCCTGCACCTCCACCAGCACGGGGCGCGCACCTTCGAGGATCGGGGCCACGACCGTTCCGCTCAGGCCGGTGCGGCGATCCGCGAGGAACAGCGCCGAAGGATCGGGCACCGGCACCAGACCCTCGTGGCCCATCTCGAACAGGCCGAGCTCGTGGGTCGCGCCGAAGCGATGCTTGAGCGCACGCACCATGCGCAACGCGTGGTGGCGGTCCCCTTCGAAGGCGAGCACGGTATCGACCACGTGCTCGAGCGCACGCGGCCCGGCGATCGCGCCGTCCTTCGTGACGTGGCCGACGATCAGCGTCGCCAGCGTGCGCTCCTTCGCGAGCGCGACCAGCCTCGCGGCGCACGCGCGTACTTGTGCGACCGACCCGGGCGGGCCGGATACCTCCGCTGAGGAGATCGCTTGGATCGAGTCGATCGCCAGCACGTCGGGCGATGTCTCGTCGACCCAGGTCGCGATGTGCTCGAGTGCCGGGTCGGCAACCACGAGCAGATTGGGGTGCAGCGCGCCGAGCCGCTCCGCGCGCAGACGCACCTGCTCCTTAGATTCCTCGGCGCACACCAGGAGGCATCGCGCCCCCGACTCGGCCATCGTCGCGAGCGCTTGGAGCACGAGCGTGCTCTTGCCGATGCCCGGCTCGCCGCCGAGCAGCGTCACCGAGCCCGGCACGAGCCCGTCGCCGAGGACCCTGTCGAGCTCCGCAAGGCCCGTCGGCCGGTAGGCGGCGGCACCGGGATCGACCGCGGCGAGCGGGACCGGTGGAGCGCCCGGGGCCGGCGCACCGCCTCCGGCCTCCTGCAACGGCCGCTCCTCGCGCATGGTGTTCCACTCGCCGCACTCCTGGCAGCGACCGAGCCATCGCGGGGCCTGCGCACCGCACGCCTCACATGCGAATACGGGGTTGCGAACAGATGTTCGTGTCATGCCGCAACCCTACTGGCGGGATGCGACAAGAGCGCGTCATGGGCTCCAAGCCGCTGCAGTCGCGGCGAGCGGGTCGACCGCGTCGTCCCGTTCGGTGGCCGCGGTGGCCACCGTCCCGCCGGGCGGGTCGAAGTACATCGTCCGGACACCGCGCAAAGTGTCGGAGCAGCCCATTCCGGGATCCGTGCAGGGGAGCGCGCTGTTCAGGTACAGGCCGCTCTCGCCGTACGCGAACGCGTCGCCCGTGCACTGGGTGACCGGAGGCGTGCTGTCGTCGAGGTAGTAGGAGGTGAGACCGGGCGTGGCGAAGCTCGTCGTGAGCTGGCCGACGCTCGTGAGCGTCCCCTGTACACCGGTGATCTGCTCCCAGGACGAGACACCCGCTGTGAGCGAGTCGGGGTTGCCGTCGACGGTGACGCCGGTCGGGTTCAGCTCGTTGCGGTAGGTCATGCCGGTCGCCGCCGGGCTGTAGTCCATCAAGTCCATGATGGATGGGATCGCGTGGACGCGCAGGTCCGTGACGACATCCTCGCGACGGTCGTAGAAGATGTTCGTCCGCTCGGTGTTGGGGCCGCTGTTCGCTCCGATGTAGGAGCGGATCGCACGCACCGGCCCGCTCTTGTTGACGATGAACGCGCCCTCGCCCGAGTCGAACGTGTCCTCGGTGCGAACGCAGTTGCCCGGCGCGAAGAGCGGCTTCGCACGGTCGAGGATGTCGACCTTCGTGGCGCCCGGCGCCGTGACCGTGATGCTGTCGGTGAGCCACCGATCTCCGAAGTGCTGCGTGTAGGTCGCGCCGGTGATGTGCGTGTTCTCCGGGTTGGGTCCCGCCGTGGTCTTGTACGTTTTCTTGTAGTTCCCGCTGTCGAGGTGGAACTGGTACTTGACATACTTCTTCCCGGCTCCCTGCTGGAGCTTGCTGCCCTTCGCCTTCACGAACAGGTACACGTAGCCGTCGGCGCCGGGAGCGAGCGGATCGGTCACGTGCACCGCGACACCCGTACCGGAAACGGTGCCCACGGGTGCGCTCGCTGCAGTGGCCTGCACCCCGGTGTCACGCGCCATGAACGCCAGCTCGTCGTCTGCGTCGAACTTCTTGTTCGGGTCGGCGCCGGCAAACGTCGCGTTGCTCGTGTACGCCAGCACCTTCACCCCGTTCGCGGCACCGTGGTACACGAGACCGAGGTCGAGCATCGCCCGCTCGTCGACCTGGATCGGTATCTGCACCCAGCCGCTCCCGTCGGCCCGGAAGCCCACGATCTGCGTGGGCACCTGTCCTTGCAAGGTGGGCGTCGTCGCGCCCGTGATCACGACCGGGTCGCTCGGCCTGTTGATCGGGGTCGCGCTCGCTGCGGGCGCCTGGACGACGAGCACGGCTCCGGCGAGCGAGCACACGGCGAGGACGACAAAGGGACGAAGGAAGCGGCGCATGCGTGCGATGCTCGCATCCCACGACACGCTCGGGCAAAGATCCGGCCCACGGTGAGGCAGATGCAACGACGCAGGGTGGTCGGCTTCGACCTCGACATGACCCTCGTCGATTCGCGCCCCGGCGTGCACGCGGCGATTTGCGCGTTGAATGCCGAATCGGAAACTGCGATCGACGCCGATGTGGTGGTCGAGCGGCTCGGCCCGCCGCTCGAGGAGGAGCTCGCGCACTGGGTGCCGGCCGAGGACATCGCAGTGATGGCCGACCGCTACCGGGAGCTGTACGCCGTGCACGGCGTGCCCGGCACGTTCGCGCTCCCCGGTGCCGCGGACGCGCTGGCCGCTGTGCGGTCGGCCGGGTGCGGGACGCTGGTCGTGACGGCGAAGTTCGAGCTCCACGCTCGACAGTGCCTCTCACAAGCGGGGCTCGAGGCGGAGCATGTCGTCGGCTGGCGACACGGCCCGCAAAAGGCGGAGAGCCTCCTCGAGCACGGTGCGATCGCGTACATCGGTGACACTCCGCCCGACATCGAAGCGGCACGATGTGCCGGTGCCGTTGCCGTCGGTGTGGCGAGCGGCCCGCACGGTCTCGACGAGCTCCGCGACGCCGGGGCCGACGTCGTGCTCGAATCGCTACGCGAGTTCCCCGACTGGTTCACCACGCTGGCGTGACGACCGCCTCCGGCGACGGCGGCGTGCTGCGAAGAGCACGGTCAGGCCCGCGATCACGATGGCGGCGATTCCCGCAACGGCGGCGACGATCCGTGTCGTGTCCGTGCTCGACGACGACGTGTGCATGACGACCACGGTTCCCGTCGGGACCTGGAAGGTCTTCGGAGCGGCGTGCGGAAGATCCGCGACGACCCGCAACCGGAAGGAATCGCGGATCTCACGGATGGCCTGGAGGTCGATCGCGTTGACGTCGACGCGCTGCGCACTGAGCCGCTGCACGAGCTGCGGATCGGAAGTGATCCCGGGCTGGATGTTCTTCAGGTCACCGACCGCCGAGAAGCGCCACTTGCTCGTGAGTCGTGCCGGGCTGTAGCTCACGCGCGCGTCGCGCAGGGGCCCGTCCGCACCGTTGAGCTCCGCGACAACGCTCGCCGCATCCTGTGCGCGCGCGAACGGCTTCGAGATCGCGAGCGTCGCGCCGCCGTGCGCATCCCGCACCCAGCCGGTCGAGCTCCAACCCGCGGCATGCAGATCGCCGAGCCTGACCGCCTGCTCGAGCTTGTCGCCGTTGACCTGCGCTGCCTGGACGGCGCTGGCGTCGAGGTGGACGCGCGCGGTGACGACACCGCTGCCGTCGTCGTGCACGCGCACGGTCACCGTGGTGTCGA